>JASHTF010000045.1 GCA_030040715.1 Gammaproteobacteria bacterium | reverse complement strand
GAGGCGGTCGGTCGGCTCAGCCGCGGGGTCGCGCACGATTTCAACAACGTGATCCAGGTCATCAAGAACTGCGTTCGAGTGCTGCAGGGTCGACTCGCGGATCAACCGCAGCTGCTGCAGTTGCTCGACATGATGGAGCGCAATGCGGATCGGGCCGCGGGCCTGTCGCAGCACCTGCTCGGCTTCACGCGCCACGAGCCAGTTGGATCGCGTGTGACCAACGTGCACGAGGTGGTCGCGCAGGCCGCGCAGCTGCTGCGTCATACGCTGAGCGAGAGCATCGTGCTCGAGCACAAGCTCGGCAGCACCCAGCCGTGGACCAGCGTCGATCGAGCGCAGCTCGAGGCGGCGCTGTTGAATCTGGCCGCCGATGCGCGTGACGCCATGCCGGGTGGTGGAACACTGTCGATCGAGACCGCCAATGCGGCGTTGCCCGGGTCCGACACGCAGTCAGGAGGCGACTGCGGGGAGTATGTGACGATCAACGTGTCCGACGGTCGTTCCGATCCGATGCCTGCCCCTGGCGCTCCCGCTCCCGCGACGAGCGCAGGGGTCAGCCTTGGCTTGACGCAGATTCATCAGGTCGTCGAGCTGGTGGGCGGCCATGTGGACGTCAAGCGCCGTCCGGACGGCGGCGCGAGTGTCACGCTGTGGCTGCCGTGCGCGCGCGTACCGGAAGCGCAGGCGAGGCCTGACGGGGCTCTCCCGAGCACGGAGACCACGAGCGCGTCGTGAGCGTGGCTACGCGCGCGGCAAGGCCGTGGCTACGAGCGCGTCGTGAGATAATTCATCGACCATGAGCAGTGACAGCGACTGCGGCCGCAGCGCGGCCGCACTACCGTTTCATCCAGCGGTCGAGCGCTGGTTCGCCGCGCATTTCCCGGCGCCGACGGCGGCGCAGAGCGCGGCTTGGCCCGCGATTGCCAGCGGTCGACACGCCCTGATCGCCGCGCCGACGGGTTCAGGCAAGACCCTGGCGGCCTTTCTCGCCGCGATCGACGCGCTGGTGCGTCAGGCGATCGCCGGCGAGCTGCCGGATGCCACCCAGGTGGTGTACGTCTCGCCGCTCAAGGCGCTCTCGAACGACATCCACCGCAACCTCGAGCAGCCCTTGGCTGGCATTGCGAGCGAGCTCGAGCGGCTCGCCCTACCCACGCACGCCGTGCGTGCACAGGTGCGTACCGGTGATACGCCGGCGGCTGCGCGCCAGGCGATGATTCGTCGGCCTCCGCACATCCTCGTGACCACCCCCGAATCGCTGTACCTGCTGCTGACCAGCGAGTCGGGACGCCGATTGCTCGCGTCCGTGCGCTCGGTCATCGTCGATGAGATCCACGCGCTCGCGGGTAACAAGCGCGGCGCCCATCTGGCACTGTCGCTCGAGCGGCTCTCGGCACTGTGCGCGCGGCCGCTGCAGCGGATCGGCCTGTCGGCGACGCAGAAGCCGATCGGGCGGATCGCACAATTTCTGGTCGGCGCGGGCGAGCACTCCGATTGCGTCATCGTCGATGCCGGTCATGTGCGCGCACGCGATCTCGCGCTGCTGCTGCCCGATGCACCGCTCGAGGCGGTGATGTCCGCAGACGTCTGGCAGCACCTGTATGACCAGCTCGCGCAGCTGATCCAGCAGCACCGCACGACGCTGATCTTTGCCAACACCCGCCGCATGGTAGAGCGGGTCGCGCGTCACTTGAGCGAGCGTATCGGCGAGCAGCAGCTCGCCGCCCATCACGGCAGCCTCGCCAAGGAGCAGCGACTCGACGCCGAGCAGCGTCTCAAGTCGGGTCGCCTGCGGGCGCTGGTGGCCACCTCATCGCTCGAGCTCGGCATCGACATCGGTGAGGTCGAGCTCGTTTGCCAGCTCGGAACGCCGCGCTCGATCTCGACGTTCCTGCAGCGCGTCGGCCGCGCCAATCACGCGGTCGGCGGCGTGCCCAAGGGGCGGTTGCTGCCGCTCAGCCGCGATGAGCTGGTCGAGTGCACGGCGCTGCTCGATGCGGTGCGCGCCGGCGAGCTCGATGCGCTGAGCATTGCGCAACAGCCGCTGGATGTGCTGGCACAGCAGCTGGTTGCCGAAGTGGGTGCGCGCGCCTGCGGCGAGGACGAGCTGTACGCGCTGGTGCGACGGGCCTGGCCGTATCGCGCGCTCGAGCGGTCGCGGTTCGATGAGCTGGTGCGCATGCTGGCCGAGGGTTTCGCCACGCGCCGGGGCCGCCAGAGCGCCTACCTGCATCGCGACGCCGTGCAACGTCAGCTGCGCGCGCGGCGCGGTGCACGACTGACCGCCATCACCTGCGGCGGAGCCATCCCCGATACGGCCGACTACCAGGTGGTGCTCGAGCCGAGCGGAACCTTCATCGGCACGCTGAATGAGGACTTTGCCGTCGAGAGTCTCGCGGGAGATGTATTTCAGCTCGGCAATTGTTCCTATCGGATCCTGCGGGTGGAGGCCGGTCGCGTGCGGGTCGAGGATGCGCGTGGCCAGCCGCCGACCATGCCGTTCTGGCTCGGCGAGGCGCCGGCGCGCAGCACGGAGCTGTCGGCGGCGGTGTCGGCGCTGCGTGAGCAGATGGACGTCGCGCTCGGGTCGGCCGATACGGATTCGATCGCACGCTGCGTCGAGCAGACGATGGAACGCCATCAACTGTCTGCGCTCGCGGCGCAGCAGCTGGTGGAATATCTGGCGGCCGCGAAACTGATGCTGGGAGGACTGCCGACCCAGCGCCGCATCGTGCTCGAGCGCTTCTTCGATGAGACCGGCGACATGCACCTGGTCATTCATGCCCCATTCGGCAGCCGCATCAACCGGGCGCTCGGGCTGACGCTACGCAAGCGTTTCTGCCGCGCATTCAACTTCGAGCTGCAGGCGGCGGCGACCGAGGACGCCATCGTGCTGTCGCTCGGCGAGACCCACAGCTTCGCGCTCGGTGATGTACCGCGCTTTCTCGACAGCCGCAGCGCCGAGCACGTGCTGGTGCAGGCACTGCTCGATGCGCCGCTGTTCATCACGCGCTGGCGCTGGAATGCCACCATCGCGCTGGCGGTGCGACGCGCGCGCGGCGGCAAGAAGGTACCGGCGCCGCTGCAGCGCATGGCCGCCGAGGATCTGCTGGCGGTGGTGTTCCCCGAGCAGCTGGCGTGCGCTGAAAACCTCGGCGGCGAGCGGGAGATTCCCGACCACCCGCTGGTGCGCCAGACGCTGCACGACTGCCTGCACGAGGCGATGGACAGCGCCGGCCTGGTGGCGCTGCTGGCGGCGATGGAGCGCGGCGAGGTGCAGGTGCTGACGCGCGATCTGCCACACCCCTCGCCGCTCGCGCTCGAGGTGCTGAGCGCGCGTCCGTACGCGTATCTCGACGACGCGCCGCTCGAGGAGCGGCGCACGCAGGCGGTCGCGGCGCGGCGCTGGATCGACCCGCAGGTGGCCGCCGAGTTCGGCCAGCTCGATGAGGCTGCGATCGAGAGCGTGCGGACCGAGGCCTGGCCCGCGGCGGACAGCGCCGATGAGCTGCACGATGCCCTGATGTCACTCGGCGTGATCAATCAGCAGCGCGATGATGTCGCGACGCTCTGGCCGCTGCTCGAGCAGTTGATCGAGGCGCGGCGCGCCGCGCGCGTTGCGGCGGCAGAGCGGGTTTTCTGGGTCGCGGCCGAGCAGCTGCCGCTGGTGCGCGCCGTCTATCCGGACGCGGCCGCGCAGCCGGCACTCGCAGTGCCGGCCGAATATGCCGCACGCGCCTGGGAGATGAGCGAGGCGACGCGCGAGTTGTTGCGCGCGCGTTTGCAGGCCGCCGGTCCGGTCACCGCCGCCGCGCTCGCTGCGCTGCTGGGTTTGCCGCGCCCGCGCGTCGACTCCGCGCTGCTCGCGCTCGAAAACGAGGGATTTGCGCTGCGCGGCCAGTTCACGCCTGGCAGCGGCGAGCTGGAGTGGTGCGAGCGGCGGCTGCTGGCGCGTATCCATCGCTACACCATCAAGTCGTTGCGCGCCGAGATTGAGCCGGTCGCGGTCGCGGACTTCATGCGCTTTCTGCTGGAGTGGCAGGGCGTTACACGCGAGCCGCGTCCCGAGGGTGTCGACAGCCTCGAGGGCGTGATCGAGCAGCTCGAGGGCTTTGCGATTCCGGCAGCGGCGTGGGAAACAGACGTACTGCCCGCACGCCTCAAGGATTACGAGGCGGCCTGGCTCGACAGCCTGTGCCTGTCGGGCCGAGCCTATTGGGCGCGACTCGCGCCGACGTCAGCCACGGGCGCAGGCCCGGTGCGCTCGACCCCGATCGCGTTGCTGACGCGCAAGCGGCGCGCGTTGTGGCAGCAATGGGCGCAGCCCGATGCCGCACAGCTGCAATCGCTGTCGGCGAGTGCGCGCGCGCTGCTCGAGCACCTGCAGCGCTTCGGGGCCTCGTTCTTCGATGAGCTGCGTGAGAGCGCGGGTCTGCTGCCGGCGCAGGCCGAGGATGGTCTCGCGGAGCTGGTGGCCGGCGGGCTCGTGAGTGCCGACAGTTTCGCAGGGCTGCGGGCCTTGCTGTTGCCGCTCGAGCGCAAGCGCAGGCTCGCGAGTCGCGGCCGTCGCATCGCGCTGTTCGGCCTGGAAGAGGCGGGTCGTTGGAGTCTCACACACCGCGCGACCGCAGCGGCCGAGCTGCCGTTGCAGCACGGGGATGACATTCATCAGAGCGCCGCCTGGCTGCTGCTGCGACGCTACGGCATCGTGTTCCGGCGTTTGTTGGCGCGCGAGGGCAGCTGGCTGCCGCCGTGGCACGCACTGCTGCGGATCTATCGACGCCTCGAGGCGCAGGGACACGTCCGCGGCGGCCGCTTTGTCGCCGGCGTGAGCGGTGAGCAGTTCGCGCTGCCGGATGCCGTGGGCGCGCTGCGCGCAGCCCGCGCACGCGCGCGCGCTGGCGTGTTGGTGTCGCTGAGCGCGGCCGATCCGTTGAACTTGACCGGGATCCTGATCCCGGGCGCACGGGTCGTGGCGCTCGCGAGCAATCGCCTGCTGCTGCGCGACGGGGTGCCGGTCGCGAGCCAGGTGGCAGGCGCGGTCGAGTATCTGACCCCGTTGCCCCCCGCCGAGCAGTGGCGGCTGCGCAATCTACTGCTGCGAGGGCAGGCCGCTCGCCTGCCGGTCGGAGCCGACTGACTCGCCCTCGGGTCGCCCGTTCCACGCCGATCGCCGCCCACGGGGGCTCGCGGGCTTGCTCTTCAGGCCTGGTTCAGGCCGTGCTGCTCACCATGGGGGCAACAAAAGCTCGCAGGACTACCCCATGCAACTGCCGCGTGTCGTCATTCAGATTCTGCTGCTGCCGATCCTCGCGCTGGTGTTGCCGCTGATCTACCTGATCGCCTGGCTGAGCGAAGCGATCGACGATCGCGCGCTCGAGCGCGCTCCGGTCGTCGTCCGGCGATTGCCTGCTCCGCGGATTCGCCGTAACGACTGAGTCGCTCGCCGCTGCGGCCTGAGGCGGGCCGCGTGCGGAGCTGTTGGCTCCGCAGGCTGTTTTGCGGCAGGCTGCGCCGGTGGGCGCAGCAGAACAATCCCGAGAACCCCCACAAGCACAGGTCGCGGGGCCACGTCGGGTCGCGCATCTGGACATGGATGCGTTCTATGCCTCGGTGGAGTTGCTGCGCTATCCGCAGCTGCGCGGCTTGCCGCTGGTGATCGGCGGGGGTCGGCAGGCGACGGCCGATCCCGAACACGGACGGTTCATGCAGCTGCGCGATTATGTAGGTCGCGGCGTCGTGACCACGGCGAGCTACGCCGCGCGCCAGTTCGGGGTGCATTCGGCGATGGCACTGATGAAGGCGGCGCAGCTGTGTCCCCAGGCGCTGCTGCTGCCGGCCGATTTCGAGCAATATCGCCGCTTTTCGCGTCTGTTCAAGCAGGTGATCGTCGGCTTGGTCCCGCTGATCGAGGACCGCGGCATCGACGAGGTGTATCTCGACTTCACTACCGCCGCAGGGGGACAGCTGCAGGGCGGACGCCTGCTCGCCGAGAAGCTGCAGAGCGCCATCCAAGAGGCGACCGGTCTCACTTGCTCGATCGGCGTGGCGCCGAACAAGCTGCTCGCGAAGATCGCGAGCGAGCTGCGCAAGCCCGCCGGTATCTGCGTACTGTACGCGACCGACCTCGCCGAGCAGATCTGGCCGCTCTCTTGCCGCAAGATCCACGGCATCGGGCCCAAGGTCGACGCGCGGCTGCAGCAGCTCGGGATCCACGATATTGGCGCGCTGGCACGCTGCGAGCGCGAATGGCTGATGCAGCAGTTCGGTCGCCGTCACGGCGCCTGGATGCACGACGCCGCCTGGGGCCGGGACGACAGGCCGGTCATCGCCGAGAGCGAGCCGGTCTCGATGAGCCGCGAGACCACCTTCGAGCGCGATCTGCACGCGATCCGCGACCGCTCGCAGTTGCGCGCGGTATTCGTCGAGTTGTGCGACGGCGTTGCCCAGGATCTGCAGCGCCGCGGCTATGCCGGCCGCACCATCGGGGTCAAGCTGCGCTTTGACAACTTCGTACGTCAGACGCGCGACCAGACCATCGATTTCTGCACCAGCGATGCCGCCGTGATCCGCGCCATCGCCGCTCGCTGCCTGCGTCGGGCCTCGCTCGAGCGGCGCCTGCGGCTGCTCGGTGTCAAGGTCAGCGGCCTGACCCGGGCGGGCGCACACGCTCGTCCCGCTGCCGCTCCCGCGGTGCCGGAGCTACCGCTGTTCTGAAGACGAGCGGCCGCGGCGCCGTTGACCGTGGTGCTGTTGACCGTGGTGCTATGTCCTTGTGTCGCAAAGGCGATAGGATGCGACCTAAACTAGCGACATCGGCTGTCAAGCGGCGATCGCTCGAGCCGCCGTGTGGGGCAGCAGCGCAACGAACAGCTCCCGGAGGTTTTCATGTCACTACGTATCGGCGATGTAGCGCCCGATTTCACGGCGGACACGACCCAGGGCAAGATCCGGTTTCACGACTGGATCGGCGACGGCTGGGCGATCCTGTTTTCCCATCCCAAGGACTTCACGCCGGTGTGCACCACCGAGCTCGGCTACATGGCGCGTTTGAAACCCGAGTTCGACAAACGCAACACCAAGATCATCGGATTGAGCGTCGACCCGGTAGAGGATCATCGCCGTTGGTCGAAGGACATCGAGGAGACTCAGGGTGCTGCGGTCACCTATCCGTTGATCGGAGATCCGGAGCTGAAGATCGCCAAGCTCTACGATATGTTGCCGGCGGAAGCCCAGGGCGAGGCGAAGGCGCGTACCCCGAATGACAACGCCACCGTGCGCTCGGTGTTTCTGATCGGCCCGGACAAGAAGATCAAGTTGATGCTGACCTATCCGATGAGCGCTGGGCGCAACTTCGACGAGATCCTGCGCGCCCTCGATGCCATCCAGCTGAACGCCCGCCACAACGTGGCCACGCCGGTGAACTGGAAGGTGGGTGAGGATGTCATCATTCCAACTTCCATTCCCGACGATCAGGCGCGCACCAAATTTCCTCAGGGCTGGAAGACGCTGCGATCGTATCTGCGATTGACACCGCAGCCGAAGTGAGCGCTCAGCGACGACTCATCGACCGTAGAGTGCCGTGAAGCTCGCCTGGCCGAGCGCGCTGGCCTTCAGCACCAGCGCGATACGCGCGGCACTGCTGCTAGGGGCAGCTTCGATGCTGTCGGTCTTGAGCGCGTAGACGGTGAAGACGTAGTGATGCGGCCGGTCGCCGGCGGGTGGGCAAGGTCCGCCGTAGCCGCTGGTCCCGAAGTCGTTACGGCCTTGAACGCTGCCGGGGGGCAGCTGTGCGCCGGCGCTGCCGGCACCCTCGGGCAGGCTGGTGACCGACGGTGGGATGTCATAGACCACCCAGTGCCACCAGCCCGACCCCGTGGGCGCGTCGGGGTCGAATACCGTGATGGCGAAGCTGCGCGTACCGGCCGGCGCGCCGCTCCAGTGCAGCGCCGGTGAGCGATTGTTGCCGTTGCAATCGAGGCGATCGTAGGCCTGTGCGCGCGCTAGAGTTGCGCCTGCTGCGACCGTGGTGCTGTCGAGCCGGAAGGTCTCATCCGCGCGCACGCCGAGCGCGAGAATGAGCGCCACGACGGCGAGCCCTGCCTGGTTGATCGCCACCGCGAGCCCGCTGCGATCCATCACGGGTAACGGCCGGTCGCGGCTGCCAGCCGCCTGAACGGCGGTGCGCACGCTCGCCTGTCAGCGCGGCTGAGCATTCTCGTAGGGCACACCATCACGGTGCACGAAGCGGCCAGCGCGCAGCTTCAGATCGATATCGGGATAGTCGACCGTCTCCAGGTCCCCGCGCGGCGAGCGCGTGCCGATCTCGAGAATCACCGCCTCGCGCGTGCCCTGATTGCGCAGGTGATGGCCGTCGCCGACGCCGGCCTTGAAACCGGCGCAGTCGCCCGCGCGCAGCACCTCCTCGCCCTGGTCAGTAACCAGCAGCAGCTCGCCCTCGAGGACATAGATGAACTCATCCTCGAGGCCGTGCCAGTGGCGCTGGCTCGACCAGGTGCCGGGCGGCAACCGGGTGAGATTCACTCCGAACTGGCTCAGACCCGCGGCATCGCCCAGCCGATGACGCAGGCGCTGCTGACAAGGTGCATCATAGGGAGTCGGATAGCGCGAGCCGCGGACGATCGGAGCCTGATCAATCTGGATCTTCTTACTCACGTTGGCACCTCGAGCCGATCGACGGACTGAGCAAGACGAGTGAGGATTATACGATGGTGATGCTCGTCGCGGGTTTGATCCTGTTCTTCCTGCCGCACTCGGTCTCGATCGTGGCACCGCATTGGCGCAACCGCATGGCGCTCATGTGGGGTGAGCCGTTGTGGAAGGGCGTATATGCGCTCCTCGCCGCGCTCGGCGTGGTATTGATCGCGTTCGGCTGCATCGCCGCGCGGCGTGCTCCGGTGGTGCTCTATGTGTCACCAGCGTGGCTGCGATACGCGACCTTCGCGCTGATGCTGCCGGTGTTTCCGCTGCTGTTTGCCGCCTATCTACCGGGAAAGATCCTGGCGACGGTGAAGCATCCGATGCTGACGGCCGTGAAGTTGTGGGCGACGGCGCATCTGCTGGTCAATGGCACGCTCGCCGATGTGCTGCTGTTTGGCGCGTTCATACTATGGGCGGGGATCGATCGTGCCTCGCTCAAGCGTCGCGTACCGCCGCCAATCCACCGTGCGCCGAACCGTCCCTACAATGACCTGCTCGCGCTCGTGCTCGGACTGGCGCTGTACGCGCTGTTCATCTGGCGGCTGCACGAGCTGATCATCGGCCGTGCAGTGCTGCCCGCCTGATAGCCGCCAGCGCCGCGGTGGGCGCGCTGGCGGCAAGCGCCGGCGGCGGGTGCGCCGGCGGCGGGTGCGCAGGCGGTGGGCGCGCAGGCGGTGGGCGCAGCGCTAATAGGCGAAGAAGGGTCCGGTATCGCTGGTGCCGCTTACGGTCTTACCGTCGATTCCGACATAGATCGAGCGGTTGTAGAAGAACGGCAATCCCCAGTCGAAGAAATTCGATAGCCCCGTAAGCCCCGTGCCGGGGCCGCCGACGTCATCGAGCGCGTAGTTGCTGCTGTCATTGGCGGCGAGGTAATCGAGGTTCGCGACCTCAAATGAGACGGTGCTCATCGTGCCGTTGCCGCCTTCATTGGTCGCGCTCAGACTCGTGTCCGAGAGGCTCGTCGAGGAGCCGGGACAATAAAAATCGGGAGCATCCGTGCAGACGGTGAGCGGGCTACCGGCGCCGGCGGGAAAGTACAGTGCGTTCGAGCCGGAATCGAGGAGCGCTTCGGTCAACGTCTGGCCGTTGAAGCTGGTCGTGAAGTAGCCTTTCGCATTGGTCGTCAGCACCGTGGCGGATCCCAGGCCGTTGTTAGTCTCCGTGCCAATGCCGAATATCAGAGAACCCGATCCGGTTGCAGCGCCGGTGTCGGCGATGGCTTGCAACTGCACGATCACGCCGTTGTTATCGGTGGTGAAGAATGCCACCGGATTGGACACCTCATTGGCCGCCGCCTGCGTCGTAGGATTGCAGCCTTGGGTATCGCCGCCGCCGCCGCTGCTGCAGCTGAAGTAGACGTTTGAGGTGCTTGGGCACGAGGTACTGCTGCAGTCCTGCACGAACTGGCCGACGCCGAGAATACCGTAAGCGTCGAAATAGGTGATCGAGTCTAGATCCGTCCCGCTGGCGCAACTCCCAGGGGCGGTTGGCGCGGGCTGGCTGTCGTCGATGATCTGAATCGGCACCGAGGCAGCCGATTCACTGCCGATCTCCACCTCGGCCGTGGAGACCGGTCCCCAGGTGTAGCCGTCGGCGAACGGCAAGCATTCGGCTATGGTGTTGGTGGTCGGATTAGCGGGGTCGGCCATGGGACACAGGCCGGCCCCATTGGAAGCGCAGACCAGCGCGGCCGGCAGCTGCGATTTGAACAGTCGCAGGCCGTTGGATCCGGTGTCAACCAGGATGTTGTTGATGGTCGCGCAGGTGGTGGTGCTCGGTACGCAGACCGTGACCGAGACCAGCGGATTGTTGAAGCTCAGATTGCTGACGCCGCTGACCTGGTTGACGACGGTGATGGCAACGACGTTCGAGCCTGAGGTGACGCTGCAGCTCACGCTCACGGTGGTCACGTTGGCCGCGTCGACGGTGCCCTTGCCGTTGCTGACGCTGCAAGTCTCGTCGGTCGGATTGGTCGCTACCGTGACCGAATAGCCGCTGTCGTTGGCGAGTGCGGTGGAGAATTGGAACGAGGTCGCATTCGGCTGGACGGTGAGCGGATTGCCCATGTTGTCCTCGAGCACCAGTCCCGCCGTGCTCAATCCCGCTATCGTGCCGCCGATCGTATAAGTCGTCCCGCTGCCTGCGCCTCCGCCACCACCGCCGCCACCGCCTCCACAGGCAGCCAGAGCGCAGGCGAGGATACCGACGGTTGATCGGACCGTGCACCGAGTGAATGACTTCATGTGACTCCCTAATGAGGACGTCGACCGTCTATCTATGGCAGCTCGCTATTGCAGCTCGCCGACCGATACTCCTGCCGGCACGAGCGATGGGATGTAGGCCAGGCCCTGGAATGCGCGCAGTCGGCCGTTCGATTGCACCACCAGGTCGGCGCTGGAAACCGTGAAATGGCTGTGCTTGCCGGCGCGGTCATCTCCCGCAGCGGCAACCGCGCTCTGATAGCGCGCAAAATAATCCCCGAGCAGCTGCCTCAGGTCCGGTTTGAAGGGACCTTGCCAGGTGATCGCGAACACCTGACCCTCACGCGTCAGGTACTCGTGCACGACCAGGCTGTCGCTGGTGATCTCGTGCACGTCGTATTGCGTCGTCGTCGTGGTGCTCAGCTGCCCATTGAGCGCTGCGCCATCGGCGCTGATCGAGGCCGCGCCGCCGCCGAGAGCGGCCCAGGCGGTCGTGGCCAGCAGCGCCGAGGCCGAGACCGCCACGACGAGCTGCGAGGCGCTCATGATGCGGCAGCGCCGCGGCTGGTGGTTGTGTTTGCGTGGTATGGATCTCATAGCTTCATTGCAACGCGTGAGGTCAGTGGATGGATGACCGGGCGGAAGAATGCCCGATCGCCCGGCACGGGTGTACTGGGTGTCGCGGGCTGCTGATGGTAACTGCCGCGCTTTTGAGCCCCGGTCCTACCGCCTGTTGTCGAGCAGGCAGCACCAATAAACTGCGAGTGTCCTATTGCGCTGGCGCATCAGATGCGTTCTAGCAGCCCGTGCGGCGGGAAGTAAATCGAGTGTTTACGTAATCGACGAGAGATGGCGCCAGAACGGCGCGACCGGGGCGGAGCAGCGCGTTAAGTTAATAGGCGAAGTACGGCCCCGCGGTGTCGCTCTCGATACCGATAAACACCGTGCGACCGTAGAAAAACGGCAGCCCCCAGTCGAAATAACTCGTACTTGAGCCGATGACCGTAGCGGAGCTCCCGGTCACGTCGTTGAGTGCAAAATTGCTGCCGTCGTTGGCGGCCAGGTAATCGAGGTTCGCGGCCTGAAACGAGACGTTGCTGGTCGCACCGCTGACGCCCTGATTCATCGCGCTCAGACTCGTGGCCGATAGGCTGCTCGAGGAGCCGGGGCAATAGAACTGCATGGCATCCTGGCAGATGGGCAGCGTGCTGTCGGGGAAGAACAGCGCGTTCGAGCCGGAATCGATGAATGCGCTGAGCGAATCGTTGCCGTCGAAGCTGGCGCTGAATTCGCCCTCGGGATTCGTGGTCAGCGTCGTGGCACCCTGTAGGGCGTTATTGCTCTGCGTGCCGATGCCGAACACCAGATAGCCGTTGGCGGTCGCGGCGCCGGTCGCAGCGATCGCGGGCAGCTGCAGAATGACGCCGTTGTTGTCGACCGAGAAACTCGCGACTGGGTTGGAGACCTGATCGGAGATGGGCAGCGTCGTCGGAGTACACTGGCCGCTAGAGGGACAGGTGTAGTAGACGTCGGGCGGGTCGTTTCCGCTGGCACAGTCCGCGCCGCAGTCCTGAACGAACAACCCGACGCCGAGCACACCGTTGGCGTCGAAGGCCGAGACCGAGTTGAGATCGGTGCCGACGGCACAGCTGTCCGGCACGGCCGGCGACGGCGGCTGGCTGTCGTCGATGATCTGGATCGGCACCGAGGCGGCGCTCTCGCCCCCAATCTTCACGCCCGCGGTCGAGACGGCTCCCCAGGCGTAGCCGTCCGCGAACGGCAGGCACTCGCCGATGGTATTGCCGGCATTGCTCGGGTTCGGATCGGCGATGGGACACAAGCCCGCGCCGTTGCTGCAAGCGAGCGCGGCGGGGATCTGGGACTTGATCAGTCGCAGGCCACTCGAGCCGGTATCGACCAATAGGTTCGCGATGGTAGCGCAGGTGGTGGAGTTTGGCAGGCACACGGTCACGCTGGTGTACGGGATATTGAAGGCGCCTTGCACGCCGCTCGGTCCATTGCCGATCATCATCGCGACCACATTCGGGCTGTCGACGGAGAAGTTGTGCGCGTCGGCGCTGGAGCTGCCGCCGCTGCCAGCGCTGCTGCCGCCGCCGCCGCCGCCGCCACAGGCGACCAGCAGCGCCAGGCTCGCCGCCGCGAGGCCGACCCGAGCGCGGCTGCGATGGACTGGTGTCATGCACATTCCTCTCACGATGTGATATGGGAGCGATATACGGTGTGTCATTGCAGCTGATCCAGCGATACGCCGGCGGGCACGCTGCCTGGCAGATAGGCGACGCCGTGGAAGTCGCGCAGCCGCCCGCGCTGCTCGATCACCAGGTCGGGCTGCGCGATGCTGAAATGACGGTGCATGCCGGGGCGCGACGCCTGCGTTGCCGCTGCGGCCTGAAAGCGGAGAAAGTATTCACCCAGCAGCGGCCGCAGATCGGGCGGCGCCGGCCCTCGCCACGTGACCGCAAACACCTGGCCCTGGCGGGTCACGTACTCGCGCACTACCAGCGCGCCGCGGGTGATCTCGTGCTGATCATATTGAACCAGGGAGGTCGTGCGCAGCTCGCCCGCGATGGCCGCGCGATCGGCACTGACGGAGGCCACGTCGCCGCCGAGTGAGGCCCAGCTCGGAGCACTGACCGCCAGGGTTGCGCTCAGTGCGGCGGCAGACAGCAGCAGACTGCCCGGATGCTTGCGACTCACGCGTGCGTCCCTCCCGAAGGGCGGGGCTCACCCAGCGAATGCGGGTCCCTGCCGGCTCGATCCGTGGATCTGCTGCACCATGACCGCTCGGCGCATGCCTGATGCGCTCGCGGGGCATAGCAGACGCGGCCAGTTTATTACTGCGCGCCGCGGTGCTTTGAGACCGTGTTCACGGCATCGAAGTTTGACGCGCGCATTAGGTAACAAGTCCGGGTGCGCGTGCCGGCGCTACGCTCTGGAGGCGGTCGCGAGCGGGCCGCAACCGCCCATCGAGCGCTGCAACCCGAACTCAGCCGTCAGTCACGGCGCATTCGATCTGGAGGTGGTGGCTGATCCGCTTAGAAATTGAACGCAGCGGTCAGCCACAGGGCGTGCGAGCTG
>JASHTF010000396.1 GCA_030040715.1 Gammaproteobacteria bacterium | reverse complement strand
GCCGCTCCGAACCGTGCCGACCGGTGTCGGCTTCGTCCACCCTACCGACCGCAGATGATTAAGTTACTGAAATGGAAAGAATTTTATATCGAGTACGGAACATACCAAAGCGCTCAGGCTATGGAAACTTCGAATTTCGCACGCCGCCCCGGGAATTCTCTCACGAAAAGCTACGACGATGCCGCAGCCGCATGAATCCGCCCACCAATGGAACGCTTCGCTGCGCGCGACGTACAGGTTCCCTATGTCCCCCAAAAGGAAGGTTGGTGATCCTCCCTATTTTTGGAACTCTCCGCGGCCGGTTTGGCCGCAGACCAGACTCATACCAGCGAACTTGAACGCCTCGTCAGGCGCGGCGCGAGTTGGCAACATAAGCTGGAACAACAAGCCCACACCGACCCCAGCGGCCGGCTCATCTCGCTCGACGGAACGCACGAAAAATGCGAAGCTCAACCTCGAAAGCAAGGAAGCCCGGCTTCGAAATGAGGGAGCTTGGCGACGCAATAAGAAGGTGCACCCGTTTCCGCGACATGAATCAGCGTTCGCGAGCGCCCTCAGCACGCATTTTCGGCGCGCGTTGCACCATGCGCTGAAGCCCGCGTCCATACCGGCTCTGGTGTGGAGAAACATCAAGTATTCACTCGCGTCCCGACGGCCAGAGTTTTGGAACGAGGGCGGGCGTCGCTTTGCCGCCCGTGGGCGTCACGAGGAGGCATTGGCATGCTATGACCGCGCGCTCGCGATCCGCGGCGACATTCCGCAAATATGCGTCAATCGGGGTAAAGCCCTGCGCAATCTCGATCGCCCGCTCGAGGCCGAGAGCAGCTTGCGCGAGGCGCTGCGCCTCAAGCCGGACTTGGCCGACGCACACGTCGAACTCGGGCGCGTGCTCGACTGCCTTGGGCGCTTCGAGGAAGCGGAAGCGAGCCTGCGCAGCGCATTAGCTCTCGAACCAAAGCATGTCTTTGGTCACGCGCTCCTCGGATACGTCCTCTATCACCTGGGCCGTGCCGCCGAAGCGCAGGCGAGCTATCGCATGGCCTTGGGGCTCGCGCCACAGAATCGAAATTTGCACGGATACCTTGCCCAGGCGCTTTTGTTAGCTGGGGAATTGAAGGAGGGTTGGCGCGAGTTTGAATGGCGCTGGCGGGAGAGCGAGCAAGTGTGGATGCGATCTCTACTGACGGTGCCGATATGGAAAGGCGAGCCGATCGGGGGTCGCGCCATTCTGCTGCTCGCCGACCTGGGCCACGGAGATACGCTGCAGTTCTGTCGTTATGTGCCGCAGATTGCCGCCGCGGCTGGCAGGACGGTCCTCGCGATTCAACCGTCGCTCGTGAGGTTACTGTCGCGCCTGCCGGCCGTGAGCGAGATCATTACTGATCGCGGGCGAACGGCTCCGCCTGACCTGTGGTGCGCCATGATGAGCCTGCCGTATGCCTGCGGCACCACCCTCGAAACCATTCCTGGCACGGTACCCTATCTGACGGCAGACCCGTCGGATGTTGCTCATTGGCGCGAGCGGCTTGCCGGGTCTACGGGTCTGCGTGTGGGACTTTGCTGGGCCGGCGGGCAATTCAACGGGGACCAGATCTACCGCGACCGGCGCCGCTCGATCCGGCTGGATGCGCTCGCGCCTCTTGGGACAATTCCAGACGTGCATTTGTTCTCGCTGCAGACGGGTCCACCCTCCACCGAGGCGGATCGGTGGCCCAAGGGGATGGCGCTCCAAGATTTCACCAAGGATTTTCATGACTTTGCCGACACGGCGGCGCTCATAGCGAACCTTGATCTCGTCATCAGCGTCGACACTGCGGTTGTGCATCTGGCCGGGGCACTCGGCAAACCCGTCTGGCTGTTGAACCGTTTCGATACGTGCTGGCGCTGGCTACAAAATCGGGACGACAGCCCGTGGTATCCGACGCTGCGCCAGTTTCGCCAACCCGCTCCCGGGGACTGGGACAGCGTATTGAGCCGGGTGCAGGGCGCCTTGACACGTCTTGCGGCCGGCGACCGGTCTCAATTGCGGCCAGCGCACTGACGTAGCATGACGCCGGACAATCCGCTCGCCACTCCGGACTGGTTTCCCATGTCGCTCAACCACGAGCGCAACGTAACGTTCGTCCAAATGACGCGTGACACGTTCCGGCAATCGACCTTCCATCATGAAGCCCTCAAATGTGCCGGCGACATGACGCTCAAGGTCCCAATCGACAAGCTGGCGGGGCTGAAGCCGAGCGTCCCAAGCCACTTCATCCTCCACACAACCTTCTGTGGATCGACGCTGCTGGCCCGCTATCTGGAGGATTTGCCCCGTTGTTTCGTCCTCAGGGAGCCTCTATTACTCACGCAGATCAATTTCGTGCCCTATTGCGATTCGTGGTTCGGCTGGTTCACGACCTCCCTGAACCTGCTCGGTCGCGCATATCCGTCTGATGCGGCTACGATCATCAAGCTCCATGATTTCTGCAACTGGATGGGTGGCCCGATTCTCGATCGCGACCCACGGGTCAGGATGGTGTTCATCTATAACCCGCTTCGCACGCATCTGCTGCAGACCCTGAAGGACCAGCGGCGAAGAGAGGCGCTGGACGAGCATTCGCGCGGGTACCCGATGAAGCTGGTGCCTGCTCTCGCAGAGGCGACTGCCGGCCAGCTAAGCGACGCCCAGCGCGCGGCGGCAAATTGGCTGATCAATGCGCACCTGTGCGGCCGGCTGCTGGCGCGGCCCGATGCTGATCGCGTATTGGTGATGGATGGGCAGCGCGTGATCTGCGACCCGCAGCACACTGTGCTTGCCGTCGCTGAGCATTTCGGTCTGGCGAACGACGACAATCGAGCATCACTGGCCAAGCTTCGTCCGTCGACAAGACACGCCAAGGGTCGTAGGAGCGCATATGATGGCGCGGTGCTGGCGGCTGATCTCGCCTCTGCGGAGCGCAGGTACGGCGAGGAGGCGGAGGCTGCGATAGCCTGGGCGCGGCAGCTATGCCCAGAGTTGCTCGGCGTGTTTGAATGCGCCGACGCGTCGGTGCTCGAACAACCGCCGCGTCAAGGGTATGAGGCTTGCAGACGACCGGCTCGTGCTCGCCGCAACGCGCGAAAGATGCGGGCCTCCATGCAGAAGTAAACCGGGAGTGCACTCATTCCTTCATCGGATGCGATGGTGTCCGGACGTCCGGGTCTTTGGAACGAGCGTGGACGCGACTTGGCAGCGCGCGAGCGTTACGACGAGGCATTGGCATGCTATGACCAGGCGCTCGCGATCCGGGACGACATTCCGCAAATATGGGCCAATCGAGGCAGAGCGCTGCGCGAGCTCGGTCGCGCGGCCGAAGCGGAGACCAGCTTGCGCGAGGCCGCGCGCCTCAAGCCGGACTTTGTCAATGCGTACACGGAACTCGCACGCGTGCTCGACTGCCTCGGGCGCTTTGAGGAAGCAGAGAGCACCGTACGTACGGCGTTGGCCCTCTCCCCCCAGCACGCGTTTGCTCACTGCCTTCTCGGGCGCATTCTCTCTCATCTCGGTCGTACCAACGAAGCGCAGAGCAGCCTTCGTACGGCCCTGCGACTGCGGCCGGAGCCAAGGTGGCACGTATTCCTTGGCCAGGTGCTTTTGTTAGCCGGCGAATTGAGGGAGGGTTGGGGCGAGTTTGAATGGCGTCGGCGCACCGATACCAAGGTTGGGTGGCGCCCCCTCCTTACCGTGCCGTTTTGGGCCGGCGAGCCGATCGAGGGCCGCAGCATTCTGCTATTCGCCGATCAAGGCTATGGTGATGCGCTGCAAATCTGTCGTTACGCGCCGAAGATTGCCGCCGCCGCCGCCAGGACCGTCCTCGTGGTTCAACCACCTCTCGTGAGGTTGATGTCCTGCTTGCCGGGCGTGAGCGAGGTCATCACCGATGGCGCTCGACCGTCGCTCCCGGATGTGTGGTGCGCGATGATGAGCCTGCCGCACGTCTGCGGCACGACCCTGGAAACCATCCCGGGAGCGGTGCCCTATCTCACAGCAGACCCAGCGGATGTCGCGCATTGGCGCGAGCGGCTCGCCGGACTTGCCGGTCTGCGTGTCGGACTTTGCTGGGCTGGCGGGCAATCCAGCGTGGAGCAGATCTACGTCGACCGGCGCCGCTCGATCCGGCTGGATGCGCTTGCGCGGCTTGGGCTAGTCCCAGGCGCGCACTTCTTCTCGCTGCAAGCAGGGCCACCTGCCGCCGAGGCGGATCGGCCGCCGTGTGGCCTGGCACTCCACGATTTCACCAAGGATCTGCGTGACTTTGCCGATACGGCTGCGCTCATCGAGAATCTTGATCTTGTCATCAGCGTCGACACCGCGGTTGTGCATCTAGCCGGGGCACTCGGCAAACCCGTCTGGTTGTTGAATCGCTTCGACACCTGCTTTCGCTGGCTGCAAAATCGGGAGGACAGCCCGTGGTATCCGACGCTGCGCCAGTTCCGCCAGGCCGCTCCTGGGGACTGGGACAGCGTATTGAGCCGCGTGCAAGACGCTTTGAGGCGCCTTGCGGCCGGAGACCGATCTCAACTGCGGCCAGGGCACTGACGAAGCATGACGTCGGACGATCCGCTCGCCACCCCGGACTGGTTCCCAACGTCGCTCGACCCCGAGCGCAACGTTACGTTTGTTCAAATGACGCGTGACACGTTCCGGCAATCGGCGTTCCATCATGAGGCCATCGTCCGGGCGGGCGACAGCACGTTGAAAATCCCAATCGACCAGCTGACCAGGCTTAAGCCGAGCGTCCCAAGCCACTTCATCCTCCACACAACTTTCTGTGCATCGACGCTGCTCGCCCGGTATCTGGAGGATCTGCCGTGCTGCTTCGTACTGAGGGAGCCCCGATTGCTCACGCAACTCAGTCTCGAGTCTTATAGCGATTCGTGGCCCGGCTGGTTCACGACCTCCCTGAACCTGCTCGGTCGCGCATATCCGTCTGATGCGGCTACGATCATCAAGCTTCATGATTTCTGCAACTGGCTGGGTGGCCCGATCCTCGATCGCGACCCGCGGATCAGGATCGTGTTTCTCTATAACCCGCTCCGCACGCACCTGCTTCAGATCCTGAAGAACCAGCGGCGAAGCGGTGCGCACAAGCACGCGACTGGGTACCCGATGATGCTCGTGCCCGCTCTTGCAAAGGCTGTTGCCGGCCGCCTCAGCGACGCCCAGTACGCGGCGGCGACGTGGCTGATCAATGCTCACCTGTGCGGCCGGCTGCTGGCGCGGCCGGACGCTGAGCGCGTGTTGGTGATGGATGGGCAGTGCGTGGTCTCCGACCCGCAGCACGCGGTGCTCGCCGTCGCCGAGCATTTCGGCCTGGCGAGTGACGAGATTCGGACGTCGTTGGTCAAGCTACGTCCGTCGACCAGACACGCCAAGAGTCGCGGGAGAGCGTATGACGGCGCGATGCTGGCCGCCGATCTCGCCTCTGCCGAGCGCGCGTGTGGCGAGGACGTGGAGGCTGCAATCGCTTGGGCGCGGCGACTATGCCCGGAGTTGGTCGGTGTGTTTGAGTGCGTGCGCGGGCGCACTAATGCTCGAAGATTCGCCGCGCCAATCGTATGACGAGCACCCGGCACCCATTCCCGGGCGGCAACTACGGCGCTCGCTTTGCATAAATAGCATCGATTGCCAGCAACCTGACGGGCGTATACGACAGCGCCGCCCGAAGGCGGCGCTGTCGTCATCGTCAACGCGTACGGTTGCGGTTACTTGCCTTGACGGCGGCCTCGCAGCACCAGGATGCCTCCCGCGAGCAGGCTCAGTCCGGTCATGGCAGCAGCCGGATCAATTTCCGGTGCCGGAATAACAGGAAGCGCGGCACGCACAACGGGTGCAACGATCAGCACCGCCAACGACAATGCAAGTAGCCCGAATTGCCTAAGCATCGCTTTGATCCCCTAAATTATTTTCTGGTCTAGCGAGCCTGATATTAGACGTAGCCGCGGTTACACAGCGAGATATGTTACAGAATCCCGGAATTTGCTCGGCCCTGACAAACACACTGCGTAGGAGGAGCAGCGCTCACTGTTCGGTACGCAATAAGTCCAGTGTTCAGCTGGCCTTAAGGCCATCAGGCTAAAGTGTCGGGCATGTACTCACCCGGTTGCGGTACACCGCTTCGGAGGGGATGGGGGAATGCCTCGCAAAGCAATTGCTCTCCTGCTCATACTGAATCTCTCAGGATGCACGCTTCTGGACGGCGAAAATTATCACTACGACCGCGGGGATCTGGTCAGTAATGATGGCAGCATCCGTTACGTTGGTTGGTGTAACGCGCATCCACACAGTCGGTATTGCGGCCCCGCACACGTCGCTGTCGCGAATGCACGCGCCAACGATGAATCCGAATAGCTCCGCCGCCCGCTGACCGCTGTGCGCCTTGACCGGAATGGATCTCAGTTGGCGCGCTGGAGATAACCGCCGAAACACGCCCAACGAGCGCCGTCGCTCATTACGGTAACCGGAATATGCTAATCTGGGACTGTGATGAGACGATCGGTGGCGATGGTGACTCTCAGCATTGCAGCACTGGTGCTGTCAGGCACGGCGCTGGCAGCCAGTCCGTACACCATTAAAGTTCCGAAGTATTCGCACACAACAATCAGGGTTTCGAAGATCTCCCGGCCGATTAGGGTTTCGAAGATCTCGCACCCGATTAAGGTTTCGAAGATCTCGCACCCGATTAAGTTTGCGAAGCCGTCCAAGCGTCGGCTCTTGGTGCCTTCGAGGGCCGGAAGGTAGGGACATCGGAAGTAGGGGCATGGAGACGAAAGCGTCGCCCCGAACGCTGTCCTGGTAATGCCGGAAGGACTTCGGCATTTGTCTTTTTGATGGGTCGGGAGGGAATCGAACCCTCGACCAACGCCTTAAAAGGGCGCTGCTCTACCGACTGAGCTACCGACCCGCCCAACGGCCGCACCGCGGTCACAGCTGCGAGGGCCGCGCATCATACACTCACGGCCGTCCCGCCGCCCGAGCGCGCCCAATGTACGCCACCCGGCCCGGACCCGTCTGCAGGTGACCGCGTATCGGAGCCGCCAAGCGGCTACTGATAGCGGGTCGGATCTGCAACCCCGGCGGCGACGAAGCCCTGGCGTCGCAGCCGGCAGGCATCGCACCGACCACAGGCGCGCCCGTCCGCGTCGGGTTGGTAGCAGGACACGGTCAGGCCGTAATCAACCCCGAGTCCCATCCCCGCACGGATGATCTGCGCCTTGTTCATCGCGATCAGCGGCGCATGCACGTGAAACTGCGCTCCTTCGACGCCCGCCTTGGTCGCCAGGCGCGCCAGCGTCTCGAAGCTGCGTAGGAACTCGGGCCGGCAGTCCGGGTAACCGGAGTAATCGAGCGTATGCACGCCGATGAAGAGATCGCGCGCTTCGAGCACCTCCGCCCATGCCAACGCCAGTGTCAGCATGATGGTGTTGCGCGCCGGCACGTAGGTGACCGGAATGCCGGTGCTGGGCTGCTCCGGCACGCGGATATTGGGGTCGGTGAGCGCCGAGCCACCGATGCGCGCGAGATCGACCGACATGACGCGGTGCTCGCGGGCGCCGAGCGCTGTGGCGATGCGCGCCGCGGCGGCGAGCTCCGCCCGATGACGCTGTCCGTACTCGACCGAGAGCGCGTAGCACTCGAAGCCCTCGGCACGCGCCAGCGCCAGCGCGGTCGCCGAATCGAGCCCGCCCGAGGTCAACACCACGGCCTTCTTTGCGCTCGTGCTCGTGCTCGTGCCCGCGCTCGCGCTCACGCCCACCCTGCCCCTGTGCGCTTCATTTTCCGGGGACATCGCCCCACAGGTACTTGTGCAGCTGAATTTGAAAGCGCACCGGTAGCTGATCCTCGAGGATCCAGTCGGCCAGCGCCCGTGCCGGCAACTGCTCGTGGCTCGGGGAAAACAGCACCTGGCAGCGCTGCGCGAGCTGCAGCGAGGCAACCTTGGCGCGGCTCCATTCGTAATCGGCCCGATCACACACCACGAATTTCACCTGCTCCTCGGGTCGAAGCTGATCAAGTTGCTCATAGCGATTACGCTGCTCTTCCTTGGAGCCGGGCGTCTTCACGTCTACCACCCGGATGACGCGCGGGTCCACGGTGTCGATCGCCATCGCGCCGCTGGTCTCGAGCGAGACGCGGTAGCCCGCGTCCGCGAGCGCCGCTAGCAACGGCAGGCAGCCCTTCTGCGCCAGCGGCTCGCCGCCCGTCACACACACGTGACGCGTGCGATAGCTCCCGACCCGCTCCAGCACCGCCGCCTGCTCCCACCACTCGCCGCCGTGGAACGCGTAGGCGGTGTCACAGTACTGGCAGCGCAGCGGGCAGCCGGTGAGGCGCACGAACACGGTCGGCACTCCCACCGTATCGGCCTCGCCTTGCAGGGAGTAGAAGATCTCGGTGAGCTTGAGGCGCGTGATCACGCGGCAATCGCGCAGCTGCCGGCGCCGCCAGTGCGCGCCGCTAGTGCGACTCCGAGGCGATCTTCGCCAGCTGCGCGTTCGCTATCTTGGCCGCATCGCTGCTGGGATAGCGCTCGACCACCTGATTCAAGGTCGCGCGCGCGTCAGCGACGTGCTGCTGATCGTATAGCGTCATCCCGAGCTTCAGCAGCGCGTCCGGCGCTTTGCGCGACTGCGGATAACGCTCGCCCACCGCGCGGAACGCGCTCGCCGCGCTGTCGTAATCGCGCACGACGTAATAGGCTTCGCCGATCCAGTATTGCGCATTGTCGTCGAGCGAGCTCTGCGGATAGCGCTGCAGGAAGTCTTGGAACTGCGTGATGGCATCGCTGTAGTCACCCGACTTGAGGGTGTCGAAGGCGTGCTCGTAGGCAGCCTGATCGCCGCCTGCCGCGGTTCCAGCGCCGCCACCGGCGCCGCCGACGGCGGCAGCACCAACCGCAGCACCGGCTCCCGCCGGCCCCGCTCCTGCGGCGCCGGCGCCCGCGACACCGCCACTCTCGGCTCCGCTCGCGGCCGTGCCGCTGCCCTTGACCGCGGCTTCCAGCGCGGCCACCCGATGATCGAGCGCGGCGTAGTAGTCGCGCTGTTCCTTGTTGAGCGTCGCGGTACCGTTCTGCAGCTGCTCGACCTCTCCGCGCAGCAGGCGCAGCTGCTCATCGAGCGCTTCGATCCGCTGCGACAGCTGCAGCAGGCTCTGGTTGTTGATCACCTTCTCGACGCCGCTCAGGCGCTGATCAATGGCGTCGACCTTCACCTGCATCGGGTCCGGCTGCGCGGGCTCGCTCGAGCAGCCAGCCAGCATCAGCGCGGCGGCAGCGCCGGCAGCCAGCGACAGCCACGCCGTGCCTCGAGCCTCGAACACCTGCGCTATCAACGGCCTCATGGTGGCCTCACGGTGCCCTCATTGGGCGGTATCAGCCCTGCGGCACGTTCAAATAAACAATGTCCACGCGGCGATTCTTGGCCCACGCCGCCTCCGTGTGCCCCGTGACGGCCGGCCGCTCCTCGCCGTAGCTCACGGTCGTGATCTGCGCGTCGGCCACGCCCTGCAGCATCAGTGCCTGGCGCACCGCCTGCGCGCGCCGCTCGCCCAAGCCGATATTGTATTCCCGTGTGCCGCGCTCGTCGGTATTGCCCTCCAGCCGCACGCGCACGGTCGAGTTGCCTGCCAGGTATTTGGCGTGCGCTGCGATCAGCGTCAGGAATTCGGGCTTGATCTGGCTGCTGTCGAAGTCAAAGTACACCGTCTTGCTGTCGAGCGCTCCGCCGCTCGGTCCGGCTACTCCGGGCGCCGTGCCATTGGCAACCGCCGCCGCGTCGGCGGCGTTGGCATTCGGATTGTTGGCACCCGCAGTCCCGGTCTGATCCGCGGGCACGGCGGTGTTGGCGGCCGCGTTCGACGTGGGACGCGCCTTGTGCGAGCTGCACCCTGCCGCCAGCGCCACGCTCAGCACCGCGATCCAAACAAAGGCGTTCTTGTACATGTCGGAGCTCCATTTGCCGCTGCCTGACGCAGCCGCTTTACTGTCCTACGAGTTTGTTAATTAGCACACTTGGTCACCGGGCACACCCATATTTGCACACCGAGCAACATTTGCTCAGCGAGCAACCTCGCCGGTCACTCCAGCACGCGCGCCTCCGGCCTCGATCAATGCGTAAAAGGTCCCCACACCGGCTCCCGCACCTCACCCTGTTGCGACTGCAGCCGCTGCGTCACCAATCCATCGACCGACACCGTCTGCAGCGTCCCGATCTCGGCGTCGCGTCCGGCGTAAATGATGGTGGCGCCGTTGGGCGCAAAGCTCGGCGACTGGTCGAGCCGACCGTGCGTCAGCACGGTCACGGTGCCGGAGGCCAGGTCCTGGACCGCGATGCGATAGCTACCGCCATCGAGCGTCACGAACGCAAGGTGCCTGCCGTCGGGAGAGATGCGCGGCCGAGCATCGTAGTTCGAGCCGAAGGTAATGCGCTGTACGCGCTGGGGATTGGCGACGTCGAGCTTGTAGATCTGCGGTGCCCCCGAGCGATCCGAAGTAAAGTAAATACTCTTTCCATCCGGACTCCACGCCGGCTCGGTATCGACCGAGGGATCGTCGGTAAGCTGCTGCAACTGCTGCGTGCGCAGATCGAGCAGCCAGATATCGAGGTTGCCACCGCTGCCGGACAGCGTCACGGCGAGCTTGGTACCGTCGGGCGAGAATTCCGGCGCCGAGTTCACGCCGACGCGCGCCGACACCAGGCTGCGCTGTCCGGTCTTCACTTGCTGCACGTACACCGCCGGCAGGCGGCTCTCGAACGAGACGTAGGCGATCCATTGCCCATCGGCCGACCACGCCGGCGACATGATCGGTCGATCCGCCGACAGGATCACGTGCGGGTTGTCGCCATCCGCATCCGCGATCACCAGCTGATAGTGTTGATCGGGCGGGTCGCCCTGCACCGTGATGTAGGCGATGCGCGTCGCGAATGCGCCGCGCACGCCGAGGATTTTCTGGTAGACGAAGTCGCTGACCCGATGCGCCGCATCGCGCAGACTCGCGCCGTCGGCCACGAACCTCTGGCCGCCCACGAACTGTCCGGTGGCCGTATTGATCAGGTCGCACTCCACGTCCAGCTCGCTCGCCGAGGGCGCGGTCACGCGCCCAACCACCACATAGTCGTTGCCCGCCGCCTTCCAGTCGGCCGCTTGCACGTCCTTGGCGCTGGTCGGCAGCACGCGCATGTCGCCGCGTTGCATCGGGCGAAAGCGGCCGCTGCTCGCCAGGTCGAGTTGCACGACGCTCGCCACATCGAAACCGCCGTCGCTTGCCACGTGAGCGAACGGCACCACGGCGATCGGAACCGGATCGGTGACCCCCTTGGTAATCAGCACTTGCAGATCCGCATGTGCGCGCGGCACGGCGAGCAGCAGCGTCGTCACCCCGAGCAGCGCCAGCAATTTGTGGTTGCGCAATCCGGTCACTCCATGCAGTCACTCGACTGCGGTCGCTCAATCGTCGGGGGCGAACGTCACCGTGAGGTTCGGGTCGAACAGCGCCGGGTCCGACGGCGCCGGCAGCGGCGAGGCCCGATAGGCTGCCGTCTCGACCGACTCGCGCAGAGCGTCGTCGCCGTTGCAGCCCTCGACACTCACATGCGTGATCTCGCCTCCGGGAATTTGCGTCAGATGAACGATGCAGCGAGCTCCCTGCTGGACGCTCGGTGGCCGGATCCACGCGCGGCTGATGCGTGCCTGAATCAGCGCCAAATACTCGGCCTTCGCCGGGCTCGACTCGACCGCCTGCAGGTGCTCCTCCGCCTGCAGCTGGCTTTGCAGGTCCACTTCGCGTTGGTGCTGGGCCTGCTCGGCTTGGAGCTGCTGCTGCAGGCGCTGTGCCTCGTGCTCAGCGTCCTGCTTCGCCTTGAGCGCAGCTTCCTCCTTGGCCTTGCGCTCGGCCGCGAGCCGCGCCTGCCGCTCCGCCTCCTCCTGCGCACGCTGCGCCGCCTCGGCCGCTGCCTGCGCCTCGGCCTGCTCCTGTGCCTTGGCTGCGGCGGCACGCTCCGCAGCCGCGTGCTCTGCCGCCTGGGCAGCCGCTGCTGCGGCCGCCCGCGCCGCATCGGCACGCTCACGCTCGGCCTGGA
>JASHTF010000395.1 GCA_030040715.1 Gammaproteobacteria bacterium | reverse complement strand
CGCCTGCCGCTGCCGTGCGCTCGCCCGCGCCAAGCGCGGCGCGCGACGCCTGATCCTCGGCGCGTGCGTCGCCGTCGGCGGTCTCGCTCGCCGGGGGCTCGAACACGATATGCTCGGCGCGGATCAGATCGCCCTCGCATAACACCAGCGCGCGCTGCATGACGTTCTCGAGCTCGCGCACGTTCCCGGGCCAGCCGTAGGTCAGCAGGCGCTGAGCCGCGTCGGGATGCAATGCCGGCAGGCGCGCGCCGGCACGGCTGTGCAGCACCAGCGAGCGCATCGCCAGCGGCAGCACGTCGTCGCGCCGCCGCCGCAGCGGCAGCGGCGTCAACGGAAACACATTCAGGCGGTAGTAGAGATCTTCCCTGAAGCGGCCGGTGGCCACGTCTGCGCGCAGCCGTCGATTCGTGGTCGCGAGGATACGCACGTCGAGGCGGATCGGGGTACGCGCTCCGAGTCGCTCGACCTCGCGCTCCTGCAGCACGCGCAACAGCTTCGCCTGCAGTGACAGCGGAATCTCGGCCACTTCATCCAGCAGCAGCGTGCCGCCCTGAGCCTGCTCGAACTTACCCGCGTGTGCGGTCTGCGCGCCGGTGAATGCGCCGCGCTCCCATCCAAACAACATTCCCTCGAGCAGATGATCGGGAATTGCGGCGCAGTTGATGGCGACGAACGGCCCCTGGCCGCGGGGCGAGTGGCGATGGATATAGCGCGCCAGTACCTCCTTGCCGGTGCCCGACTCCCCGACCAGCAGCACGGTGCATTCGCTGCGCGCCACGCGCCGGGCGAGTTCCATCAGCCGCCGTGACACCTCGGCGTGTGCGACCGGATCATGCCGCACGATCGGGTGATGGCCCGACCGGACGGCAGCCGCGCGCACCGGGGCCGATTCCTCGCTGGGTGCGGGCGACGTCTGCGTCTGCGCTCGGAGATTCATAGCCCTCGGACTCGCTTTGTCGACACCACGAGGAGCAATTTGCATGCCGTCGGCAAACCGTGATGTCGCTCACAGCCGTCCGCACCCTCGCGGGCACACGTGTCAACTTTCCGCCGTCGAATCCTCACCGCCGCTCAGAGCGTACTTGCGCAGCTTCTCGACCAGCGTGGTGCGGCGCAGCCCGAGCAGGCGGGCCGCCTGCGCGACAGTCCCGCCGGCCGATTGCAGCGCCCGCGCGATCAGTCGCCGTTCGAGCGCTTCGAGATACTCGCGCAGATCGAAATCGCGCGGTAGCTCGGCCAGCAGTGCGTCGGTGAGCGCGGCATCCATCGGCGGCGGGTCACCTTCGCCCGCTGGTGCCGGCTCGAGTGTGGCGGTGATGTCGTCAACGGTCGGCGCCGTGGCGTCGGCGCCCGCGCGCGCCTCGAGCGTTGGCGCGAGCAAAGTGGTGGCGGGGATGGACTCGACCATCTTCGAGGCGGGCTCGACGCTCTCCTCCCAGCTCGCCGGCCGATACCGCGGCGGCAGATCGGCCACTGCCACCGCGCGGCCGCCGCACTGCACCGCCATGCGCTCGATCAGATTGCCGAGCTCGCGCACATTGCCGGGCCAGCGGTAGGCGCGCAGCGCCTCCAGCGCCGCGGTGGTGAACTGTACGCGCGGCTGTCCCGCGGCGGCGAGCCGCTCCACCAGCGCCGCGATCAGCAGCGCCAGGTCCTCGATGCGCTCACGCAGCGGCGGCATCTCGATCGGCACCACGTTCAATCGGTAGTACAAGTCCTCGCGAAATGTGCCGCGGGCGATGGCCTCCTCGAGGTTGCGGTGCGTGGCTGCGATGACGCGTACGTTGCAGCGCTGGGACGTGCAGCTGCCCACGCGTTCAAACATGCGCTCTTGCAGCACCCGCAGCAGCTTGACCTGCATCGCCGGGTTCATGTCGCCGATCTCGTCGAGGAAGATCGTGCCGCCCTCGGCCATCTCGAAGCGTCCCTTGCGCGCCGCGAGCGCGCCCGTGAACGCGCCCTTCTCGTGGCCGAACAATTCGCTCTCGAGCAGTTCCGACGGAATCGCGCCACAGTTGATCGGCACGAACGAGCGTCGCCGTCGCGGTGAGGTCTCGTGAATCGCACGCGCGACCACCTCCTTGCCGGTGCCCGATTCCCCGAGCACGAGCACGTTGGTGTCGAAGGCCGCGACCTGGCAGACCAGTTGTTTCACGCGCTCGATGGCGAGGCAGCAGCCGGTCAGCACCGCAGCGGCTGACGGGATCGGGTCCGCGGCGCTCGCCAGTGCGCTCAGCGCCGGGGCTGGTGTGGTGTCGGTCGTCTGCAGCGCCTCGGAATGAAACGTTGCGGCGTGCCCGCGAACTACTGCGGCCTGTTCAGCCATGCTGTTTGGGTACCCTGACTGCTGTGGGCCGCAGCGTACGGGGCGACTTAATACCGCGGATGGGCCTGCATCACAGGAAGGTTGTGTTGTGCGTCGCACTTCGGCCAAGCCGACGACGCGCACGCTAAAGAAATCCCCGCTACGGCCGGGGCGGCAATCAGGCGCTGCGGGCCTTGCG
This sequence comes from Gammaproteobacteria bacterium, assembly GCA_030040715.1. Taxonomy (GTDB): domain Bacteria; phylum Pseudomonadota; class Gammaproteobacteria; order Steroidobacterales; family Steroidobacteraceae; genus FEN-1191. Next base: position 13,977 of record JASHTF010000395.1, on the reverse strand, counting down.
CGCGCCGGCAACATCGCGCCGGTGGCGGAGGAATGCCAGTCGTTGGATCAACTCGGCGACCGGCTCGGACAGCTCGCCGAACTGGAAGCGCACCACGGAACCCTCGACGCCGGTCACCTCGGCCGGCAGATCGAGCGGTTGCGGCAGCGAGCCGCGCAGATAAATGCGCAGCAGCCCGTGCGTACCCGCGACCGGCGCCACACCGACCGCGGTCCAGGAAGCTCCCAGCGCGTTGAACTGAATCGTCGTCGGAGGCGGAGTACGTTCCTTCAGCACCAGCTTTGCCAGCAGCTGCAGCACCAGATTGAGCTTGAGGTCGAGGCGCGCAATCTCGCCCGCGAGCACACCCGAGTCCTCGGCCGGGGAGTGATCCTCCAGGGCTACATGCGCCTGCAGCAGCAGCAGGTTCGACTCCTCGAGACCGCTCAGCTCGAAGCGCGTCAGCGCTCGCTCGCGCGGCTGCCACTGCACCGGCAGCACGTCGTGGTAGGCGAGCTCATTATGGAGCACTACGGTGTCGAGATTGTCATCCATGCGCCGCCCCCGGCGCCGGCCGCGCCGAGATCCCTTATGTCCGATTCTAGCGGCGGCCGCGTGCAGGCACTGTGCGCGGGCGCACAGCGCGTGGCGCGACGTGCGGCGGAGCTCAGCGCGTCCCGGAGGCGGGGCGGCCTTGCGAGGCGCGCACCTCGGGCCCGATGGCGATCCAGGCGCTGCGGATATCGCCGAGCAGACTCTGCACCTCGGCGATGCAGGCGACGTTGTTATCGACATTGGCGCGCAGCAGCCGGCGCAGCATGTACTCGTACAGGTCGCTCAGATTGCTCGCCAGCTCTCCGCCTTGTGCCGTGTTGAGCGTGCCGCGCAGCTCACCGACAATGCGCATGCACTGACTGAGCAGCTGCGCCTTGCGGCCCAAATACCCACGCGGGCGCTGCTCGAGGCAGCTGCGTGCCAGCGCCAGGCGTTCGAGCGCCCCGTCCATGAGCATCAGCACCAGGCGATGCGGATCGGCACCGGCCACGCTGGCGTGGGCCGAGATACTTTGATAGGCGGCAAGTTTGGAGTTTCTGGCGTAACCGCTCACCGCGATACTCCGTCGAATTCCCGATGGAGCAATTAACGGCGACGGTGGCGCGAACTTGAGTCGCGCGGCATCGCGTCGCGGGCAATGATCGCGCTAGCTAACCGCGGCGCTTTTTAGGGCCGGGAGCACGCTCCGGGCGCCATCGGACGGGCGGCTCTTTTCGGCAGCCGCGGGCACGACGAAACTGATGAACGACGTGATGACGTACTTGTCTTCGGAGCGGGGAATCTCCCCACAGTGGGCATGGGTCCAGAACGTCGGAAAGAAAACGGCATCCCCCGCGATCGGCTTGATGCGCAGATTCTGGCGATGAAAGCAGGTCTCTCCGCCCTCCCGGACGGAATTCAGATAGATCACCACCGCCATCTGACGATGCCAGGTGCTGGGCCCGGCCGCATCGAAGTGCCATTTGAAATGGCCCTGGTTTTTCGGATAGTGCTGGATCTTGTAGCCGGTCCACCACAGCGGCCAGACTTGCATTGACGGCAGTCGTGCCACCAGCTGCCGCACGGTGCAATCGAAGGCCCGGTTCAGCTCCTCGAAGGCCGCTGCCCAGGCGCCGTCTCGGGGAATTTCCAGATCCGTGCTGACCTTGACGTCGTCGTGCAATTGCTTGTCGCCGCCGCCGCTAATGGCGTAACCCGGATGTTTGCCGGGGTCACGGTGATAGCGGGCAATGATCGTCTGACATAAGTCGTTCGAGAGCAGCTCTTTGACGTAGAAGATGCTCTCGACTGCGGGGACGATTTCACTCATATGTCGGAACTTCACTCATGCGTCAGAACCCGGCTGACTGACGAGGTAGCGATGGCGAATCGAAAACCGCCAGGACTAAGCCTGCGGCACGCCCTGCACCGTCGGCAGCGTCTCGAACTGCTGTGTCAGATACGCCGAGGTAGTCTGCAGCGATGATAGCAACGTATTGAGCGCCGAATACTGCTGCGTGAGACTGGCGCTGAGCGCTGACATCTGGCTGCTGAGCTGATTGCTCTGCGTCGTCAGATTGTTCTGCTGCGTGGTCAGCGTCTGGCTCTCGTCGGGAATCGGTCCGCCGCTCGCCAGATCCGCCGTGATCTGGTTGTTGAGCGTCGCGGCCACGCCCGTGGCGCTGCTGAACAGCTGACTGACGGCGCTGAAGTCGCTCGAGAGCGCGTTGGCAAGCGTCGAGCTGTTGACGCTCAGCGTGCCGTCGCTGTTGGTGGTGATGCCGATGCTGGCGAGCGAGTTGTACACCGACGAGCCGGTGTTCACGATGCTGTACAACGCCTGGTTGGTCTGGCTCTCGATGTTCTCCAGCAGCCCACTGCCCATCATCGGCCCGGCGGTGGAGGTCGATGCGTCGTAGCTGCCGAGCTGATTGAAGGTGCTCAGCAAGGTGTTATACGCCGACACGAAGCTACTGATGTTGCTCTCGATCGTCGAGGTATCGTTCGACAGCGACAGCGTGGCGCCACCGTTTCCGGTGGTGGCGAGCAGATTGAGGGTCACGCCGCTGAGGGCGCCGGTCACGGTGTTGCTGGCGCTGCTGCCGCTGACACCGGCGATGCTGTAGCTGGCGTCCTGCGCCTGCGACTGCACCGAGTAGTTGGTACTGCCCGACGCGTAGGTCAGTGCGGCGAGCCCGCCGCCGCCGTCGGTCTCGGTCACCTGAATGGTATTGGCTGCTCCCGTGAGTGAGGAAGACAACACCAGGTAGGCGCCACCGGTCCCCTGGAGCACGGTCGCGGTGATACCGGGGTTACCGCTGGCGGAGTTGATGGCAGCGGCGATATCCGAGAGCGTGTCGTTGCTGCTGTCGATTGTGACCTGAAAGCTCGTGCCGCCGAGCGACAGGCTCAGGGTACCGGTGCCCACGGCGCTGTTGGCGCCGCCGGCAAATGCATTCGATAGCAGTTGCTCGGACTGCGCGAGCGCCGAGACGGTCACGTTGTAGCTGCCGGCGGTGCTGGCATCCGAACCGGCAGTCGCCGTGAAGGCCGTCGTGTCGCTACTGTTGGCCGTCAGTGAGTTGAACGCCTCGGGTGTGGCGAGCGACGTGAGCGCAGACTGAAAGGTCGACAGTGCACCCTGCAGCGTGCCGAGCGCGGAGATTTGCGTGCTGACCGACTGCTGCTCATTGGAGATCAGCGACTCCTGCGGGTCCTCCGCGGCTGAAACCAGCTCCGATACCAGCTCGCTGACGTCGATGACGGAGCCGCCGGTGGCCGCCGCGCTGTTGCTGCCCGCGACCGAAACGATTGGCTCCGAGGTCGAAGAGCTGCTGCCGGACGACGACAGCAGATTCGACAGGTCCTGTGCGGTCACGCTCATAGCCACCTACCCCTGTCGGCAGCGCAAACGCAACCGGGCGGGGCCTCTGCGACCCCGCCCGGTAGGCTCTGAAGTTGCGTTTTCCTACGTCGCACCGTGCTTACGGCAGCTTCTGCAGCAGCGTCAGTACGTTCTGCGGAATCTCATTGGCCTGCGCGACCATCGCGGTGCTCGCCTGCTGCAGGATCTGCGCCTGCGAGAGCTGTGAGGTCGCCTGCGCGTAGTCCGTGTCCTCCACGTTGCTGCGCGCGCTCTGCAGGTTGGTCACGTCGGTCGCCAAACCAGTCGCCGCGGCCTGGAAGCGGTCCTGATAGGCGCCCAGCTGTGCGCCGAGCGTCGCCACCTGCTGCAAGGCGGCCGTCAGCGTGGTCAGCGCGGTGTTGGCATTGGCCACGGTGTCGACGTTGAGGTTGGCAACGGTCGTGTTGATGGCGTCCTGCGTCTCGTCGGTCAACCCCGCATGCGCCGGGTTGGCACCGCCGACCGTGAAGGCCGCGGACCCCGTGAGCGTCACACTGCCCGCGATGTTGGTACCGGCAACGCTCACCGGGACGGCGATGGTACCTCCCTCCAGGCCGAGCGCCGCTGCGGTCATCGCAGTCGTGCCGGTGCTCGAGATGGCGCCCACGTCGATGTTGCGCCCATCACTCGTCGTCAGCACCAGGTCGTTACTGGAATTGACCGACGCCGAGACTCCCGATGTCGCGCTCACGTCGTTGATGTCGGCCGCGATCGTGGCGGCGTCGGTCGCGGGGGTGCCGGTCAGCGACCCATCGGCGATGTTCACCGTCGCGCCGTTGATCGTGAAGGAACCTGCCATGGTGGCGGCACCGCCGGTGGGGGCGGCCGTGGCCGTGAATGTATTGGTCGCCGTGGCCGTGACGCCTGAATCGACCGCATTGATCGCCTGTGCAATCGCATAGGCGCTGTCGGCATCCTGACCACCCTGCGATCCGGCCGTCGAGGCGCCGACGGTATAGGTTTGCGAGCCAACCGTCAGCGTCACATCTCCCGAGGCCAGCGCAGCAGTGGTGGCGGTGCCGGTGATCGTATAGGCGCCCAACGCGTTGGTGTGCATGTTGGTGATCTGGCTGACCGCGATGCTCTGGCCTTCATTGGCGCCGATCTGGAAGCTCGCGCCCTGGAAGGTGCCGTTCAGCAGGTCGACGCCGTTGAACTGCGTGTTCGAGGCGACACTGTCGATGTCCTGCAGGTTCTGCTGGAACTGCGTGTTGAGGTCCGAGCGATCGGTGCCGCTGTTGGTGGCGTTGACCGACTCGACCGCGAGGCTGTACATGCTCTGCAGGTCATTGGTGATCTCCTGCAGCGCGCCCGAGGCGGTCTGTACCAGCGACACGCCGTCGTTGGCGTTCTGCTCGGCCTGATTCATGCCGTTGATCTGCGAGGTCATGCCCTGCACGATCGCGTAGTCGGCCGCGTCGTCAGCCGGGGAGTTGATCCGCAGGCCCGTGGACAGCTGCTGCAGAGCGGTGGACAGCTGCGACCCTGACGTCGTCAAGCTGTTCTGCGCGATCAGTGAGTCGATGTTCGTGTTAAGGACTAGTGACATTGCGATGGCTCCTGGTGAGTCAATTCAGCCGCGGACACCGGTCCGTCGTGCTGCCCTGTCGGCCGACCCGCTGGTCGCTTTCCCGATCTGCCCCCTTTATCGGTGCCTGCAGATTGAAACTTGAACGGCCCTCCGGTGAGTCGATCGAAATGTCGAATCCGTCACACTCGCCCGTAGCCGCTGGAGCCGAGTGCGTCACAGAATCACAGATACTTGAACAGCGACAGCTGTCCAAGCTCCGCGTAGGACTCCTCGGCAGCCTGCAGCGCCAGGTACTCCTGGCTGTACTGCGAGCTGGCCGCGGCGTAGTTGAGCGAGTCGAGATTGGAGATCTGGGTCTGCACCGCCGTGCTCTGGCTGGTGAGCGAGGTGTTGACGCTGTTGACCAGCGAGATACGGCTACCGACTGTCGTCGTTACCGTGGAGACTTGATTGAGCGCCTGATCGATCTGTTGCAGCGCACCGTTCAACTTGGAGCTCAGCTGCGCCTGGGCGGCCGCATTGCCACCGCCCCCGTTCAACGTGCTCACCAGGCTGTCGAGCGTGTTGAAGATGCTCTGGGTGCTCGACGGCGACACCGTAAAAGTGTCGCCCGCGGCCGGTGCACCGCTGATCCCGACCTCGATGCCATCGAAGCTGATGTTGCCGCCGCTGCTGCTGTCGTAGCTGCCGCTGGCGACGACGGTGCCGGCGCTATTGGTGACCTGGTAATCGCTCGGATCCGTGAACGTGATCGTGTACTGATCGCTCACCCACTGCGCGGCATCCGTGACCGTGCCGGCATCGATGACGCCGGTGCCGCTGTTGCTGCTGCTGGCCGCCGTGGTGAAGGTGCCGTTGCCGGTCGGCACATTCATGAATACGCTCGAGCCCGGATCACCGATCTGCACCGAGGTGTCGCCGTCGAGCTGCACGCTGCTGGTCGCGTTCTCGCCCACATAGCTGACCGAGCCGTTCGCGCCGCGCACGAACGGCTGCGTGTTCACCGCATAGCCGGCGAACAGGTAGCCGCCACTGGCGTTCTGGGTGTTCGCCACTCCGAGCAGCTGCTGCTCGAGCTGCGCCACCTGGGTACCGATCTCCTGCAGATCGGCGGCGTTGTTGCTGCCGCTATTGGCCTGTACTACCAGGCTCTGAATCGACTGCAGCGTCGTGGTGGCGCTCGACAGCGCACTCTGCTCGAGGTCCAGGTTGGTGCTCGCTGACTGCCCGTTGCTGATGTACTGCTGGTACTGATTGGCGGTATTGCTCAGTTGCAGCAGCTGCACCTCGCCGACCGGATTGTCGGCTGGAGAGTTGATGCTCAGCCCGGTCGACAGCTCGTTCTGCGTGTTCGACAGCGCACTCTCGTCCTGCATGATCCCGTTCAGGGCGAGCTCGTTCAACATCGAGGTGGAGATACGCACGGCGGCTTACGCGACGACGGCGCTGGTCTGCACCGCGCTCAATAACGAAGTGAACAGAGTGTTGGAGCTCTGGATGAGCTGCGCCGCGGCCTGGTAGGCCTGCTCGTACTGCAACATGTTGGCGGCCTCCTCGTCGAGGTTGACGCCCGAGACGCTTTGCTGCGCGGTCTGAGCGCTGTTGAGGGCGCTTTGCTGCGCCGTGGCGCCGTTTTGCGCCTGACTGGTCTGCGTGCCGACCGTGCCCACATAGCTCTGCACCGCAGCGCTGAGCGACGTAGTGCCGCCGTCCAGCACGTTCTGATTGACGACGTTGGCCAGCAGCAGCGCATTGGTGTTGTCGCCGGCATCGTTGGTGTTTTCGTCGATGCTGAAGCTGTCGCCAGCCGCCGGTGCGCCGGTCAACGTCACGCTGATGCCGTCGAAGCTGATCGGCGTCCCGGAGGTATAGGTGCCCGCGGCCACGGTGTTGCCGCTGGCGTCGGTGACGGTGTAGTCGTCGCTGGCATCCGTGAAGGTGAGGGTGTAATCGCCCGGCGTCCAGGTGGACAGGTCCGGTACCGTGGCGGACTGGATGCTGGCCGAGCCGGTGTTGCCGCTGGCGGCGCTGGTGACCAGCGGGCCCGCCGCCGCGATCTTCGCGGGGTCAGTGGTCAGCAGGCTCATGCCATTCACGGCATTGCTGGTCGGCTCGACCAGGAACTCGTCCCCGGCGTCGGCCGTGCCCGTGACGGTCAGCGTCAGTCCCGCACCCGTCAGCGTCGTGACGCCGCCGGAACTGGTGGCCGTCAATGCGGCGGCTTGACCGCTCGCCGTATCGATCATGCTCCAGCTGCTGCCGTTGTACTCCAGATAGTAGTTGCTGGTGGTCAAATCGCCGAGGTCGCTGACGGTCGCCGTGACCTGCGCGTCGCCGGTGTTGTTGTCGCTCGGGAGCACCTGCGGGCCACCCACGGCGAGCAGAGCCTGGCCGGCATCGTCGTTGAGGTCGAGGCCGGCCTCGTTCTGCGTGTTGACCAGGTTGGTCAGGGTGATCGCCGCCTGGCCGAGCGCGTTCACGGCCGGTGTCAGCATTTGCTGCTGGAACTGCAGCAGTCCGCCGAGAGTGCCTCCGGTGACCGAGTTGGTTATGTCGACGTTGCCGGAGGCGGTCTGCAGCGACAGCTGCAGCTGTCCGGAATTGAAGGCATCCGACCCGGCAGTGACGGTCGAGGCGTTGGCGCCGACCACCAGCGGCTGGCCGTTGCCGATGAAGACGTCGATCGACCCGTCGCTGTCGGTAACGGTATTGACGCCGACGTCCTGCGACAGCTGATTAATCAGGTTGTCGCGTTGATCGAGCAGCTGATTCGGGGCCTGGCCGGTGCCGTTATTCTCCGCCGCCATGATCTGCTGATTGAGACTGGCGATCTGCTGCCCGAGCGAAGTAATCGTGCTCGCCTCGGAGCTGATCTGGCCGTTGACCTGGCTCTGCAGCTGACCGAGGCTGCTGTCGTAGGTCTGGAACTGGCTAATGAGCCCCTGCAGCTGGCTCAGAACCGCCTGGCGACTCGACGTACTCGAGGGTGAGTCCGCCAGCGTCTGCACGGCGCTGCTGAAGGATTGCAGCGTCGCCGACAGGCCGGTGCTCGAATCACTGAACATATTGTTGATCTGATCGGCAAACGTCGCCAGCGTATTCAGCTGGTTATAGCTGCTGCTGGCGGAATTGGTCTGCTCCGCCAGGAACTGGTTATAGGCGCGCGTGACGCTGCCGACCGAAACACCGTTGCCGATCGAGCCCTCCGCTGACGGGGTGCCCGGATTGGTCACCAGATTCGTCGTCTCCTCGTCGTAGCCGGGCGTATCGACGTTGGAGATGTTGTTGCTGATGGTCTCGAGCGCGGTCTGAAACGCCAACAGGCCCGACACGCTCGTCGATAACAGGTCGCTCATCGTGGTGCCTCTTCAATCATCCCCTGGAGCTCATCCCCTGGAGCCTCGGCTGCGGGCGCAGGCGCATCGCCGCCGCCGCCCGTCGGACCCGAACGCCGCGCATCGTTGTCGCTCGCCGCGCTCATGCGGAATCCACGCCTGAGGTTGTCGGCAGCTCGGCTGCGGCCTTGAGCCCCGCGCCAGCCGCGCCCGCGCGCAACGCCTGCACCGCCGCGGCGGTTGCGGTGAGCTTTTCTGCGTAGTGCGGATCGGTCGCGTAGCCGCCGCGCTGCAGGGCGCCGGCGAACGCCGCGACATTCGCCCCCGTGCCGAGCGCCGCCTGATAGCTTGCATGCCCGCGCATAAGCGCCACATAGTCATTGACGCCCTCCTGCACTGATCCATAGGCGCGAAAGTTCTGCACATTGGCGACCGCGCCCCCGCCCAGGTACTCGGTGGTCGGCGCGCTCGCTACCTCGCCGCTGAAGCTCGCGCCGGCCTTGACGCCGAATAGGTTGTTGCTCGAGCGACCGCTTCCGGTGCTCGGAACCCGCTGGCCCCAGTCGCTCTCGAGTGCCGCCTGCGCGATGACACTGTCGGCCGATACCCCGAGCTGCGCCGCTGCACTCTGAGCGTAGGGCTCGAGCATCTGCACAAAGCTGATGCGCTGGGCGCGCGCTGCGCCGGGCGTCGCGCTCTGCTGCGAGCCAGTCTGAGTGGTCCCTGAGACGCCACCTGCCGCACCGCGGGCGCCCTGCTTGCCTGCGCCCTCGATGCCGCCGGCTCCGGCAGCCGCCGCACTCGCACGACCGGTGCCGCCGCGCGTGAGCTGCTGCACCAGCATGTCCGCCAGCCCGAGGCCCTTGCCCTGGGACATCTGCACCGCCAGCTGCTGGTCGTACATGTCCTGGTAGAAATCGGTCTCCTCGCTCTCGCCGAGTCCCTCGCCCAGCTTGGCCTCGCGCATCGACTTGAGCATCATCTCGGTAAACAGACTCTCGAATTGCCGCGCCACCGTGCGCAGCGCCTGCGGATCATCGCTCTTGACGCTCTTCTTCAGCTCGGTGAGAGCACCGAAGTCAGCGTAGAAGCCGGCATTGCCGACACTGCTGCTCATGCCGGCTCGCGCGTCAGATCACGATCAACTGCGCGTGCAGCGCTCCGGCCTGCTGCAGCGCTTCGAGGATCGCCACCAGATCGCCGGGCGCGGCCCCCACCTGGTTCACCGCGCGCACGATCTCCTCCAGATTCACGCCGGCGTCAAACATGAACATGCGCGCATCGGCCTGGGTGACCGCGATCTCGGAGCGCGGCGTTACCACCGTCGTGCCCTGCGACTTCGGATTCGGTTGGCTCACATCCTGACGCTCGGTGATCGTCACCGACAGCGATCCGTGGGCGACCGCGGCGGCCGATACCTGCACGCTCGAGCTGATCACGATGGTGCCGGTGCGCGAGTTGATGATCACCCGAGCGGGCGCCTCATCGGGGGTGAGCTCGAGCTCCTGCAAGGTGCTGATGAAGGCGACGCGCGCCTGCGGATCGGTCGGCGCCTGCACCTTGACCGACACCGCATCGAGCGATTGGGCGCTGCCGGCGCCGAGCAGCTTGTTCAGATTCTGTGTGAGCCGCGCCGCGGTGGTGAAGTCCGGGGTATTGAGATTGAGGATGACGTACGGCTCGTGGTCGAATTGATTGGGCACTTCATGCTCGACCGTCGCGCCGTTCGGTATGCGTCCGGAACTCGGCACGTTGACGCTGACCTTCGAACCGTCCTTACCTTCGACGCCGAAGCCGCTGACCAATACGCTCCCTTGCGCCATCGCATACACCTCGCCGTCGGCGCCGCGCAGCGGCGTCATCAGCAACGCCCCGCCGCGTAGGCTACCGGCATTGCCGATCGAGGCCACGGTGACGTCGATGGTCTGGCCGCTCTTGGCGAACGGCGGCAGATCGGCGGTTATGCTCACCGCGGCGACGTTCTTGAGCTGCATCTGCGATATCACGCTGGCGGACAGCTGCACGCCGAACTTCTGCAGCATGTTCTGGATGCTCTGCACCGTGAACGGCGTTTGTGTGGTCTGGTCCCCGGTGCCGTTGAGGCCGACCACCAGCCCATAGCCCACCAGCTGGTTGGCGCGCACCCCGGCCACCGAAGCCAGATCCTTGACGCGCTCGGCCTGAGCGCTGTGCGCGAGCGCTACACTCAGCGCGGCGACCACGAGCGCGCGCGCCAGCGCGCCGATACCGGACTGCTCGCTCATGCCCGTGACCGCGCTCAGAACGGCATCCACTTGGAATCGAAGAACCGCGCCAGCCAGCCCTTGGTGTTGGCGTCGGCGAGCGTACCGGTCTCACCGTAGGCGATAGTCGCGTCGGCCACACTCGTGGACGCTATGGTGTTGTCCTGGGAAATATCGATCGGCCGCACGATGCCCTGGATACGCACGTATTCGCGCCCTTGATTGATCGTGATCCACTTCTGGCCGCGCACCAGCAGGTTGCCGTTGGCGAGCCGCTTGGCTACCGTCACCGAGATCGAGCCGGTCAGCTGATTGCTCTGCGAGCTGCCGCCTTCACCGTCGAAGGTGGTGGCATCGTTGAGCGAATTGTTGAGGATGTTGCGTCCGTGAACCGTGAGCGACCCGCCGAGCAGCGTCGGGGCGGCCATGGCCTCGGTGGTAGTCTTCTTGGTCGTCGTGACCGCGCTCTTCTGCGCGCTGGTGTTCTCGACCAGCAGCACCGTCAGCACGTCGCCGATCCGGCGCGCGACCGGGTCGTCAAATAGGTTCTGCTCACGGCCATCCTGATAGATGGCGCCGTTGGCCTTGGAGGCGATCGGCATTTCTTCCGGCAGCGTGGCAGCAAAGTTCTCGTCCGGCTTCGGCACGCTGCTGCAGGCCGACACAACCGCGGCGGCCGCGAGGCACGCCCACAGGCGGCGCGCGCATTGACGCATGGTGCTCAAAGTTCAGCTCCTCAAATTGATAAGTGGCACGATCACACCATCGGGATCACAGGTTGGTATCGAGGTACTGCAGCATCTCGTCGTTGGTCTCGATCGCCTTGGTGTTCATCTCGTAGGCGCGCTGCGTCTCGATCATGTCGACCATCTCTTCGACGACATCGACGTTCGAGCTCTCGACCGCGCCCTGCTGCAGCGTGCCCAGGCCGCTAACGCCCGGCACCCCGGTCGTCGCCGTGCCGCTGGCGGCCGACGCCTGCAGCAGATTCTCGCCATTGGGCTGCAATCCCGCCGGATTGACGAAATTGGCGAGCTGCAGGGTGCCGACGGTAGACGGTGAGGTCTGTCCCGCCAGCTGCACCTGCACGGTGCCGTCGGTGCCGATGGTCACGCTCTGCGCACCTGAGGGGATCGTGATCGCCGGCTGTACCTGATAGCCGCTCGCGGTCACGAGCTGCCCGGTCGCGCTCAGCTGAAAGCTGCCATCGCGCGTATAGGCCAGGGTTCCATCCGGCATCAGCACCTGAAAGAAACCGGAGCCATTGATGGCCAGATCAAAGGTATTGCCCGTCTGGTTGATATTGCCCTGTGTGTAGACCTTTTCGGTCGCCACCAGATTGACACCCGTGCCCATCTCGATGCCGCTCGGCTCCTGGGTGTTCTGCGTGGTATCAGCGCCCACCTGCGAAACGTTCTGATACAACAGATCCTGAAATATGGCGCGGCTTTTCTTGAAGCCGGTGGTGTTGACGTTGGCGAGATTGTTGGAGATCACGGCCATCTCGGTCTGCTGCGCGTCAAGGCCAGTCTTGGCGACCCAAAGGGCTGGATTCATCGGTGTCGACTCCTGTCAGGGCTCAGCTGCTTTGCAGCAGCTTGGAGCTGGAAGCGGCGTTGTCCTCGGCGGCCTTCATGGCCTTGACCTGTACCTCGTAGCTGCGCGCCAGTTCGATCATGTTCGCCATGGTCTCGGCGATATTGACGTTGCTCGACTCGAGCGTGCCGGGAACGAGCTGCACGCTCGCGTCCGCGGTGACCGGCGCAGCGCTGCTGCCACTGCTGCTGCCACTGCTGCTGCCACTGCTGCTGCCGCTGCCGCTGCGGAACAGGCCGTCGCTGCCGCGCGTGAGCGTGCTCGAGGGCGGGTTGACGAGCTTGATGCGGCCGACGATCGAGACGGTTGCGGGCGGCTGACCCTGCGGCACGATCGACACCGAGCCGTCGCGGCCGATCGCGATCGAGCTGTGCGGGGGCACGGTGATCGCTCCCGAGTCGCCGAGCACCGCATTGCCAAGCGCGGTGGTCAGCGTACCGTTTGGATCGACCCGCAGATCGCCGGCGCGCGTGTACGCCTCGCTGCCATCGCTCGCCTGCACGGCGATCCATCCCTGGCCGCGGATGGCGACGTCGAGCGACCGGCCGGTGGTCTCGAGCGTGCCAGAGCTCGCGTCCCAGCCGACGCTGCCGTTGGTGGCATAGGCACGCGAGGGTAGGCCCGCCCCCTGCACCTGCTCGGTTTGGAACGCCGACAGGTCGGCGCGAAAACCGACCGTGCTGGCATTGGCGAGGTTGGCATTGTTCGCGGCCTCGGCGTTGAGGATCTCCTTCGCCCCCGACATGGCCACGTAGACGAGCCGGTCCATTGCAGTACCGCGCTGATGTTACTGTTGGTCGCCCGATCAGGCCGTGTTGGTGGGGATCCCGATCACCGTCTGGGTGATCTGGTTCTCTGCCGAGATCATCTCGGAATTGGCCTGGAACGCGCGCTGCTCGGTGATCATGTTCACCAGCTCGCTGGTGATGTCGACGTTGGACTCCTCGAGCGAGCCGGATGCGATCGTTCCGACGCCGGCGCCACCGGCTTGACCGTAAACCGCGGCGCCCGAGGCGTACGTTTGCACCCAGTTGGTGTTCCCCACCTGCTGCAATCCCTGTTGATCGGCGAAGTTGGCGACCGCGACCTGTCCGAGCACGGTCGACTGACCATTGGAGTAATTGGCCTGCACTACGCCCGTAGAGCTGACCGAAACGCCACTCAACTGGCCGGTGGTGTAGCCATTCTGATCTTCGGAGGTGACCCCGAAGCTCTGGCCGAACTGGGTGCTGCTGTCGAAGTTGTAGGCCACATTCATGGCCGCGGCGCCCGTGGTCGGTGTGTAGGAGCCGAAACTGATGGCCTCAGGATTGGTGCCACCGGCCGCATCGGTCACCGAGGTCAAGGCCCCGCTCGAGCTGTAGGTCAACTCTACCGGCTTGTTGTTGGCGTTGACCTGCGTACCGTCGATGGTCTCATAGACGTCCCAGGTGCCGGCGCCGGTGCTGACGTAGTAGAAGCTGGCCGTGTGGGCTGCACCGAGCGAGTCGTAGATCGTGATCGAGGTCGACTCGTTGTAGCTGTTGGCATCAGTGGGGCTGAACGGCGAGTCGGCCGGAGCGCTCGCATCCGCCGGCAGATTGAACACGACCGAGCCGGTCGTGCTCGCTGCCGGAGCGCTGTCGCCTGAAGGAATCTGCAGATCGCTCAGCGAGGTGGTGTTGAAGTTGCCCGCGGTCGTCGGCGTGTACACCTGCAGGTACTGGCCCTGCGAGTTGACCACGTAGCCGTCCGAGTTGGTGGTGAATGAGCCGGCGCGCGTGTACTGCGTCGCGCCGTCATCGGTGACCGTGAAGAAGCCGTTGCCGTTGAGCGCCAGATCCAGGCTGTTGCCGGTGGTCTCGATGTCGCCCT
>JASHTF010000394.1 GCA_030040715.1 Gammaproteobacteria bacterium | reverse complement strand
GACCTCCATTCACGACCCGTACCAGCGACACCACGCCCGAGTAGTTGTCGAACCATGAGTCGATGATGAGCGACTGCAGCGGCGCGGCTGGATCGCCGCGCGGAGGCGGGATGCGACGGATGAGCGCCTCGAGCAGCTCCGGCACGCCCTGGCCGGTCTTGGCGCTCACCAGCACCGCATCGCTGGCCTCGATACCGATGATCTCCTCGATCTCCTTGACGACGCGGTTGGGGTCGGCCGAGAGCAGATCGATCTTGTTGATGACCGGCAGCACCTCGAGTCCCTGATCGATGGCGGTGTGGCAGTTGGCCACGGTTTGCGCCTCGACGCCCTGAGAGGCATCCACGACCAGCAGGGCGCCCTCGCAGGCCGCCAGGCTGCGGGATACCTCGTACGAGAAGTCGACGTGACCTGGCGTGTCGATCAGGTTGAGCTGGTAGCGCTCGCCGTCGCGCGCCTGATAGTTGAGCGTGACGCTCTGGGCCTTGATCGTGATGCCGCGCTCGCGCTCCAGATCCATGGAGTCGAGTACCTGAGCCTGCATCTCGCGCTCTTCAAGACCCCCGCACAATTGAATCAGGCGGTCCGCCAGCGTGGATTTGCCATGATCTACGTGCGCGATGATGGAGAAGTTGCGTATGCGTTGCATCGAGGGGCCGGCGACCCCCGGCGGTGGGGGCGCGCGGATTATAGCCGTTCAATCGAGGATGGCCGGCGACGCGGGATGGCGGCGCTCCAGGGAGCGCAGCGCGGCCAGCAGCGCGGACTCATCGAGATGCGTGCTGCAGATCAGGTCCCCATCGAGCAGCAACACCGGAATCTTGAGACCGTAGCGGCGGCTGAGCTCGGGGTCGGCATCGACGTCCCGCGACGTCACCGCGGGCAGCGGCACACGCTTGCCGAGCACGTGCAGCGCCGCCAGCATCTCCGTGCACAGCCCGCAGTCCGGGCGCGTCAACAGCACCAGGGTCGGGCGCGTCACACAGCCCTATTTGGGTGGCGGCGGGGAAGCGGGCTGGCCCGTCCTCGGGGGCGACTCGGGCCACTCGATGGCGGCGGGCGAGGGGCTCCGGACGGGCAGCTCGCCGCCGTTCGGTCCAACCAGCGGCCAGGTGTCGAGGCCGCCGCCGAGGCCGCCGCTGCCGGGGCCGCCGCCGGGGCCGCCACCGCTGCCTCGCAGGCCGCCGAAATTGCCATTGCCGAGATTACCGAGAATCAACAACGCACCGCTGCCTCTCAGATCGAGGGCGGGCAGCGTTCCACCGCCCGATGCCGACAGCAGATCCGCGGCGGACCCGAGATTGCGCAGCGGCGCACCGGTCGTGCCGCGGATCGACTGCGCAATCGCGCGTACCGTCTGCGGCGGCACTTCGCCGACCGCAGTGATGCGGAAGCCTGCGGTCACGATCGAATAAGCTGAAGAGGTACCGAGCGTCGCGGCATCCGTGATGCGCACGTTGCGGCCAGCACGGGCTCTCTGGATGAACACGGACACCGAGGCCAGACCATCGCTGAACACCAGGTGCTCGGCAGCGCCGCTCGAGAGCATCTGCAGGCGGCTCGCCGTCATCCGAAAGCCGGCGGGCAAGGCGCTCGCCTGCCACGCAGTGGACTGCACGCCGGCAGCGCTCGGATCCTGCGCAGCGGCTGTCCCCTGCGCGGACGCCGCCGACGCCGCGGAGGCTGCCGACGCCGCGGACCCGGCGGACCCGGCGGACGCCGTCGAAGAGTATTGTCGCACCCAGCGGAACCTGCGGGCATCGACCGCGGGGCGCAGCTCGCTGTCAGCGATGTGCGCCGGCAGGGCGAGCTGCGTGAACACGATCTGCTCGAGCACGGTACCGCGCCGGTCGCGCAGCTGCGTCTTGAGCGGCATCGCCGTCGCATCATCGATCCACACCCGATAGCCGTAGCGCAGAATATCCAGCGGCCTGACTGCGATCACGCGTGTCCGATGTCCGGAGATGCGAGCGACGGCCACCTGTCGGATATCGTATTGACCAGCCCAAGTGCCATCGAGCTGCGGTACGTTGAGCGGCAAGGTCGGCTGCGAGCTCTTGAGCACCAGCACGGTGTGCAGGTCCGGCAGATAGCAGCTCAGCAACCCGGCACGGCGAATGAACTCGCGACCGGACCCGTCCATGGACACCAGGCGTTCGGACACCCCATCGGTGCCGACCCGATGGACCACCCGCAAGGTCTCGGTCTCACCGCCAAACTCGTGCACGAACACGCCGCGGTAGTTGCGCCGCGCGAGCGCCTGATCGCTGCGTGCCAGCCAGGCGCGCGCCTCATCGCGCACGCCGCCACCCGTGGCGGCCGCGTTGGCGACTGCGGCAGCGGCGGAACCTGGGGAAGGAGCGGCAGCGCTGAGCGCCGCGGCGGGCAACGCCGCGCTCAGCATCAGCGTGCAGCAGATCGCGCGGGATCCTGGCGCCCGCGCGCGCCTTACCGTGAGCGCGGCTCGACTGCGAAGGGGAGCGGCTTTAGGGGTGAGCCGGGGATGGCGCGGTCGCCGCATCGGTTGCACCCGTGTCAGGGGTGGGGCCTGCCATCCCGGCAGAGCTCGATGCTCCGCCCGCGACTGAGGCGCCGTCCACTCCCGAGCTTTCCTCCACTCCCTGCTCGCCGCTGACCAAGGCCGATAGCAGGTCGGGTCGCATCAATGGCGTCGAGTAGTCGCTATGCGCGACGATGTAGTCGGCGAGCTCGCTACGCAACGGCACCGGGCTGCTCGAGCGCTCGCTGTCGATGGGGGTGACGTAGCTCCAGGCCGCCGGATCGTTGGGGCTCAACGCGGGCGGCGCAGCCGCCAGCGACTCGATCGCAGCGGGGCGGCGCTGCGGCGCGCCTTCCAGTTGCAGCGTCGCGCGCGGGTCTGTGCTCGTATGCCCGGCCGTCAGGGTCGCCACGGTGCTGTTCAGCGTCGCATCACGCAGCATCGTGATCGACAACCCCGCTACCGCCACCACCAGAGCCGCCGCCAGCGCGGACTGCCACACCAGCCTGGGCGCACGCAGTAAATTCGCCGCCAGCACCGGCGCACGCAGCCAAGCCCGCCGCGTCCGTACGGCGGATCCGGCAGCTTCCTGATCCAGCGTCGCCACGGCAGCGCTCACCCGACTCGCAAAACCGGCACTCGCGGTTGCCACCGGTTCATAGCGCATCGAGGCGCCGATCAGTACGTAGCGCGTCCAGCGTGCCCGCAGCTTCTCGTCTCGATCGATCCGGCGCGACAGCAGCTCGCATTCAGCGGCCGGCAGTTCGCCGTCGAACATCGCCGATAGCTGGCTCTCAACCTCGTCTGGCTTCACACCAGCTCCTCGGCCCGACCGAGCCCAGCGTCAAACACCTCGCGCAGTTTCCGGTCGATCGCCTCGCGCGCCCGGAAGATTCGGGAACGCACGGTGCCGACCGGGCAATCCATCGCCGAGGCAATCTCCTCGTAACTCATACCCTCAAGCTCGCGCAGCACGATCGCGGTGCGCAGGTCCTCGGGTAGCTCCCCGATCGCAGCATTGACGATGTTGCGGATCTCTTCGGTGAGGGCCAGCCCCTCGGGAGTCTCGGGATCTCTGAGCTTGCCGATCATCTCTACCGCTTCATCGCCGCCCTGAACGTCCAGATCGTAGGTCACCGGGTTGCGGTTGCGCGCAGCCAGGGCATTCTTGGCGGTGTTGATGGCGATGCGATAGAGCCAGGTATAGAAGGCGCTATCGCCGCGGAACTGAGGCAACGCGCGGTAAGCCTTGATGAAGGCTTCCTGCGCCACGTCCTCGGCATCGGCCGCGTCCCCGAGGTAGCGCATGACCAGCTTGACGACCTTGTGCTGATACTTCAGCACCAAAAGGTCATAGGCACTGCGATCGCCGTGTTGCACCCGGCGAACCAGGCTCAAGTCACTCGCATCGGGGCCCGTCGGCAAGTGTGCCATCGCATCGCCAGGCCGCCACTTTGCGACCTGAATAGACTGTGAGTGATCTGGAAAGTTCGAGATCCGCTGCAGTCTATCAGTTGATCTGTTCACCAGAGCTGCCTCGGGCGCCCGCCGGAAGACCTGCCGCTAGAATTAGACCACCAAGCCGACCGGGTTAGACCGGGCTGACCCCAGAAAGGTTCGCTCTCCGCTGGACATAATCTCACGGATGGAGTCCGTGACGGCGCTCAGCCCCGGATCATCCGGACGCACCCCCCATATCAGGTAGCGCTCGAGCTCGGGATCGGGCAGCTCCAGTAGCCGGGCAAACTGAGCACGGAGCTCGGGCGTGGCGTCGTCCCAGGCGCCGCCGGCCCACCGCATCAGCATGAGGTCGAGCTCTCGGATGCCGCGGCGGCAGCGCCAGCGTATGCGCGAGTGCTCCACGCTCAATGCTGCCGCTCCGCCAGCATCTGCTTGATATGGCCGATGGCCCTGGCCGGATTCAGATCCTTCGGGCAGGCCTCGGCGCAGTTCATTATCGTGTGGCAGCGATACAGTCGGAAGGCGTCCTCGACCATATCCAGCCGCTCTCCCGTGGCCTCATCGCGGCTGTCGATGATCCAGCGGTAGGCGGCGAGCAACGCCGCCGGACCGAGGTAGCGCTCGGAGTTCCACCAGTAGCTCGGGCACGAGGTCGAGCAGCAGGCGCACAGGATACAGGCCGATGGGCGATCGATCTTGAGCTGATCGTCCTTGGCCTGCAGTCGCTCGCGATCGGGCGGCGGCGGCGTACGCGTCTTCAGCCAGGGCTTCACGGCCGCGTACTGCGCGTAGAAGTCGCTCAGGTCCGTCACCAGATCCTTGAGCACGGGCTGATGGGGCAGCGGATAGATGCGAATGTCGCCGCTGCCGAGCTCGGCGCAGCTGCGGGTGCAGGCGAGAGTATTGACCCCGTTGATGTTCATCGCGCAAGAGCCGCAGATGCCCTCGCGACAAGAGCGTCGCAACGACAGCGTCGCGTCGACCTCGTTCTTGATCTTCAGCAGCGCATCCAGAACCATCGGACCGCACTGCTCCATGTCGAGCGCGTAGCTGTCCACGCGCGGTCGTCCACCCGCAGCCGGGTCGAAACGATAAACGCGAAACACGCGCACCTGCTTGGCGCCGGCCGGGGCCGGGTAGTGTTTTCCCGCGCGCGTGTCGATGCGCGAGTTTGCCGGCAGCCTGAACTCAGCCATGGCGCGAGTGCTCGGCGACGAGATGCATGAATGCAACCATGTGTGTCTGTCCTACTCTCGATAGCCCCGTGCTGATCAATAGCTGCGCGCTTTCGGCGGAAAGCTCTCGACCTCGTTGGTGAGCGTGTTCAGATGCACCGGGCGGTAGTCGAAGCGCGCACCGCCCTGAGCGTCGATCCAGCACAACGTGTGTTTGAGCCAGTGGGCGTCGTCGCGCTCCGGGAAATCCTCGCGCGCATGTGCGCCACGGCTCTCGCGTCGATTGGCCGCCGAATGAATGGTCGCCAGTGCTTGCAGCAGCAGGTTCTCGAGCTCGAGTGTCTCGACCAGATCGGTGTTCCAGATCAGCCCGCGGTCCGAGACGCTGACGTCCGCGAACGAGGCAAAGGTGCGCGACAGCTTGTCGACGCCCTGCGCGAGCGTCTCGCCGGTACGAAACACGGCGGCGTCGGCCTGCATGATCTTCTGCATCTCGAGGCGTATCGCCGCCGTCGGCCGCGAGCCGTGCGCATGCCGCAGCCGATCGAGGCGCGACAGCGCCAGCTCGGCCCCATCGCGCGGCAGCGGGCGCTGCGCCGCACCCGCCGTCAACAGCCGCTTGCAGTGCAGCGCCGCCTCGCGTCCGAACACCACCAGGTCGAGGAGCGAGTTGGATCCGAGCCGGTTGGCTCCGTGCACCGAGACGCACGCGGCCTCTCCGACCGTCATCAGTCCCGGCACCACGGCCTCCTTGCCGTCGCGGAGCGTGACCGCCTCGGCGTGCATGGTGCAGGGGACCCCACCCATGTTGTAGTGCACCGTCGGGAGAATCGGGATCGGCTCGCGCGTGACATCGACGCCCGCAAAGATGCGCGCCGTCTCGGTGATGCCCGGCAGCCGCTCGTGGATCACCTGCGGCCCGAGGTGCTCGAGATGCAGGTAGATATGATCCTTGAGCGGCCCGACGCCGCGGCCTTCACGGATCTCGATAGTCGAGGCGCGACTTACGACATCGCGCGAGGCCAGGTCCTTGGCGTTCGGAGCGTAGCGCTCCATGAAGCGTTCGCCCTGGGAGTTGGTGAGGTAACCGCCCTCGCCGCGCGCCCCTTCGGTGATCAGACAGCCGGCGCCGTAGATGCCGGTCGGATGGAACTGCACGAACTCCATGTCCTCGAGCGGCAGGCCCGCGCGCAACACCATACCGCCGCCGTCGCCGGTGCAGGTGTGCGCGCCGGTGCAGGAGAAATAGGCCCGGCCATAGCCGCCGGTGGCGAGGATCGTCATCTGTCCGCGAAACCGATGCACCTTGCCGTCCGCCAGATCGAGCGCGACCACACCGCGGCAGGCGCCGTTCTCCATGATCAGATCGATCGCGAAGTACTCGATGAAAAACTCGGCCTGATGGCGGATCGATTGCTGATACAGGGTGTGCAGCATCGCGTGGCCGGTGCGGTCGGCAGCCGCGCAGGTGCGCTGCGCGATGCCCTTGCCGTATTGAGTGGTCATGCCGCCGAACGGCCGCTGATAGATGTGGCCATCCTCGGTGCGCGAGAACGGCAGGCCGTAGTGCTCGAGCTCGATCACGGCCGCCATCGCATGCTTGCACATGAGCTCGATCGCGTCCTGATCGCCGAGCCAGTCTGACCCCTTGACCGTGTCGTACATGTGCCAGCGCCAGTCGTCCTCACCCATGTTGCCGAGCGCGGCGCTGATACCGCCCTGCGCGGCGACGGTGTGGCTGCGGGTCGGAAATACCTTGGTGACGCAGGCGGTCGACAGTCCCGCCTCGGCCAGTCCGAGCGTCGCGCGCAGGCCCGCGCCGCCGGCACCGACGACGATCACGTCGTAGGTATGGTCGACGATCTCGTAGGCGCTCACGTCGTGCTCCGAAATGCCACGTGCAGTATCGCGTAGACCCCGCTGGCGGCCACCAACGCGTGCGCGAATGCCGACAACAGCAGCAACAGCGTCTTGGCCGCGAACCCGTGCACGTAGTCCTCGACGACCACCTGCACGCCCTGCCACGAGTGCCACGCCGCCAGCAGCACCGTCAGCGTGAGCCACACCGGGTTCCATCCCGCGGCGATCCAGGTCGTGACCGAGGCGTAGTCCGACGCAGGCAACGCCAGCAGCTGCACCAGCAGCCAGATCGACAACGGCGCGAGCGCGAGACCGGTGACGCGCTCGACGATCCAGTGACTCACCACGCCGCTGCGTGCGGCACCGTGGTTCAAGACCCGGCCGAGCGGCGTGCGCAGACTCATGGCGCTCCCTGACCGTGCCGGAGCAGAAAGTAGATGCAGATCGCGCTGGCGATGAGCGTGACGATGACGACCACGACGCCGCTGGCGCGCGCCTGCGGTCGCTCGAAGCCCCAGCCCATATCCCAGGCCAGGTGTCGCAAGCCGTTACAGAAGTGATAGACGAGCGCGATGATGGCGAGCGCGATCAACACCTGCACCGGCCAGGATTGCAACGCCGGCAGCAGCCTTCCATAGGCGTCGGACCCGAGGCTCGCGCTCAACAGCCAGCCGACCAGCACCAGCAGCGCCAGCGTGAGCGCCAGACCGCTGATCCGGTGCAGGAACGACAGCGTCATCGTGTATGCCCACCGATAGGTGAGAAACGGTGATAACGGTCGCTGTTGCATGCCGGTTCCCCTTCAGAGTGAGGCGTGCCGCGGGATCGAGCTCGTCATCAACAAAAGCCGCTCCCAAAAAACCCCTCTCAAAAATCAATGCAGCGTCCGCGCCGCTCCCAATCGCCGTAGCGCGTAGGCTCGGGCCCAAGCGGACCGCCAATCTCCGCAGGCCGGGCCG
>JASHTF010000393.1 GCA_030040715.1 Gammaproteobacteria bacterium | reverse complement strand
CCAGCCCATTTGTTGTTGATCTGCAGATCAACCAGGTATTCGCCGGGAAGCACCGGATTGCCTCGCGAGAACTGAGATACATCCACCTGCGATCCGCCCTGCAGGAAAGCCGGGTTGAATTGCACCGCTGGCCCGTCAGCGTCTGCCGCCGACGTGGGCACTGGGGACAGCGTGACGAGCGTGAACAGCAGACCTGGAGCGGCGGAGCGGCTCAGCAGCTGCGGCAAAGTCCGTCGCGCAGCCCACTCGCCGGTCGCCACGGAAGCATCACTAGAATCACGGCGCCGACGACAGGATCACGGCGCCGACAACGCGAAGGCCGTGCCGCTGACGTCGCCGCCGTAGTCGTTGACGAACCAGTAATTGACGGCAACAGGGCCGCTGGGTGCGCTGAGCGAACCGGACAGATCGAAGCTGCGGCTGGCGAACGGGTCGACCATGTCCGCCTTGGCGGTGACCGGATGGCCCGACACCGTCGCGGTGACCTGGATCAGCGAGACATGATACGCAGTAGGGTTGGTTGCCTCGATTCCTACCAGCCTGCCGTCCTTGGATAGCAGCCTCCAGGTCAAGCGCGCTGGCGCACCGGCGGCCGAGCCCGTGAGTCCCGCAGGACGGAAGAACACCTTCATGCGGTGTTTGAAGGCGAGCTCGAGCTGGTTGGGGAGCTCGGGGTTGGGGGCGGCACGCGGCGGTATGTCGAGGACGTTGAGCCAGAACAGCGACTCACGATCCACGGGCAGCGGTTCGTGAGTGTAGACCAACCGCAGACTCTGAGCCTTGGTCGGGTCGAGCCTGAACAAAGGCGGTGTCATGACGAAGGGTACTTTTGATTCCCCCGGCTTGGCATACGGATTCCCTGCATCGAGCCAGGCCTGCACCAGTGAGGGTGTAACGCCGGGGTTGCGGATCTGGATGGTCACTTCGCGTTTAGCGGCTGGATACACTACGCGGGTGCCATCGACGACGATGCCCGCTGCGGCATAGGGTGCCGCAGCGAGAAACGTCGTGACTACAAACGCCGTGCGGATAACACCGGTGATAGGCTCTCCATGCATGGCCCGGCGCTTCCGCACTGTCGTCCTTGACGTCAAAAAGGCTGAGCGCAGCTGTCGGCGCGCGCCCAACGGCACTTAGCTGTAGACCAGGGAGTACGTGACCTGCGTGCTCACCGCACCCGCCGTCGCTCCGCCGGCACCTGCGCCGGCGGCCGAATATCCCGCGTAGAACCACTCCGTGCCGCCTGCCGGTATATTCAACGGTGTAGGCTGGTTGGTACCCGTACCGGGGTTGATCTGCGTGCCAACGACCGTGGAGCCCGAAGCGTTATAGAGGTTTACTTCAACGTTGCTGTATCCGGCTCCGGTGGTGTTAATGAGACCACTGGTCACCTGATCAACCGTCGGGCCGGCTTCAAAATAGATGGCAACGTGGGTAGGCGCTGCTCCATGGGGCGCTGGCGCGCCGATATCGCTGGCTGCGCTGCAGCCAGTCACGGCGATGCTGAAGAAGGTGCCCGCTGCCGTGCTTAGCGCTCCCAGAGCTGCCGTATCCACCGTCGGCAAAGTCACCGTCGTGCTGGCGGCGCCACTGCTATTGACATTGATCGTGCAGGTGCTGGCCGTCACGGCTCCGGTAAAGGTGATCGTTCCGTCCGACGCCTGACCGGCCAGTGGCAGCGCCATGGCTGTCGTGACGCCGGCAACGACCATTGCTCGCTTGATCAAGTTGTTCATGCAATGCTCCTTGTGTGCGATTAGCGTGCGGTGTAACAGCTGCCCGCTGTATCGACTGACTCACGGTTTACTTAAGGACGGATTTGGCCGACAGCCAAGCTGTGAGCGAAGTCTCAGTGAGAAATTGCCGGTGCACCGAAGACTGCGGCGCCCGTGCAGCGACGTTGGCCCGAGCCGCTCGAGACTGCTAGCAGGCCGCTGATCTAATCGCCGCTTCGTCGCCCGCGGCCGGCACGCCGCTCGTCGTTGGTTCGCATGCTGCGAATTCCGGTCTCATCCACGCTACGTCGGGGGCCGGTGCGGCGGTCGGCATGATGACGATAGATGCAGCTGCAGCGGTGGTGAAAGGGGCAGTCGGGGAGCGGCAGCGGAGGCGCCTCCTTCGACAGAAAGCGCCGCTCGCGCAGCGCCATGGCCTGCTCGCAGGCGGCGCCGCGCGCCACGATGCTGACGGCGTGCCAGGTTCGCTTGCCCGATCGAGTTGACGAGACCGACATACCCGAGCGCCACCATCCTCGGTAGTCATCCCTGAGCGCCCGCGGGATAGCCTACGGGCTGGGTCAATGCACGGTCAACTGGGGCAATATTGCTCTGATGAAAAAGCCGACGGCGAAGGAGACCGCGATGAATAAGACCGTTGAAATGAGGTAGGCAGTCCAGAAAGCCTTGGGGGTCGCGTCCCGGCTTACCGGATCGAGTCCGACCCGGATTCGGCCAGCGCAGAGCGGGTATCCGACCACGATCGCGGCGACGATCAGCCACATACCGATGAGCAGGTGAATGACGATACGGGGGGGCATCGCTTGATCTTAATCAGTTTCGAATCGCGGGCGCTGCTCCGAAACCCTCAGACGTGACTGGCCGCTCAGGAACCCTGGCCACGAATGATTGATCTATCGTCACTCTAAAGCAGTAAGATCTGCAGCTGGGTCGTTGATGGCTTCTCGATGGACCGAGCCGGGGGATATTGAACATGAGCGTACCCTCCCATAACACCACGGGCACCATACTCCTGGCGGGACTGACCGCCGGCACCATAGATATCGGTGCAGCGTCACTGATTGGCGGTCTGAGTCCCGTGGTGATACTGCGCGCGATAGCAAGCGGCCTCATCGGTACGGCGCGCCTCGATAGCGGTACAACAACAGCGGTGTTGGGCCTGCTGCTGCAGTGGGCCATGGCAATCCTCATTGCGGTGATCTACTTCGTCGTCACCAGCCCAGTGCCAGAGCTGCGGCGACGCTGGCGACTTACCGGCGTGATCGCCGGCGTCGTGATCTTCTTCGTGATGAATTACCTGGTCGTACCGCTTTCGGCCGCACCATTCAGGCCGCGGATGACTATCCACGGGTTACTTACGCACTTCACTGCGTACCAATTCATCGCCAACCTGCTGGCCATGGTGCTCTTTGGGTTGATCATCAGTTACTTTCTGCGGGGTGTCGTGCCGCACGGCTCGCCGAAGATTCAGGTCGCCGACTACCGATCGTAGCCATCAGCGATCAGAAGATCGTCGCCCTCTTGGCGAGCACGCTGAGGCCGTAGCTCGGATTGAGCACGACATCCTGGCCGTAGGTGGTCAGGTCCGAGGGCTGAGTATAGATGCCCGGTCCACTGTAGGTCATACTGAACCAGGCGTTGTTAGACATGCCGTTGGGCAGATCATTGTCGTCCCAGGCCCACGGCATCCAGCCGATGCCGTTGGCTTCGGCGGCGGTGATGATCTGCGCCGGCGTGACCATGGTGGGACTGGGTCCGACGTTGTTTCCCGGTCCGAACTCGGCCACGACGTACACCGCTCCGGTCTGCGCGCTGAGCGCAGCGAAGCGCGCGATCCGCAACGCGTAATTGCCGTTGTAATCGACCAGCGTGCCCCCGCCCGTGTAGTCACTCCAGTTGGTGCTGTCGACCGAGAGCGTCACCGACCAGGCGCCCGGCACTCCGCCCACATTCGTCGGCGCAGGCTGCGTCCCGTTGAGCTGCGTCATGCCGTGCACGCCACTGATCTGATAGGCATTGATGCCCGACCAGCTATTGTTGCTGCCGTTGTAGCCCGGCGCGAATGGGTGCGTTGGCGAATCGCTAGCCAGCGTAATCACCGTCGGATTGCCCCTCGTGACGCTCTGGATGGATGCCGAGTAGTCATTGGCAGTGCCGTACAGGTGGATCGCGAACACGACGTTGTGTTCCGGATCGCTGTTGAACACCGCTCCCGAGTAAAGCAGCAGATCCGCATCGTCTTGGCCACAGCCGCCGCTGTCGATCAGGATTGGTCCGCTGTAGCCGGCTTGGCGCAGCTGTGCAATGGCGCTGATATAGGAATCGCGCCAGACGGTGCTGTCGGCCGGCCCCCATTCGTTGGCGACGTTGACGATCAGATAGCGGTTCAGCGTCGTCCAGGAGCTCGCCTGGGAGGTCCAGAATGAGACCGCGGTGCTCAGCACCGACGGTTCGGTCGTGCAGCTGGTCGAGCTTTGCGTGCCGTTGTAGGTGACGACCGGGACTTCCTTGTCATCGATGTTGTCCGCTTGGATCAAATTGACGTTGCCGGCCGCGGGTCGAGTGAAGTCGATGAAGGTGCGCACGGTGTTGGCACCGCTGAGCGCCAGGCCGGCAGCCGAATCCGAGTCCCAATGCAGGCGATTGACACCTCGAATCCGGAACGCATTGCCGCTCGGATCGTAGAGCGTGCCGTTAAGCACGAAGAAGCCGTCACCGGTGTTGTAGGCGGGACGTATCGCCATCTTGGAGGCGGCAGGGGCGGTGGAAGCGGCCTTGACGGTCAGTGAGAACGCCGGTAGTGAGGCAGTCGTGGCCCCGTCGCTGGCGCTGATCACGATGTTGAAATCCGTGCCGACCGCGCTGGCCGGGGGCGTGCCACTGAGGGCACCGCTTACGGTGCTGAAGCGCGCCCACGAGGGCTTGTTGATGATGCTGAAGGCGACGGTCGCATCAGCCGGGGCGGTGCTTCGTGGCTGAAATAGGTAACTGCTGCCCGCGCTGACGCTCGTGCCGGGTGCTCCGGAGATCTGCAGCGTAGACGCTGCGGTTGAGCCACCGCTGCCGCCAATGATTATCTCCGTAGTGATCAGCGATCCATAACTGGCATTCGAGATCCACTGCAGCCACAGGTTGAGTGCGCGCGAGCCGGTGAAGGCCGGAGACTTGGTAACCGCGATCGAGATCGTGCGTGCCCCGGCATCGCCCGCGGCCCAGGACAGCTGACCGTTCGCCGCCGCGTAGTCACGTCCGGCGACCGCGGTACCGTTGGCGCTGGCGTATTGGATGCTGGCCGCCTCACTGCAGTCACCGCTGCGTGTGACGGTAACGGTAAGCACGCCCTGCGCCTGCGAGACCCGGTATTGACCCGCGGCGAAGGTGATCGAGTTGGTGGTCCAATAGGGCGTCGTCGCGTGTGCCGCCGGCAGCGGAGCCAGCGGGACTGCGAACAGTAAAACGAGTAATGCCCCGAGTCCCGCCGCGCGCGGGCGAACCCCTGTCGCTTGCATGAGTATGAGTCCCCCGGTCGTTGTCGTGCTGGTAGCGCGCGCAGTGGACGCGACTTAGCCGCGTCGCTTCAAACTGTCGGCATTCCGGCACGTCGTCAGACAGAGACGCACGTCAGCGAGAGACGACGGTCGCTGTTGCGATGCGCTCGTGAGAATACGGCGCCTTTATGCAGGCGGCGCACGATTCTCGTCAGCCTGCTCCGCCAGCAGCGGGGTCGTCTCCGTGGCGGTCGCCGTATCGTCCGCTGGACGGAAAGCGCGCGCAGAAGATCTCATGACTCGTTCCCGTCCGTACATGACGATATACTGAGAGCAATCAAGCTCGCGAAACCGTTGCCGGGAACTCACCATGGGGCGCGCACCTCGGACGCCAGCGTCGATGCGTTCGGCCGTGATGGCAGGACTGGTCGCGTGTGCCGGACTGGCGGCCGTAGCTCAGGCTCAGGTGTCGCTCGTGCGTCTGACGCCAGAGCAATATCAGCGCACCATTCACGATATCTTCGGTGACAGTGTCCAGGTCGAAAACAACAGACTGGCGGTATTCGCCGTGCGTGAGCAGGGTCTGTTAGCCCTGGCGAACCGGAAGCTCACGGTCGACGTCGACGAACTCGAGCAGGACGAAGCAATCGCGCAGCAGATTGCCGCTCAGGTCGTCGATGCGAGACACCGAGCGGCGTTAGTCGGCTGCAGACCCGAGACGGAGGATAAACCGGACGATGCCTGCGCCGAGCACTTCATCGTCCGGACCGGACTGCTGCTGTACCGTCGGCCTCTGAGCGCCCCCGAACTGGAGTCACTGGTCGCACTGCAGAATCAATCCGCTCGACAACTGCACAGCTTCAACGCGGGCTTGGCTAACGCTTTGGCGCGCATGCTGGTGGCGCCGGATTTCCTGTTCCGCGTCGAGACCGGTACCCCCGACCCGAAGCAGCCCGGGACGCTGCAGTTGGACGGTTATGCGAGAGCGTCGCGCCTGAGTTACTTTCTTTGGAACAGCGAGCCCGACCGCGAGCTGCTGGCTGCGGCGCAGTCGGGAACTTTGGTGTCGACACAGGGTCTGCAGCAGCAAGTCGAACGACTTTTACGCTCGCCGCGAATCGAGTACGGGCTGCGTGCCTTCTTTACCGATATGCTGCGGCTCAGCGAGCTCGATCACGACCGCGCGTTTGCGCTGGCGATTGACACCGGCGCCCACCCGAAATTCATCGCCGAAGTGCAAGCCGATGCGCAAGAACAGACGCTGCGTACCGTCGTCGATCAGTTGCTGTACAAGAACGGTGACTACCGCGACCTATTCACCACGCGGGATACTTTCCTGACCCCGGTGCTCGCCACGATTTACGGGGTGCAACTGCCGCGCCCGCCGGAGGTGAATGGGGCGGTCCCTTGGGTGCCGTATCGGTATGCCGAAACCGCCCCCTATCTGGGTATCCTCGGTCAGATCAGCTTCCTGGCGCGGCACTCGCGCGACGGCGAGACTTCGCCAACCCGACGCGGCAGAGCGCTGCGGGAGATTTTCATGTGCGGCAAAGTTCCACCGCCGCCTGGTAATCTCGACTTCGACTCGATTCAAAATACCAACGATCCGCGCTACCGGACGGTGCGCCAACGTCTGGCGGCTCATCTCAGTGAGCCCATGTGCGCAGGCTGTCACAAGCTCACCGATCCGATCGGCCTCGCACTGGAGAAATTCGATACCGCAGGGGAGCCTCGCACCACGGAAAACGGCGCGCTGATCGATGGGAGCGGACAGCTGAACGGCAAGCCGTTTGTCGATTTCAAGCAATTGGCCCAGATCATCCGCGACGATCCCGCTACCACCGCTTGCGTGGTCGGTCGAGCGTATTCCTATGGCACCGAAAGAGAGTTGACCGAGAGGGAGCGGGCCTGGGTGACCCAGCTGCAATCGCGGCTGTCAAAGGACGGCATTCGATGGCGCGACCTCATGCGCCGCATCACGCTCAATCCCGACTTCTACACGATGCCGGTGAGCTCACCGCCGTGACCGTATTTCCGTGCGATCACTGCTTGAGGTCATACCCCAGCAAAGCCTCTCTGCGACCCACATAATTCAAGCAAAGCTATCAGGGCGCCTCCTGAACTTCCGGCAGGGTGTGAGCGTCGAGCGAGTATAAGCCCAACGTGCGACGCACGGATGCGAGGTGCGGCACGAACGAAATTTCACACCGCTGTGGACCCGGCTCGAGTCACCCGGGGCGCGCGGTCGGCTCCTTTGGCGGACAACGTCGCCAGCTCAGCAGGCGCTGTTGGAAATAGCGTTCGAAGGCACGACATACGACGTCCACAGGGAGCGCAGGCGTCTCCCGCGCGAGCAACTCTGCAATGGCGCTGACGGTTCGTTGTCCATCGACAAGCGCCATGATCCGCGCAGCGTCGGCGCCTATCCGGACAGTGTTTACGCGCCCCGGGATTCCTTCATGACGAAAGATCGTTGTGTGCGTTGGTTGCGATCCAAGTCCCTGGCGGCGAATCAACTTTGCACCCGGAAAATGTATCGGGATGATCTCCGGCAGTTCTGTCGGCAGAGGTGATGCCAGGCTCGGCCTCTCAGCTGCTGGGACCGCTTTTCGCGCACACGTCAGGTAGCAGACATGGTTTTGAAAGCTCCACGAAGGACAGTCGCGGCTCAAATCCAGATACGTGGCGCGATAAGCCTCTGCGCTGACGACGGTGAATCCGGCTGCCTCGAGAAAAGCCGCGGTCTCTGGCTGATCAAAACGCCAGAACGCCTTCAACGGTCCCGATGGCCCGTAGTTGATCAAGATGCCATCGCGGCCAAGGATCCGCGAGATCTCATCGGCGAGCTTTGCCGGGTCGGGGATCAGATCGATCAAAAACGAGGTGATGACGCAGTCGACCGAGCCATCGGCAAAGGCGGTATCCAAAGCATCCATGGCGACGAGATCAACACGCGCGCTCGGCGACCGAGGGTCGCGCTTGCGCAAGGTGATGCGCCCCGCCTCTTTGATGGCGCGTGGCAGTGCTATCTCGAGGCTGTTTCCGTCCAGCAGGCAGCGTGCGGCTCCGAGTACGGGAAGCGTCAAGTCATAACCCAGAACGCGGTCGAAATCCGCCGGGATCTCCGCCAGCAGTCCACCGGCGCCGCAGGCGGCGAAGACCACCGACGTATTGGCAGGATCCGGGAAGAGATGCTTGAGGGCGGCGCCAATCCTGTCACTTACCGCCTCGAGCTCAGCCGTGCTGGTCCAGTCCCGAAGCAGATAAGGAAGCAGAGCCTCGGTCGTCCAACCCGATGGTCGGGCCCCGAGCGCTTCGCTACTGTCCGCACCCATCCCCGCCACAGTCGGTTCGAGCAGGGCGAGAAAGGTCTCGGCTTGAGCGATTTCGGCGTTCAGTAGGTCTCGATGACGATCGAGGGAGACGCCGGGCAAGCCCGCATCTGTCCCGACTTTATCGAGCGAGTCCCTGCGTCGTTCGGCGTCGCGAGACGTCTGGGCAAGCAGCTCGAGCTCCGAGCGCAAGTATCCGGCTGGTTCCCGCACGAGAATCGGAATCCCGGCGATCATTGGATACTGCCTGCCGCAGGCTGTGCAACGCAGGCTGCGGGTATCTGCAGCGAGCGCGCCGCGACAGTGAAGGCAGCGCCACTCCCAGCGCTTACTTATGAGGCTCGGGACTCGGGAAGCTTCGAGCACCCAGAATCACTTCCCGGTGGTCGCGGTCGTGGTCGAGGTCGCGTTCGCGAAC
>JASHTF010000392.1 GCA_030040715.1 Gammaproteobacteria bacterium | reverse complement strand
TGCGACCGCGACGCTGCTCGCCGCGGTGCCGCTGCTGGCACTCGGGCTGGTCGAGCCCGAGCTGTTCGTTGCCGCCGTGACCGGCAGCAGCGGCTCCGGACGCCAACCGCTCGAGGCCACCCATCACCCGAGCCGCCACGGCGACCTTTACAGCTACAGTGCACTCGCGCACCGGCACGCGCCCGAGATGAGCGCCTGTGCGCTCGCAGCCACCGGCGTCGTGGCACGATTCGCGTTCGTGCCGCATTCCGGCCCGTTCGTCCGCGGCATCCACGTCACCCTTCAGGCCCGGCTGCGCGAGCACCGCGACAGCGCACAGGTCCTCGCGGCATTGCGCGATTTCTACGCGTGCGCGCCGTTCGTGCGCGTGCGCGCGGACGCCCCGCGCATCAAGGACGTCGCCACCAGCAACTACGCACACCTCTCCGCCGTCAGCGACGGGCGCACCGTAGCGGTGCTGTGTGCGCTCGACAACCTCAACAAGGGCGCCGCGGGCGGCGCCCTGCAGTGGATGAACCGTCTGTGGGAATTGCCCGAGACCAGCGGCCTGACCGCGCCGGCGCCCGGCTGGACCTGAGCGCCGCCGCCACAGGAATCCAACCACCGTGCACGCACTCGCTTCCCTACCGCTCGATCCGCTCGCGCCCGTGTTTGCGCAGTATCCGCTGTCGGTCGTGTCGGCCGAGGGCGTGTGGCTGCACACGCGCGACGGCCGGCGCGTGCTCGACCTTTACGGTGGTCACGCGGTGGCCGCGCTCGGCTACGGCCATCGCGCCTGGACCGCGGCGCTCGCCGGGCAGGCGCGCACGCTCAGCTTCCAGAGCAACGCCGTGCCGCTGGACGTGCGCCGACGTGCGGCCGAGAGGTTGATCGCATTCTCCGGGTTGGATCTATCCAGCGTGTTCTTCGTCAACAGCGGGGCCGAGGCCAACGAAAACGCCTTGAAGATCGCCCTCACGCTGACCCGCCGCACCCACGTGGCCGCGATCGAGCACGGTTTTCATGGCCGCACGGCGGCGGCCGGCGCCGTGACCTGGGGCGCGGATTCCAAGTGGTATGGCTTTCCGAGGCGCCCGTTCGACGTGAGCTTCATCGCTCGCGGCGATCTGACCGCGATCGCCGCGCACATCGGCGAGCACACCGCCGCCGTGATCGTCGAGCCGGTGCAGGGGATCGGCGGAGCGTTCGATCTCGGCGCACCGTTTCTGGCGGCGCTGCGCGCGCGTTGCGATGAGGTCGGAGCGCTGCTGATCTGCGACGAGGTGCAATGTGGCATGGGCCGCGTCGGCGCGCCGTTCGCGGCCGGCCTTCATGGCGTCCAGCCGGACCTTCTCACGACCGCCAAGTCGCTCGGCGCCGGCTTTCCGTGCGCGGCGCTGTTGATGTCAGAAGCTGCCGCGCGCGCGGCCAAGCTCGACGCCCTTGGTAGCACCTTCGGCGGCGGCCCAATGGCCTGTGCAGTCATCGAGGCGGTGATCGAGGCGATCGAGTCGGAGCATTTGCTCGAGCGCGTGCAGAGCCTCTCGGCTCAAATCCGCAACCGCTGCATCGTCGGACCGGTGGTGGGCCACCAGGGCGCGGGGCTGCTCCTCGGGCTGCGCACGGTAGCGCCCGCGAAGCAGGTGCATGCGGCGCTGCTCGAGCGCGACATCCTCGCGGGGACCAGCAGCGATCCTCATATCCTGCGCTTGCTGCCGCCCTACGTGCTCGAGCCCGCCCACGTCGAGCGGCTGCGCAGCGCACTGCTCGATATCGGCGCCTGAGGCCGCGAGCGGCTGTTCCGCGCATGCGCCAGTTCCTCGATCTAGCCGACTTCTCGCGCGAGCAGGTGCTCGATCTGCTGGCGCTGGCCCGACGGCTCGAGCGCGAGCCGCAACCGACGGCGCTCGCCGGCAGGGTGCTCGGTTTGTTGTTCATGAACCCCTCGCTCCGTACCCTCGCCTCCTTCCAGGCTGCCATGGGCCGCCTCGGGGGATCCGCGTTCGCCATCACGCCGGGCAGCGGCAGCTGGCAGTTGGAGACGCAGCACGGGGCGATCATGGATAGCGGTGCGGCCGAGCACGTCCGCGAAGGGCTGCCGGTGCTCGGCTCCTATTGCGACGCTCTCGGCATTCGGCTGTTCGCCGAGGGCAAGGATCTGGAGTCAGATTTGAGCGAGCAGCGCTTCCGCACGCTCGCCGGATTGGTCGACGTACCGCTGATCAATCTCGAGTCGGCGGTCAACCACCCGTGTCAGGCGCTGGCCGACTGGAAGACGCTCGATGAGCTCGCCGTACCTGCGCATGGCAAGTTCGTCCTCAGCTGGGCCTATCACCCGCGCCCCCTGCCGCTGGCCGTGCCGGCCGCGGTGCTGCACATGGCCGCGATGCGCGGCATGCGTGTGACGGTGCTTCGGCCCGAGGGATTCGCGCTCCCGAGCGAACTCATGGACAAGGCACGCCGCGCCGCCGCGGCCGCCGGCGGCGCGATCGAGGAGAGCTGCGAGCCGCACGCGGCGCTCGCGGACGCCGACGTCGCCTACGTCAAAGAGTGGTCCAGCACCGCGCACTACGGTGATGCGGCCGGCGATGCCGCCGCGCGCGCACGTCACGCCGACTGGTGCGTGAACGAGCAGTGGTTTGCAGCCGCGCACGGCGGCTGCCGCCTGATGCACTGCCTGCCCGTGCGGCGCAACGTAGCGGTCGCCGACGAGCTGCTCGACGGACCGCGCGCGGCGGTGCTGCGTCAGGCGTACAACCGGCTACCCGTGCAGATGGCGATCCTGCATCGGCTGTTGCAGGGCACGACGCAATAGCCGGCGCAACAACCGAGGGAGCAGTGATGATCCTGCATCGATCCGATCAGACCGCGACGGTGCGCGCATTGCGCAACGCGTCGCCCTACATCCGCCTGTACCGGGGCAAGATCTTCGTCATCAAGGCCGGGGGCGGCGTGTTTGACGACGCCGCGCTGCTGCGCGCGCTCGTCGAGCAGATCGCGATGCTGCGCTACCTCGGCATCCGGGTGGTTCTGGTGCACGGCGGCGGCCAGCAGCTCAGCGCGCTCACCGCCGCGCTCGGGGTGCCGACGCGCACGGTCCAGGGGCGCCGCATCACCGACGCCCGCTCGATCGATGCAACCTCGATGGTGCTCAACGGCCTCATCAACACGCGCATTCTCGCGTTGTGTCGCGAGCTCGACATCGCCGCCGTCGGTCTGTCGGGCGTCGACGCCGGGCTGGTGCGCGCGCACAAGCGTCCCCCGATCAAGCTCGGCGCATCGAGCGAGCTGGTGGACTTCGGCTTCGTCGGTGACATCGACGCGATCGACGTCGAGGTCATCCGCAGGCACCTCGACGGCGGCCTGATGCCGGTCATCAGCCCGCTGTCGGCCGATGCCAAGGGTACGTTGCTCAACATCAACGCCGATACGGTTGCGGCAGCCCTCGGGGCCGCTCTGGGCGCCGAGAAGCTGATCTTCTGTACCGGTGCTGCCGGCATTCTCGAGCGCGTCGACGATCCGAGCTCGATCATCTCCTACACTGACCTCGCGGGCTTGCAGCGGCTGCGGGACGACAGTCAGATCGTCGACGGCATGCTGCCGAAGGCGCAAGCGATCGAAGATGCGATCCGCGGTGGCGTGCATCGCGTGCACGTGATCTCGTACCGCTCTGCCGACAGCATCCTCGCCGAGGTGTTTACTAATGAAGGCACCGGGACGCTGATCGTCGCAGATGTGCACGCGCTGACGCCCGCCGAACAGAGCAGCCCCGCAGAACTGCACCTCGCGACCGAAGACCATCGCCCCGCCGAGCAGTGCCGCGACCGATGACGCCGGCATGAGCGCACGGGCGTCGATCCGTCCGAGCAGTCGCGCGGGATCACGGCTGCCGCTCCGGGTGCGCTACAATTTCGCTCGCCGGGACTAAGCTCCGCGCCGCAACTAGCCTCGTCGAGATACACCATGAGCTCAGCATCCAGCGCGCCCGCCGATGTCAATCGCGGGCTGCTCGAATACACGCACTGGATCTATGGCTTGCACAGTCTCTCGGTGCTGATCGCGCTCGGGGGAAGGCACGCCATCGCGCTGCGATTCGCGTTCGGACTGCCTTCGATCGTCGCGGTAGTCATGAACTACGCACGCCGCTCCGAGGTGCGGGGCAGCTGGCTTGAGTCGCACTTTCGCTGGCAAATTCATACCTTCTGGTATGCCTGGCTGTGGATCATCGTCGTCTCCATCGTCGGCTTTACGCTCGCGATCGTCCTGATTGGCATCCCGATCTGGATCCTCGGCCTCGCCGCGATCGGCATCTGGGTGATCTATCGCATCGCGCGCGGCTGGCTGACGCTGCGCGACGGCCGCCCGATGCCGATGCCCGCCTGAGCGCACGCGCCGCTCTATGCGAATATCATCGCCCCCGACACCCGCTGCGCCAGCGCGCACGCGCGCTCGCCGCCCTCGGCAGCTGATTCGCTGCATTGCCGTCGCCGTGAGCACCGCGTTGCTGGTGAGCTGCGGCCTGAAAGGTCCGCTGTACCTGCCAGCAAAAAAATCGCCGGTCGGAGCCGCTGCCGGGACCACCGGCAGCTCCAGCGGCGGAACCAGCCCGGCGACCAACGCCGGAGGCAGCGCGGGAACCAGCACTGGAACGAGCACTGGAACCAGCACCGGAACCAGCACCGGAACGAGCACTGGAACCGGCACCACGACTCCCGGGACTGCTCCCGGAACCACCTCCGGAACGACGCCGCCGACCGCGCCCTCCACGACGCCATCGCAGTCAACCGCCCCGCAGTCGCCCAATTCCCGATCGTCCGGGAGTCCATCGCCCGAGCCTTGATGGCATTCGGGTCCTGACGTAATTCCATGTCCCGGGCGCCAGATCTCGTCTTATTCGACGGCTCGTCCTACCTGTATCGCGCCTTTCACGCGCTGCCGCCGCTGACCAACTCCGCCGGCCATCCCACCGGCGCGATCCACGGCGTGCTGACCATGCTGCTGAAGTTCCTGCGCGAGTACTCACCGCCGCGCGTGGCGGTGGTGTTTGACGCTCCGGGCAAGACGTTTCGCGACGATCTGTTCGCAGAGTACAAGGCACACCGCGCGCCGATGCCCGATCAGCTACGGCCACAGATCGAGCCGCTGCTGGAGGCCGTCGAGGCTCTCGGGTTGCCGGTGCTGCGCGTCCCCGATGTAGAGGCCGATGACGTCATCGGCACACTGGCGTGCCGCGCCGCGCGCGCCGGCCAGCAGGTACTGATCTCGACCGGCGACAAGGACATGGCTCAGCTGGTGGACGAGCACATCACGCTCGTCAACACCATGAGTGGATCGGTGCTCGACCGCGCCGGCGTCAAGGCGAAGTTCGATGTGTTTCCCGAGCAGATGGTGGACTACCTGGCACTGGTTGGCGACAGCTCGGACAACATCCCGGGAATCCGCAACGTCGGTCCGAAGACGGCCTCGCGATGGCTCAATCAGTACGGCACGGTTGACGCGCTGCTGCAGCATCGCGACCAGATCGAGGGCAGAGTCGGAGAGAACCTGCGCTCCGGGCTGAGCGACCTGGCGCTGTCACGTCAACTCGCCACGATTCGTGTCGATCTGCCACTGCCGCTCGAGGAAGCGAGCCTGGTACGTCGACCGATCGACGTCGAGCGGCTGCGCGCGCTCTACCGGCGACTCGAGCTGCGCGCGCTGCTGCAGCAGCTCGATGCGCTCGCCGGCGCGGCGGCCGGCGGCGAACGTCTGGAAGAGGCCGAGCGCACCCCGGCCAGCACCGAGGGCGCGGGCGGCGGTGCGGTTGAGTCGGGGGAGCCGGCACGCGAGCTCGCGCCGGCCGTGAGTGCGGTGGTGGTGGCCAGCGATCCGCTGGCCGCAGAGCTCGCGCGCCTGCCGC
>JASHTF010000391.1 GCA_030040715.1 Gammaproteobacteria bacterium | reverse complement strand
GCTGTACGCGCGCGCGTTACAGCGCTTTGGCCCCAAGCCGACGCTGATCGAATGGGACACCGACATTCCGGCTCTGCCGGTGCTCGTGCAGGAAGCTCGCACGGCGATGCTGCTGCTCGCGCGGGCCGCGGGAATCGCGCCTTATGCCGACGTTGCTTGAGCTGCAGCGCGCATTCGCGGGCTGCCTGCAAGCGGAGCCCGCGGCGGCCGAGATGGCCGCCGGCGTCGCCGCGCACTGCGCCGGAGACCCACAGACCGCCGCGGCGCGACTTGCGATCTATCGCAATACCGCCGTCGGCACGCTGACCCGTGCGCTGGGCCTGACGTATCCAGCCGTGCGGCGGCTGGTGGGCGCAGAGTTTTTTTCAGCGGCTGCGGGCCAATTCATCCGGCTTCATCCGCCGATGAGCGCCTATTTGAATGCCTATGGCGGCGGGTTTGCGCAGTTCCTGCGTCACTGCGAGCCGGCGGCCAGCCTGCCGTACCTGTCGGACGTCGCGGAGCTCGAGTGGACCGTGAATCGGGCGCTCTATGCACCGGAGCGGCAGCGCCTCGATCCTGCAAGGCTGATGGCTCTGGAGGCATCCGCGCTGGCGCAGGTCGCATTCGTCGCCCACCCGTCGCTATCAGTGCTGCGACTCAATCATCCCGCGGACCTGATCTGGCGCGCCGTGCTGGAGCAGGACGAAGCCCGCATGCGGGCGATCGACCTGACGGCTGGGCCCGTGTGGCTAATGATCGAGCGCGATATCGAGGATCAGCTGCACGTGTGGCGGTTGCAGGCGAGCACCTGGCGGTTGAGCGGGCGGCTGCTCGAAGGACAGCCCCTGCACGTCGCATTGGCTGAGGAGTGCGAGCGGGCGGCCAATGAGGACGACTCCGCCACGGCCGGTGAGGCCAGCAGCGTGCTCGCACAGCATCTGGCGGCGGGGCGATTCGTCGACTTTCAGATCATTGCCGAGTGCGCCGCGGACGAAGACCGCGCCGCCCACGCCACGACCCCGTGCGAACAGCCGAGCCAGGAGTTGCGCTTATGAACAACACGGTTACTGCGGTTGCCCCGATCGGGGCTCGGCTCAAGAGCGCGGTCGCGCGCTTGATCGGCTGGCTCGAGCGTGTGCCCTACAGTGTGCTCGCGCTGCCGCTGCGGCTGGCCGTGGCGACGATATTCTGGAACTCGGGGATGACTAAGATCGCTAACTGGGATGCGACGCTGCAGTTGTTTCAGGACGAGTACAAAGTGCCGCTTCTGCCACCGGACATCGCGGCGCACTTGGCGGCATCGATCGAGCTGTCGACGCCGGTGCTGCTGGTGCTCGGCCTGCTGACCCGGCCGGCCGCATTGGTGCTATTGGGTATGACCACGGTCATCGAGGTGTTCGTCTATCCACAGGCCTGGCCCACGCACATTCAGTGGGCGGCGATGCTGCTGGTACTGCTGTGCCGCGGAGCCGGCAGCTTTTCGCTGGACCACCTGGCACGGCGGCGCTGGCTGCGCCTTGCCTGAGGCATAGGCTCGCAACGACAGCGTCGGCGGCGGATGCTGCGCCGCAGCGCGAGCGGGCGAACGGAGCGCAAGCTCTCCAGCCGGGGGTTACCGCACATTCCGTTAATCAGTAGTGGCAGCACAGCACCGCATCAGCTATGCTCCGATGCAATTGCGAGTGATTCGCATTTGTGGTCGCATTAGCGGACGGGCCGAATGGACTCCTCTCGGGCATGGCATCCAGTGGCGACTGAGCCGAACTTGGACGAGCCGACTGCCGATGAGTCGACTCGGATGCGGCAACGTTCGGAACGATCCGTCTGTCTGGCTCAACTGCGTCAGGGCGCACGAGCATACATCACCGCCATCGCTGCCCACGGCACCGCGACGATACCGATCGGAGACGTCGCGCATTCGACCATCGCGCGTCGGCTGATCGAGCTGGGATTCGTGCCGGGCGAGCAGGTGGAAATTGTCCGCAAGGTGTGGCCGGGCGGTGACCCGCTGGCAGTGCGCGTCGGATCTTCGGTATTTGCGCTGCGTCGCCGTGAGGCGCAGGCCGTCATGGTCAACGCGGGCGACGCTGCAGCTGATCCCGATTAGCCCGGTGCCGCAGAGAGCACGGCAGCCGTGATCCGCGAGCTACCCGAGGTCGAGACCTGTCGCGTCGCGCTGGTGGGTCCACCCAACTGCGGCAAGACCGCGCTGTTCAATCGCTTGACCGGCAGCCGCCAGAAGGTGGCGAACTACGCCGGGGTGACCGTCGAGCGCAAGGAAGGCGTGCTCGTCAGCCCGCACGGTCACACGCTGTATCGGGTGATCGATCTGCCCGGAGCATACAGCCTGGTACCGACGACGCTCGATGAGGCCATCACGCGCGACGTGGTCATCGGACGGCTGCGCGGCGAGGCGCCGCCGGATCTGATCGTCTGTGTGCTCGACGCGACCAACCTGCGCCTGTCGCTGCGGCTGGCGCTCGAGCTCAAGCGGGTCGGTGTGCCGATGATCGTCGCTCTCAACATGAGCGACCTGGCGCATCGACGCGGCTTCAAGCTCGATCGGACGGCGCTCGAGTGTGAGCTCGGACTGCCGGTCGTCGAGACGGTGGCGGTACGCGCCGGTGGCGACGCTGCGCTGGTAGAGAAGCTCGACCAGCTGAGCAGCCGCCCGAGCGGACGCTCGGCCAGCGTGCACCCGGCGGGCGAGCGCCCGGCGGATGTGGCGCTGGAGAGCGTATCGCATCAGGAGCTGGCGGCAACGCAGCGCGAAGTGCGACGCATTTTGACGGCGGCGCGCTACGTCGAGCCGCTGCGCGATCGGGCCCTGGCGCGCCTCGACGCGATCGTCATGCATCCGATCGTCGGTCCGGTGCTGCTGGCCGTCCTGCTGTTCCTGATCTTTCAGGCGGTTTTCAGCTGGGCCGAGGTTCCCAAGGACTGGATCACCGATGGCTTCGCGGCGCTCGGGGGCTGGCTCGAGCACGCGATGGCGCCCGGTCCACTGCGCAGCCTCCTGATCGGCGGAGTGCTCAACGGCGCGGGCCAAGTGCTCGAGTTTCTGCCGCAGATTCTGGTGCTGTTCTTCTTCATTCTGTTGTTGGAGGACAGCGGCTATCTGCCGCGTGCCGCCTTCCTGCTGGATCGGATCATGGGAGGCGTCGGTCTGTCGGGGCGCTCCTTCATTCCGCTGCTATCCTCGTTCTCGTGCGCGATTCCCGGCATCATGGCGACGCGCACCATCCCGAATCTGCGCGATCGTCTGGCGACCATCCTGCTCGCCCCGATCATGACCTGCTCGGCGCGTCTGCCGGTCTATACGCTCATCATCGGGGCCTTTATTCCCAACCGCTCGCTCGGACCCTGGCACCTGTTCAATCTACCGGGGCTGGTGCTGTTTGCGCTCTACGTGCTCGGCGTGGTCGGTGCCGTGCTGGTCGCATTCGTGATGAAGCGCGCCACCATGCGCTCGAGTTACCACCCTCTGCTGATGGAGCTGCCCGAGTACCACTGGCCCAACCTGCGCAATCTGCTCACGGGGCTGTGGGAGCGGACGCAGATCTTCATGGGTCGCGTCGGCACGATCATCCTCGCGCTGATGGTGCT
This sequence comes from Gammaproteobacteria bacterium, assembly GCA_030040715.1. Lineage (GTDB taxonomy): Bacteria > Pseudomonadota > Gammaproteobacteria > Steroidobacterales > Steroidobacteraceae > FEN-1191. Next base: position 3,024 of record JASHTF010000391.1, on the reverse strand, counting down.
GGTGTGGTTCCTCAGCAGCTTTCCGGCGCCGCCGCCCGGCGCCGTGGGTCCAGCCATACGCTACAGCGTCGCCGGCATGCTCGGCGCCGGACTCGCTCACCTGTTCGCGCCACTCGGCTTCAACTGGCAGATCAGCGTCGCACTGGTGCCGGGGTTGGCCGCGCGCGAGGTGGTGGTCGCGGCACTCGGGACGGTCTATTCACTCGGCGGCGCCGGAGGCGCCTCGGCCGAGGCGGCACTGCGGCCGATGATCGCCGGCAGCTGGAGTCTGGCAACCGCGTTGTCGCTCCTGACCTGGTATGTATTTGCACCCCAGTGCCTGTCGACGCTGGTCACCGTGCGGCGCGAGACCAATTCGTGGCGCTATCCGGCGATCATGGCCGGGTATCTATTCGTGCTCGCCTATCTGTCGGCGTTGCTGACCTATCACGTCGCGCTCTCGCTCGGGGGCGGACATCTGCGCGGGGTCTGAAGATGCTGCAATGGATCATCATCGCCGTGGTGGTGCTGTTCGCGACGGGCTACGCCGTATGGACCTTCATGCCGCTGCATCGCCGCCAGGGAGTGCTCGACCTGCTCGCGGCGCGCGGAATTCTCGCCGGAGCCGCCACGCGCCATCGGGCGCGGCTCGCCGCTCCGGGTTGCGCTCACTGCTCGGCGGCAACGCATACGCTGAACCACCCGGCGCCCTCGCGCGGCAAGTAGTGCCGCGGTCGTGAGCCGTCAGCCGCGGTTGCGCAACCGGCGGCGGCTCCGTAGTGTTGACCTAGATGAGCGACCCCAGGCCCGCAGGCGATGCGCTGCGGAACAATATCTACAAGCGCTACACCGGCCGGCGCATGGGACCCATGCGCCGCGCCCTCTATCGCGTCGCGGCGCCGTCGATCTTCGGGCTGGCGCGATTGTGGTGGCACAGCTGCCGCATCGTTGCCATAGTGGGCGAGGAGCACCTCGAGGCGGCGCTCGCGCGCGCTCCGTCGTTCATACCCTGCTACTGGCACCAGCACACGCTGTTCTGCGCGCAGTACCTGCTGTCGCTGCGGCCACGGGTGCGCACCGGGTTTCTGGTCAGTCCCTCGGTCGACGGCGAGCTCGGAGCGAGGGTGCTGCGGCGCGCCGGTGCCCACGTGATTCGAGGCTCGTCCTCGCGCACCGGTGCGCTGGCGTTGAAGGAATACTTTCACGCGCTGACGCGCGATCAGGTGTCCACGGTGGTCAGTCCCGATGGCCCGCGCGGCCCGGCCTTCAAATGCAAGCCGGGCGCGATCCTGCTCGCGCAGATGTCAGGCCGGCCGATCGTACCGATGTCGTACGCCGCGGCGCGCGCCTGGCTCGTGCATTGGGATCGCTCCGTGCTGCCCGTGCCGTTCACGCGCGTCGTGATTGCGATCGGCGAGCCGCGCACGGTGCCGCGGGTGCTCGATGCCGCCGCGCTGCAGGCGTGGCAGCTCGAGCTCGAGGGGCTGTTGAAGGCGACCTTTCAGACCGCGCGGGCTGCACTGATGCAGAGCCCATGAGCGCGCAGACCGCATGAACATCACCAGCGCCGGGACCCATGTCGCGCGGACAGCCGGTCGATCGCTGCTCGCGGCGCTGCTGCTGCTCTACCCGCTGGTGCGCTGTGCCGTCGCGGCGGTGGGACTCATGCATTGGCCCGGCGGCGGATGGGGTGTCGCTGCCCTGCTGGTCGCCGTCTGCCTGCGCTGGACGCTGCCGTGGCAGGTGGCCGCGCTGCTGACCCTGGTGCGCCTGTGGCACTGGCCGATCCTCGCCGCGTTGGTGTGCGTCGCGCCCCGACTGGTGATGATTCTTCCGGGGCTCGTGAGCAGCTGGCTCGCGACGCTGCGGCATCCGCGGCCGCGATGGGACACCTGGGTGGGTGCGGGCGCGTCCGTACCCGCGGCCAGATCACCGGCTGCGGCCGAGCCGGGTGCGACGGCGTCGCGCGCCGATGCGCGCTCGATTCCCTGAGGATGTCGGTTGCCACTGCGTTACTGCCTGCCGCGCGTGAACCGCCAGGGCCACGGGCTCGACGGGCTCGTGCCCTGGGCGCGCGCTTTCCTGGCTGCGCAGGTTTTGGATGCGACGCTGCTGCCGCCCGCCTTCGATCTGCATCGGTGTGGATATTGGCGCGACCTGCATCCGTCACTGTACCGCCGCTTCTACCACCGGGCCGTCGAGCAGTCGCTGCCGAAGGTTGAGTTCACAGAGGCCGACTACCTCGCGCATGGCGGGGGTGATGTGGTACCGACGCTGCACAGTTTTGCGCGCGCGCATCGGCTGGCGCGACGCGCGATGTGGGTATTCGTCACCGCGGGATCCTGGGGAGGCTTCCATCATGTGCGGGCCGCGCGCGACTTCATGCGCTCGATGCTGTACCGCAGCCGCTACACGGCACAAAACCTGTTGCGGCTGCGCGCGCGCGTCGATGTCAACAAGGTGCTCGTCGGCATGCAGGTGTGGCTGAGCGGTTTCAACCCGCCCGCAGCGCTCGGCGACCCGCGCTGCGCGGTCAACCCAGCGCCTCCTCTGGACTGGTTTTGCGGCATCGCCCGCTCGCTGCAGCAGGCCCTGGGCGATCAGGCGCAGTTTCTGCTGGTGAGCAATGGCAGTCGCGAACAGCTGCAACCGCTGCTCGAGAGCTTCCCGTGCATCACCACCGGCGACCTGAGCTGCGGCGACTGCTCGGATGTGATCGCCCTCGCCGATGCGGATCTGCTGGTGTGCTCGCCGTGCGTCTCCAGCCACCTGGCGGTGGTTCTGTCCGACTCGCCGCATCTGTGGTTTGCACCGAATCGGTATACGCACCGGCGGGACGGTGACCTCGGCGGTCGCGCTGTCGCCATCGACGTCGATGGCGCCGTACCCGGCGCGTTAATCGAGCTGCTGCGTCGACGTCACGCCGGCCGGCGCTGGGAGCACGATCTCGTGCGTAGTGGAGTCATCGCTGGCGGCGCCGCGGCTCACTGACCTGTCAAGAGCAACGATACTCAAAGCGAAAGCGGCGGATCGCAGGCGAACCCG
>JASHTF010000390.1 GCA_030040715.1 Gammaproteobacteria bacterium | reverse complement strand
GAAATTGAGCTTGAACTGATGCTCGAGCGTGCCGCGATCGCCCGCGAGCAGCGCACGGATGCTGTCGATCAGGGGTGCGAGCTGGGGATACTGCGCCAGCGCCACGCTGCGCTCGCGCTTGCCGATGCGTAGCGTCAGCACGCCGTGATCGAGCACCGCGGTCTGGGGGTGCGGCCGCACGATGCGCTCCTCGAGATGATCCGGCGCGTCATAGATCAGCAGACCCGAGCTCTCGATCGGCCGGTCGAGCAGCGCCACGTACTTGAGCTCCTGGAAATCCGCCTCGCCGTGTCGGCGCTGGGCGAGCAGCGTCATGAGCTGATCCAGCGCGGCAGCAGCGTCGCCGGGTTGAGCCTGAGCGCATACCGGCAGCGTCGCGCTGCGCATCGCCACGACGCACAGAATCACGATGCAAGTGAGCCGTGATCGCGCGTTGGATCGTCGCCGGGATGGCCTCATGGGTCCCAGAAATCGAAGAAGTTGTACCAATTGTAGGGGTCGCTGCGGCAGCAGCCTTCGAGCAGCGCTCCGTAGCGGAGCACCGCGGTCTCGACCGCGCCGTGGCGCTCGGCCGCGGTCGTGCTCGAGAAATCAGCAACCGGCTCGAACACCACGTGGTAGCGATTGCCGCCGCGATATAAGCCACAGATGAACATTACTCGTGCTCGCAGCATCGCGGCCACGCGCATGGGATTGATCGGCAGGCGCGCGGTGGCGCCGAGGAAGGTCACCGGCATGGAAGGCTCGGCGCCGAAGCGGCGATCGCACAGCATTCCGATCAGAGCGCCCTGAGAGAGGCGCTCCTGGATCCGCAGCATCGAATCGAGATGGCCCACCTCTATGAACTCAGGCGGATTGGCGGCCGCGACGGCCGCAAACATGGCATTCGCTTTGTGGGCATTGTCGGCATACATCGCCATCGTGACGCTGACGCCGGCGCGCAGCTGTCCCACGGCGCGAATGACTTCGAAGTTCCCGAGGTGCGCGCCCATGAGGAATGCGCCGCCGGGGCGGGCGAGCGCGGCGCGGATCAGATCCTCGCCCGCGACCGTGACCTCGAACAGCTCGTAGCGGCCCGCCAGCAGATAGAGTCGATCATGGATGCTGGTGGCGAAGCTCATGATCAGACGGAAGCGATCGCGCGCGCGCGGGGCACGCCCGAGCGCCCGGCGCAGGTAGTCGTGCATCGGCCGCCGCGCGCTCGGCGCAAACAAAAAATAGTAGCCGGCGATCAGATACAGAACGGCGCGACTCACCCGCCGACCGAGCCGTAGCGACACGAATGCCATGGCCATCAGCAGCAGACGGCTGCCGCGCTCTCGACGGTGCCGCCAATCGCTGGCCGCAGGCGGCAGCGCGGATGGCGCCGCGTGCGCCGCGGCTGCGACGCGCTGCTCGAGCTTCCGTTCGAGGTGGCCATCGGCTACCAGGGTCGAATCGGCGCTGCGCAGTTCGAAGCGGATCGCCCCGCTGCCGTCCGCCCCGCTGCCGTCCGCCCGGCCGCCGTCCGCCCCACTGCCGTCCCGAGTGTACGCGAGCGTCAGCGGCTGCTCGGGCGATACCGCGCGGTGGAATTTGACGCTGCGGATATGCCATCGACCCGCCGCGGGAGCCGGATCGCTGCTGGCCGCCTCGAGCCGATGCAGCACCTCATCGAGCAGCACCACGCCGGGCACGATGGGGCGTCCGGGGAAATGTCCGGACAGGGACGGGTGGCCGGCCGCGATCTGCAGCGTGGCGTGCCCGGCCTGAGCTGCTGCGACATCGCCTGCTTGCTTCGCATTCACGTCGACCGCTTCGCCCTTCCTGTCAGCCAACCGTTTCCACACCGCCCAGTGAACGGCTCCGGTGCGCCGGTCAGGTGAGCAGCTCCGGCGCGGCGGTGGTCGCCTCGGCGGTCAACTCGAGCAGGCGTTGCTGTGGCAGCTTGCCGGTGTCATTGCGCGGCAGCCGCTCGACCAGCAGCAGCGGGCGCGGCAGGAACACCGGATCGATGCGCTCGCGCAGCGCCGCCGTGATGCGCGCGACATCGAGCTCGGGCGCGACGGCGACCGCGGCCAGCCGAGTTACGCCTGCGACCGACGCCGGCGCATCCGCGCGCACGAAAAACACGCCGTCGAGCACTCCCGGGATCGCAGTGAGCTGCTGGGTCAGATAGGCGAGGGAGCTGCGCTTGCCGGCGATGTTGACCAGATCCGCGGTGCGGCCCTCGAGCAGAAACCGGTCCGTTCCGATCGGGACAAGAATGTCGGCGAGCGGCGTAGGCTCGCGCAGGTGCCCGCCCGTTGCCTGACAGCCGCCGCGGGCGTCGATCTGGAGCGCGACCCCCGGCCATAGTCGCCACGCCGGCTCCGCGACGGTACGCCGGCTCGCCATCTGTCCGGTCTCGGTCGACCCATAGATCTCGAGCAGCGGTGCCGCATAACGGCGCTCGAGCTCCTGCGCCAGATCTGCGGCAAGCGCGGCGGTCGCCGACACGAACAGGTCGAGTGCCGGCAAGTCGATGTCCGAGTCAACCAATGCCCGCAGGTGCACCGGCGTGGACACCAGCGCCCGCGGCCGCGGCAACGCCGCGAGCGCCGCGGCGATGTCGGCGGGAAAGAACGGGCGCGCGCTCGACAGCGTGCCGCCACTCTGCAACGGCAGCAGCACCGTTACTTCGAATCCATACATATGCTGCGCCGGAACGGTGCCGAGGATCGACCATCCGCGACCACCCTGCAGCAAGCGCTGCGCGCCTACCCGCACGCTGTGCACCAGCTGCCCCCAGCTCTTGTCGTGGCCCATCGGCACGCCGGTCGATCCCGAGGTGAAGACGCGGGCAACGAGTTGCGCGGCATCAATCGGCGGAATGGAGCTTGCCGGGAGCTGGCTCGGCAACTCGCCCGGGAGCGGCGTGTCGATCCGCAGCACCGGACATCGCAGCCGCGGCAGTTGCTCGCGTGCGGCGCTGCCGTCGGTGAGACAGATCATGTCTGGCGTTCGTGATTGCAGACGCCGGATCAACTCGGGCGCGTACGCCCCCGGCAGCAGAGTGCATTGACCTCGCAGCATGCTCGCGGCAAAGGCGACTGCGAAATGGTAACGGTCGCCGCACAGGTTGAGCGCGTGTGCGGCGGCGGGTAGGCGCGCGGCGAGTGCTTGCGCTGCGCTCACAAATTGGCCGGCGGTCACGGCTCGCCCGCCGTGCCAGGCTACAACCGCGTCGCAAGCGCCGTGCATCAATAGCGGCAGCGACCGAGGCAGCGACCGAGGCAGCGACGGGTCGGAGCGCGACGCGGGGCGGCGCGGTCTGAGGGAGCGCGGTCTGGGGGAGTGCGGTGCGGTCATGCGGTCGGGAGGCGCTCGGCTGCGTCAGACGGGCGGTGTGCGGCCAGACGTCACGGTCGGTGGATCGGCGAGGTAGAGTCGCGCCATCTGCGCGAGGCTCGCGCGCTGCATGTCGGGCAGCCGGCGCCGTCGTAGCGTGTACTCACCCGCGAACAGCAACAGTGCGAGCGGCAGGATCAAAAAGTTCGAGAACAGCGACCACAGGCTACGGGGCGCCAGTAGGTAGAGCGCGACGCTGAGCACGATCACGACGCCAAAGAAGCCCGTCCAGACCGCCGTGACGGCGCGGGTGTAACGCCGCGCCTCATCGGGCAACGAGCCGTGCACGACGGTCGCCCAGCGCGTGCACAGCGGCACCTGTCCCGGCAACAGCGTGCGTCCGAACGCCAAACCGAGCGCCGCGTAGGCGGCGCATTGTTGCCACAGGTAGATCCAATCGAAATGGCGCTCGATCGGGCGCCAGAGCAGCCACAACAGCCCACCGGCCGCAGCCAGCGCCAGCGGTAGTAGCACCGCGCGCGCGCGGCTGCGCCACAGCCACAGCGCCAGCACCGCCAGCAGCGGAGCGACCGCGAGAACGGCGCCTAGCGTGGCGGGAGCAGCGTCCCGGTTGCTGTAATGCACCAGCGACGCATAAGCCAGCACGGCCGCCACCAGAACGAGAAGGCGCAGCCGCGGGCCACTCACCGCCTCTCCCGTGCGGCCGCCATTATTTGGTCCTCTGGGCTGCGACGTACTGCGCGAAGTGCCGCAGAGAGCGGAAGATGCGCTGATTCTCCTGATCGCCGGCCCGCAGCTGAATGCCGTATTGCTTGGACACGATCAGCGCGATCTCGAGGATATCGATCGAATCGAGCCCCAGCCCGGCACCGTAAAGCGGCGCTTCCGGATCGATGTCCTGCGGCGCAACCGGTAGATTCAACCCCTGGACGATCAGCTGGGCGATCTGCTGCTCGAGCGCACTCGTGTCGGACGGCGGCTCCGCCTGTTGTAGCAACGCTGGCTCCGTAGTCGTGAAGTCGTCGATTAAGGGTCGGACGCAGTCTGTTGGAGACCGAATTTATAGGAAGAAGTCTGGCAGACGGTCCGAATTGTAGCCAGCACCCCGATGAGGCAGTCAATGCGGGGCCGGATCGGCGCTGTGCCCGCCATCGCCCGCGCTGCCCGTGTGCCTGCGGCGCCGGTGCAGCAGCCACGGCAGGCGCCAGAGCGCCCCGAGCACCAGCCGCACGTGCATCCAGCTCAGCAGCGCGTTGTCGCGCCCGTAATGGAAGTGCGAGACACCGCCGTCCTCCGCGCGCAGGTAGCGCACCGGCGCCGGTATGTTGACCAGCGGCGATCCGTGCCAGTACAGCCGTACGGCGGCCTCGGGATCGAAATCAAAGCCGCGCATGCTGTGCCGCCGGCGCATGACCTGCAGCAGGGGCGCCAGTGGATAGACGCGAAAGCCGAACAGCGAGTCGTGAATTCCGCCCCACAGCGTCTCGACATTCGCCCACCAGTTGCTGATTTTCCGGCCCCGCAGCCGCAGCGCCGGAGCGCTGGCATCGAAGCGGGGATCGCCGAGGATCAACGCCGCCGGCCGCGCCTGCGAGGCGGCCATGAAGGCGCCGATGCAGGCGGCCGGATGCTGACCGTCGCTGTCCATCGTCAACGCATGCGTGAAGCCCTCGGCGTGCGCGCTGCGGGCTCCGTACTCAACCGCGGCGCCCTTGCCGCGATTGCGCTCGAGGCCGAGGACGCGCAGCCCCGGGTCCGCGCCGGCCATGGCCGCAAACACCTCGGCACTGCCGTCGGTGCTGCCGTCGACCACCACCCACACGGGATTCCAGTGCGCGCGCGCGGCCCGCACGGTCGCGATCCCTATGGGGCCCGGGTTGTAGCTCGGGATCAAGACCAGATGGGTCGCCGAGGCGGTGGCGTACGCAGTACTTGCCTCCGCACTGCGGGTCACCGGTGCGCCGCCGCGGACGCCGGCGGTCCGGACGCAAGCTCGGCGCGGTAGTGCCGCTCGAGCTCGCGCGTGAACGCGAGCAGCTGCCCGGCGTCGCGCGGAGCATCAAATCGCCGTCCGAGCCGCACCCGATAGTGGATCGGTAGCGAGGGACGCGCCAGCAGCGGCCAGCCCTTGCTCAGAAACGGCGAGTCGGCCTCGATGATGAGCAGTTGCACCGGCACGGCGGCGCGCCAGGCGATCACCGCGACGCTCTTGGTGAGCGTGTTGATCGGCGTCTCGACCGTGCGCGTCCCCTCCGGGAACAGCAGCAGCGCGCCCCCGCGCTGCAGATCAGCCACCGCCTCCCGTACCATCTGCCACGCCGAGTCGTTGCGGATGTAACCGGCCGCGCGCGCTCCAGGCCCCAGCAGGACGTTGGCCGTCAGATCGGACTTCATCACGCAAGTCAGGCTGGGATGTCGCGTCAGGATCAGCAGCGCATCGATCAACGAGGGGTGATTCGGCGCCAGGATGAGGGGCGCGGTCACGCGCAGGGAGTCGATGGCGCTCAGGTCCAGGCGGTAGGCATCGATCAACGTGAGCCAGTGCGCGTACAGGCGAAAGCCGCCCATGATGCTGTAGCGGATGCAGCGCCGTCCGAACCGCATGGGCAACACCGCATAGAGCGGCAGCATCAGCGCGGACCAGCTGATGCAAATCAATCCCAACAGCAGCAGCGAGCTGTACAGCGCCGCGTACTCGTACAGCGCCTGAGCGACGGCGCGCAGCGACACGCGTGGCGATCGTCGTAGCGGCGAGCGGCGCGGCGAGCGGCGCGCTGAGCCGGGTGCTGGGCGGCGCGCTGGGCGCAACGACCCGACTTCGCGGATGACGCGCGCGTTATCCATCCGCGCTCATGCGCTCTCGCGCTGCAGAGGAGCCTGGAGCTTGCGCTCGATCAGGCGCGCGAGCTCGCGAATGCTCGGGTGCTCGAAGATCTCGGTGACGTCGATGACGCCGGGCCACTCGCGCTCGATGCGCTCGTGAATGGCGATCAGCTTGAGGGAGCTCGCGCCGATGTCGAACAGACTCTCGTCGACCTCGATAGCGCGACCCTCGAGCTCCGCCTCGCAGCAGCCGCGCAGCCGCTCCTCGATCAGGTCGCCCGCGGCCGCGGCGCCGGCGCCGGCGGCGTGGCTCGAGCGCAGCCGCCGCAGCTCCGCGAGCTCGCCGTCGAAGGCGCCGGACAGATACTCCTGCTCGAGCAGGTGGCGTTGGATCTTGCCGCTGGTGGTCTTGGGGATGCGCCGCACCGGCACGACGACATCGACCTCGAGACCGGCGTGCTCGCCGATGCGGTGCGCGACCTCGCGCGCGAGCGGCACGAACTCCGCCATCGTGCCCCGATGCAGCACGAACACCACCAGCTCTTCGCTCGGCGCAGCCTGCGGCCGCACTCCGGTCACGACCACCTTGCCGAGCTCGAGGCCCGGCACGGCCTCGACCATGCGCTCGAGATCGTGCGGATAGTAGTTCTGTCCGTTGACGAACAGAATCTCCTTCTGGCGTCCCGTGATGTAGAGCTCGTCATCGAGCATCAGCCCGAGATCGCCGGTGCGCAGCCAGCCATCGGCGGTGAAGGCCGCGGCGTTGGCGGTCGGATCCTCGAAGTAGCCGCGCGTGACGTTGTCGCCACGGATCTGGACCTGGCCGACGTGCGCAGGTGCGGTCGGCCGATCATCCTCAGCGGCGATGCGCACCGCCGTGGACGGAATGGCACGACCGACGCTCACCAGCGTGAGCGCGTCGCGCTCGCCCGCGGGCAGCGGCTGCGCCTCGGCGCCGACGCCGAGTCGATGACGGTTGAGACTTCGTACGCGGTAGGGCTCACCAGGTGTCGGAAAGCTGACCGCCAGCGAGGCTTCGGCCAGGCCATATACGGGGTACATCGCGTTACGGCGCAGCCCGACGGGCGCGAGGCGGCTGAGGAATTGGTCACACAGCTCCGCACTGATCGGCTCGGCGCCGTTGAAGATCAGCCGCACGGCTGACAGGTCGAGGCCGCTCGGTTCGCGCTCGCCGAGCACCTTCAGATAATGGCGGTAACCAAAGTTCGGCGAGCACAGGATGCTCGCCCGCACGCGCGTCGCCAGTTGCAGCCACAGCAGCGGACGGCGCACGAACAGCTCCGTCGGCATCAGATGCGCGTGGATGCGATTGGCGAACATGGTCAAATGAAAGCCAATCAGCCCCATGTCGTGCGTCAGCGGCATCCACGACAGACTGACGTCCTGCGCAGTGAAGCGGGCCCGCTCGCTGGCACCGCAGATGTTCGCCATGAGGTTGGCGTGAGTCAGCACCACGCCCTTGGGCTCGCCGGTGGAGCCGGAGGAGAACTGGATGAACGCGACGTCATCGGGTGCGGCCCGATGAGGCCTGCCGCTG
>JASHTF010000389.1 GCA_030040715.1 Gammaproteobacteria bacterium | reverse complement strand
GGCCGTAATCGAGGTCGCGATGTTCTGCAGCAGCATGGTCTTGCCGGCCTTGGGCGGCGAGACGATCAGTCCGCGTTGTCCCTTGCCGATGGGGGCCACCAGATCGATGGTGCGCGCGGTCAGATCCTCGGTGCTGCCGTTGCCACGCTCGAGTTTGAGGCGCTTGGTGGGGTGAAACGGCGTCAGATTCTCGAACAGCACCTTGGTGCGCGAGCTGTCCGGGGAATCGAAGTTGATCTCGCCGACCTTGAGCAGCGCGAAGTAGCGCTCGCCGTCCTTGGGCGGGCGAATCAGGCCCGAGACGCTATCGCCGGTACGCAGATTGAAGCGCCGAATCTGGCTCGGGCTCACGTAGATATCGTCGGGACCGGCCAGATAGGAACCGTCGGCCGAGCGCAGAAAACCGAACCCATCCTGCAGAATCTCGAGCACGCCATCGCCGTAGATATCCTCACCGTTGCGCGCGTGCGCCTTGAGGATCGAGAAGATGATGTCCTGCTTGCGCGAGCGCGCCAGATTCTCCAGGTTCATCGACTCGGCCATCTTGACCAGCTCGTAGATGGGCTTGCTCTTCAACTCGATCAGATTCATCGAGTTGCGCGAGCGCGCCAGGTCGGCCGGACTTATGATTTCGGCATCGTCCTCGCTCAGCGGCTCGAAGTCCGCCATCATGTGATCATCGGGACGGCCGTTGCCGCGGTTGCCGTCGCGCGGGCCGCCGTGGCGCTGCTGGCCCTTGTTGGGCCGATTACGGCCCTGATTGCCCAGATAGCCTCTCACAGGCGTTGGCCTCTCGCAGGTGGCCGTTCTTGAACGGGATCCAGGTGCTGATCGAGGAAGGTCGCGAGCTGCGATTTGGACAGCGCGCCCACCTTCTGTGCCTCGACGGCACCGTTCTTGAACAGGATCAGCGTTGGAATGCCGCGAATGCCGAACTTGGGCGGCGTCTGGGGATTCTCGTCGATGTTGAGCTTGGCGATGCGCACGCGATCCTGGTACTCCTGCGCGATCTCATCGAGGATCGGCGCGATCATCTTGCACGGACCGCACCACTCTGCCCAGAAATCCAGCAGCACCGGCTTATCGGCCTTGAGGACGTCGTCAGCAAAGCTGGCATCCGAGGTATGCACAATGTGCCCGTTACTCACGCAGTAGAGCCTCCATTCGGTGGAGAGAAAATCGGTTTCTAGAGAAAATCGTTGTCTTCGGTATATGAAGGTATATGAGGGCGAGAAAGCGCAATTGCGAGATCGTTACTCGAGATCGAGCGCTATGGAGCCGCTGCGGCGAGGCTGGTGTCTCATGCCCCGGGAAGCCGCCTTACGAGTACACTAATACTGGTTTGGCCCTGGATCGTTTGCGTCGAGGTGACTGAGAGGCGCGGACAGAAGAGCCGCCGCTGATGAATAGTTTTAGCCCTTTTTGGGCTCCATTGCAAGCCCGGTAGATACGCTGTTCCATCGAGAAAGGATTTAATGAGTGACCAACATCTCAGTTCACTGACATTCAGTGCGCTTCACCTGCATCCGGCGCTGATGCAGGGAATCATCGACGCCGGCTTCACCTACTGCACACCGATCCAGGCCCAGACCCTGCCCATGGCACTGCAGGGCCGCGACGTCGCCGGACAGGCGCAGACCGGCACCGGCAAGACTGCTGCCTTTCTGGTGGCCTTGTTCCAGTCGCTGCTGACCAAGTTTCCCAGCTCCCCGCGCTCGCCCACATCGATTCGGGCGCTGGTCGTGGCTCCGACGCGCGAGCTCGCCGTGCAGATCCACAAGGACGCGGTGCAGCTCGGCAGCCATACGGGCCTGAAGCTCGCGGTAGTGTTCGGCGGCACCGATTACGACAAGCAGCGTCGCACGCTCGCCGAGGGCGTCGATGTGCTGATCGGCACGCCGGGACGCATCATCGACTACTACAAGCAGCACGTGTTCGACATGCGCCACGTACAGGTGGTCGTGCTCGATGAGGCCGACCGCATGTTCGATCTCGGCTTCATCGCCGACGTGCGCTTCATCCTGCGACGATTGCCGCGCCCGGAGCAGCGGCAATCGATGCTGTTTTCGGCCACCCTGTCGCACCGGGTGCTCGAGCTCGCCTACGAGCACATGAACAATCCCGAGCTGGTGCGCATCGAGCCCGACAAGGTCACGATCGACCGCGTGCGCCAGGTGATCTACTTCCCGGCCATGGAGGAGAAGATTCCGTTGCTGATCGGGCTGCTGCGGGAAACCGAGGCCCACCGCACGATGGTGTTCGTCAATACGCGGCGCATGGCGGAGCGACTGGAGATGGTGCTGCGCGCGCATGGTTTCAAGGCCCAGGCGCTCTCGGGCGATGTGCCGCAGAAAAAACGGCTACAGTTCCTGCGCCAGTTCCATGACGGCGAGCTGGCGGTGTTGATCGGCACCGACGTCGCCTCGCGCGGGCTGCATATTCCCGACGTCAGCCACGTGATCAACTACGATCTACCGCAGGATGCACCCGACTATGTGCACCGCATCGGTCGCACGGCACGGGCCGGCGCCGAGGGTGATGCCATCAGTTTCGGATGCGAGGAATACGCCATCTCGCTACCGGACATCGAGAGCTTTATCGGGCACAAGATTCCGGTCGCCGCCGTGCAGCCTGAGCTGCTCGCGCCGGTGGCGCTACCCCCGGACGCACACCTGGCACGCGGCGCGCGAGCGAGCGCCGACGCCAAGCATCACGGCCGCCCAGGGGGCAGACGAGGCGGCGGACGGGCTCAGGTCCGCGGGGGGCGGCGCGACGCCCGCTCGCGTAGCGGCCAGCGCCAGCGCCATTGATGAGCGCACCGAGCCGCTGATCGGCGCGCGCTCGACCCGAGCGGCTGCTTACAGCAGCTCGGCAACCGCGTCGACGGCCGGAAACTCGGTCTGTTCGCGCGGCGCTGCCGAGCTGTCGGGTCGCCGCACCGCGAAGATCCGGCCGATACCGGCGTTGCGTGCGGCGCGCAGCACCGGCAGGCTGTCATCGACGAACAGACTCCGAGCCGCCTCGAAGCGAGTCACGCGGGCGAGCTCGTGCCAGAAGCGTCGATCCTCCTTGGGCGCGCCGAGGCTATGCGCGCTGAAGCCGGCGTCGAAATGGCGCATGACCTCAACGTGCTCGTCCTTGATCGCCAGCGATACCGGGTGCGCGTTGGTCACGAGCAGCAGCCGCTTCCCGAGCGCACGCACCTTGTGCAAGAAGTCGCGCGCGCCGGGCAGCCAGCGGATGCGCTGCGCTTCCGAGCGCTTCAGCGCGCCGATATCGAGCCCGAGCTCGCGGCTCCAGTACTCGACGCAATACCACTCGAGCCGCCCCTCACAGGCTCGAAACCGCGGCGTCAGCTGCACGCGGGCCTGCGGCAGACTCATACCGCGCGCCTGCGCCCAAGCCGCCGGCACACGCTCGCGCCAGAAGTATCGGTCGAACGCCAGATCGAGCAGCGTACCGTCCAGGTCCAAGAGCACGGTATCCACTTCGGCCCAGCAGGCGTGGCTCAGGGCGGCGGGCGGCACGGTCGCGCCGCTTTCGGCTTTGCGCGTCGGCTCGGATATCATAAGTAGCGCGGACGTCGGCTGTCTGCGTCACATAGTGCCCATGTCAATCGAGGCCCGCCACACCTTCAGTCCCGAGCAGCTGTCGCGGTGGCTGCCGACCGTGATCGAGCTCGCCGACGCCGCCGGAGCGGAGATTCTGCGTGTCTACCGGTCTGCCTTCAGTGTGACTTTCAAGCGCGACCACTCACCGCTGACGGAGGCAGACCTCGGCGCGCAGCGGATTATCTCCGCCGGCTTGGCCACCCTGGCCCCGGGCATCGGCATGCTCGGAGAGGAATCGCCCCCGGAGATCTTTCGGCAGCGGCGCGCATGGTCGGCGCTGTGGTTGGTCGATCCTCTGGATGGCACGCGCGAGTTCGTCAAGCGCAACGGCGAATTCACGGTCAATATCGCTCTGGTGCAGGACGGGGAGCCGGTGCTCGGCGTGGTATCGGCGCCGGCCAGGGCGCTGCTGTACGCCGCCGCACGCGGCGTGGGCGCTTTTCGTCGCAACGCGGATGGCAGCCGCACGCCCATCCACGTGTGCGCCCAGGCGCCGGCAAAGCTGCGCATCCTCGGTAGCCGCTCGCATGCGGATGCGGTGCTCGATCGGATGCTCGAACAGCTCGGCCCGCACGAGCGTATCAGTATCGGCAGCGCGCTGAAGTTCGGGCTGCTGGCCGACGGCAGCGGCGACCTATACGTGCGTCGCGGCGCCACCTGCGAATGGGACACGGCCGCCGGGCAGGCGGTGGTCCTGGAGGCGGGCGGGTGCGTGGTCGATTTCAACGGCCAGGCGCTGCGCTACAACGCGCGCGAGAGCGTCACCAACCCATCCTTTATTGCTTACGGCGATCGCTCCCGCGACTGGAGCGCGCTGTTCGCGAGCGCTCCCGCCCCCTCGGAACGCCTGCGCTGAGGTCCGTCGGCGCACCCACCCAAGGCCTGCCGTCCGGCAGCCTGGCCGTTGCCACCGCAGATACTCCCGTGGCGTCCGCAAGCGGAGGAAGCTAAGCTAGTGGCTGGCGTCGTGGATCCCGGGCATGACGCGGCCGCCAGCGCAGTCCCGCTGGCGCCGTCGGTGCGGCACTCGAAGACCCCGAGAGTTTCCGTCAGGGGCGGCCATGAGCGACCAACAGGACAACGTCGACCGCGACTTGTTTCGCAACGTGGAGAAGTTACGACAGCTGCGCATCGAGCATCGCGATCTGGACGATGTGATCTCGCGCTTGTCCATGGACCTGCACGTCGACGAGTTACAGCTCAAGCGGCTGAAGAAGCGCAAGCTGGCGTTGAAGGACCAGATCTTGAAGCTCGAGAGCGAGTTGATCCCCGACCTGAACGCGTGAGCGCAGCGGCGTGACGCGGCTTGCACTCGGCCGGTCCCTGCCCCTTGCCGCCGAGGATCTGCAGTTTCGCTCGCTGCGCGCGCGCGGTCCCGGCGGCCAGAATGTCAACAAGGTCGCCACGGCGGTGCAGCTGCGGTTCCACCTCGAGGCCACCCGCGCGCTCCCGGACGCGGTCAAAGCGCGGCTGCGGCAGCTCGCCGGCCGGCGCCTCACCTCCCAAGGGGAGATATTGATCGCCGTGGACACCCATCGCACTCAATCGGCGAATCGCGCCGAGGCCATGGCACGCCTGTGCGCGCTGATCGAGCGCGCACGCCTCGTGCCGAGAGCGCGGGTCGCCACGCGCCCGAGCCCAGGGAGCGCACAGCGGCGGCTCGAGCGCAAGCACCACCAGCAGCGCACCAAGCGCCTACGGCGAGCCCCCTCGCCCGAGGAGTGAGCGCGAGGTCCCGCCCGCGGCGCGCCGTCGCGCCCGAGCCGCGGACGGTACAATGAATTTCATGGATACCCTGCGGGCCCTCGGTGACCGCGTCGTCTTCGGCAATACGCTGGGCGACTGGGCTCATGCGCTGCTGATCTTCGTCGCATTGCTGACCGTGCTGCCGTTCGTCCGCTTGCTGCTGTCGCGGCGGCTGCGGGCGCTCCACCCGCATCAATCCGCCACGGCCCTGGAGCTCGCGATCACGTTGATCGAGCGCACGACGCGCCTGTTCATCTTCGCCATCGCGGCCTACCTCGCTCTGAAATCGGTCGATCTGCCGCGCCGCGTCGATCGTGTGATCGACTTCGCCATCCAGGTCGCGATCTGGACGCAGGTAGCCCTGTGGGGCGTGGAGGCCGCGCGCTTCGCCATCGAACGGCGCATGCGCCAGTTAGGCGGTCCGCAGCTGCCGACCTTCACGATCCTGCGCTTCGTCAGTCTGGTGCTGATCTGGGCGCTCGCGCTGCTGATGCTGCTGTCCAATCTCGGCGTCAACATCACCGCGCTGGTCACCAGCCTCGGGATCGGGGGCGTCGCCTTCGCGCTCGCCATCCAGAATGTACTCGGCGATGTACTCGCCTCGTTGGCGATCGCGCTGGATAAGCCGTTCCAGATCGGCGATGAGCTGCACTTCGGCGACATCAATGGCACCGTCGAGCAGATCGGTATCAAGAGCACGCGTCTGCGCAGCGTCGACGGTGAGCAGGTCATCATCTCCAATGCGCAGCTGCTCACGACGCAGCTGCACAACTTCGGCCGTGCCCGGGAGCTGCGCACCACCCTGGTACTCGCGCTCTCTTTCGATACCCCGAGCGAGACACTGCGCGCGTTCCCGCAGCTGGTGGAGCGCGTGCTCAAGTCGCTGCCCGCGAGCCGCCTGCAGCGTTGCTGTCTGCGTGGGCTCAGCGCCAGCGGCCTCGAGTTCGAGGTGAGCTTCTTCGCGACCGCGCCCGCTCAGACTCCGCTGCCCGAGCTGCGGCAGCAGTTCATGCTGCGCCTGCTCGAGCAGCTGCGCAGCGACAACCTGGCCGTCGTGGCATCGGGCGCGATCGCACCCGTGAAGCCCGCCTCCCCGCCGGGCGCGCAGCAAGTCGCCACCCCGTGATGCTCGCCCCCGCGTTGCCGCAGCCTGCTTGCAGCTTCGCGCCCGTCGAGCGCGCGGATGCCCGCGTGCTGATCCTCGGCAGCATGCCCGGGGCGGCGTCACTGACTGCGCAGCAGTACTACGCGCACCCGCACAATCAGTTCTGGAGCATCATGGGGGCGCTGTTCGGGGCCGGTTGGGAGCTTTCTTACCCACTTCGCCTCACGCGACTTCAGGCCCACGGCGTGGCGCTCTGGGACGTGTTCGCGTCCTGCTCGCGACCGGGAAGCCTGGATTCAGCCATCGACCAATCGAGCGCGATCGCCAATGACATCCCCGCGCTGCTACACCGCTGTCCGAGCATTGGGCGCGTCTGCTGCAACGGCACCACCGCCTATGACGCCTTCAGCCGGCACTTCGCCCGCGGGCTCACCCGCACCGGGCTCGAGATCGAACGCCTGCCCTCCACCAGCCCGGCGAACGCGAGCTGGAGCCGCGCGCGTAAGCTCGAGGCCTGGCGGCATGCGCTGGTCAAATCGGTGGCCTTTCACCCGCAAAGCTGATTGCTTTGGCGCCCTCGACGGCACCGATTCGAGCGCTGGTATTCACGTAAAGACGCACGGGATGCTCGAATTTGAGCGTGCCCTCCACGACGGCGTCGGGCCCGATGACGATCAGCTGTGGCTCGCAGGCAGACCGTGGCAACCAGCGCAGAATCTCGCGCCACGGCTCGCCGCCACAGGGGCCCTGCGTCCCTCTGATCCAAATGCCACCCTCGACTCGCGAATGCGCGCCGAGATCTACCTCGCCCGACACGCTTTCAATGCCGTTGCCGACGTGCGCGGCATCGAGACGAATGCGCCCGTTGACGGTGGCTACATATCCGGCAACGTCCGCCGACGGCCCGAGCACGATCTTGCCATTTCTTGCCGTGACCGTGCCCGACAGGCGGGTCCCGGAAGCGATATAAATGGCGCCGTTGGTCGTATGGGCGTCGCCGTGCACCTGGGCATCCGGGCCCACCGAGATGGCGCCGTTGACCGTGCCCAGCGACTGCGCGCGGGTAGCCGCTCCCAAGGTAATGCGACCGTTCACCGTATGCGCAGTGCCGATGCTGGCCTTGTCGCCGATCTGGACGGCGCCGTTGACCGTCGAGACATCACCGCAGGACTGGCCTGCGCCCACCTCGAGTGTGCCATTCACCGTCGAGAGTCCACCGCAGGATCCACCCGCGCCTGCCACGAGCGCGCCATTGACTTGCCTGATATCAGCGCCGATTGCATAACCGCTGCCTGCGATGGCGAACAGCGCGATGACGCTGACGCGACCTATGCGACTCATGCCACTGATGCCACTGATGCCACTCATGGGACTCATGGGACTGTCCTCCGTTCGATAAGGCCTATCGCGATCCTCGGGAAGCTCCCGGAGGCATCGTTGATACCCCAGACCCGGCACGGAGGTTTCACCCACCGCTGAGCCCGCGATGGACAGCCTCCGGGGAGCGGCGGATCGAAGCCGACTAGGTGTGCGTCACCTGCAGAATGCTGTGGCGAATCTGCTCCGACAGCACCAGCTGGGCGTCGGCGGCGACGCGAATCAATACATCGTCGAACTGCAACAGGCCGGCCTCATCGATCGTGACTACGCCGCGCGCGCGCAGCAGGTCGATGAAGTTCTCGAACAGGGTACGATCGAAGAACTCCGGCGAGTTGAATCCGTACAGCATCGTCATGCGTTGCGCCATGGCCTGGCAGCGCTCCTCGAGCGCCTTCTGCGTGATCTCGCCGCTGCCGGCGCGCACCAGCAGCGCGATCGCCAGGTAGTAGCGCTCGATGGTCTGGATCGTCGTCTGCGCCAGCAGCGACAGCTGCATCGCCGCTGATGAAGTCGGTGGCGGCCGACGCCAGAGCGCGCCATCGCTGCTGGCGTCGAGCAGCTCGAGTGAGGCGAGCGCCGCGAGGATCTTCTCGATGGCGTCCGGCAGATCCTGCTCGCGGTAGTGCAGGAATAACTCCGCCGCGACGTACGGATAGATACGTGCCGCGAGGCGCTGCACGTCCCCGGTACGCATGGTCGAATTGGACAGGAAGCAGCAGGCAATCAGCGACGGCAGCGCGAACAGATGCAGTACGTTGTTGCGGTAGTAGGTCGCGAGCACCGCATGCTCGGGGCTCATGCTGACGATGTCCCCGGCGCGATGCGTCTCGCGGGTGATCACCTTGAGCGCCAGCCCGTACTCCACCATCGCGGGCGCGCTCAGATCGGTGACCGTCACCCGCTCGCCGTAAGGAATGGCACGCAGCACCGCGAGCAGCGTCTCGATCTGGCGCAGCAGATCCGCTTCGAGCATCGCCTGGCGCGGCATCGCCAGCAGGATCAGGGCCAGCAGATTGATCGGTGTCACGGTGGCCGCGGAGTTGATATGGCGCATGATTCGCAGCGCCAGATCGTCCACCAGACCAATGACCCAGGGCGGCCGGTTGAGATCATCGAAGGCGCGAGCACGCCATCCGGGCCCGTGCTCATCGAGCAGCTGGTCGAGATGAATCGGCTCGCCGAGGTTCACGTACACGTGACCGAGGCGCTGACGGAATATCCAACCGATGCTGCGCAGCAGCCGCCCGATGGACTCCTTCTCCTTGGGTTTACCGAGCAGCTCGCCGATATAGGTGTTGCCTTCCAGAATGCGCTCGTAGCCGAAATAGACCGGCACGAACACCAGCGGCCGGCGCGGTGCGCGCAGGTAGCTGCGCACCGTCATCGACAGCATCCCGGTCATGGGTGCCAGCAGCCGACCGGTGCGGCTGCGGCCCCCTTCGATGAAATACTCGATCGAATGCCCGCGCGCCATCATCGCGGCCAAATACTGCATGAACACGACCGTATACAGCGCATTGCCCCGGAACGAGCGCCGCAGGAAGAACGCACCGCCCTTGCGCAGCAGCCGCCCGACGATCGGCAAGTTCAGATTCAGTCCCGCGGCAATGTGCGGCACGGCGTAGCCGCGCTGATAGATCGCATAGGACAGCAGCAGATAGTCCATATGGCTGCGATGGCAGGGCACATAGATGATCTCGTTGTCGGACGCGACCTGCTCGAGCGTTTCCACGTGCTGGAACACGATGCCGTCGTAGAGCCGATTCCAGACGCGCGTCAGCACGTGCGCCATGAGCGTCACGAATGGCGGCGAGTAGTTGGCGGCGATCTCATGGGCATCGCGTTCCGCCTGCAGCAACCCCTGGTGGCGCGTCAGGCCGCTCTGCTCACGCACCAGCTGAGCGACGGCCGCGCGCACCGCGCGCGTGCGCAGCACCTCGGCGACGATGGTGCGCCGGTGCGACAGGTCGGGGCCGATGTGCGCGGTACGCAGCCGCAGGAACTGCGTCCGCAGTGCCCGCATCACGCGCCGCGCCGTCACCGCGTTGTCCGCCCCGGCCTCGATGCAGCTGCGCAGGGACAGCGGCTCGCCCAGCTGCACGGTGGTGTTGCGGCCGTTGAGCAGCACCGTGAAGAACCGCCGCAACCGACTCGCGAACGCCCAGTCCTCCGACAGCAGCACTCGGATCAGCGAGCCTTCCTTGGACGGCGCCCGCCCCCAGTAGATCGCGGCCGGCACCAGGCTGACGTCGAGCTCGCCGTTGGTGCGCAGCGCCTCGATCAGGCTCTGCAGCAACTCCGGAGGGCGACGGTCCAGGCGCGTGCGCCACAGTCCGACGCTGCGCGCCAACGCGAACGAGGAGCGCGCGGTGCGCAGCCGCGGCGCGAACAATCGTCGGCCCGGCCGCGGCAGGCGGTGGCGCACGCAAGCATCCTGCAGCACCGCCAGATCGATGCGGCTGCGCTGCTCCAGCACGTAGCACACCGGCACCGAACGGGTCGACAGACGCGCCGGCGCGTCCTCAGGACGCAGCGTCGCGCGCACCCACGGCGCGAGAAATCTGCCCAGAGACCCCTGCATCGGTCAGCTCGCGGTGCGCTCCACCGGCAGATCCAGGCTGATGAGAAAGTATTCGAACAGGTACTTGATCAGCGGCAGCTGACTGTGCAGCTCGTGATCGCTGTCGAGCAGATGCAGCGCTGCGCTGTACTCGCGCGCAAAGCGCACGCTGTGCTCCACCGGAACGACCTGATCGTGCCAGCCATGCACCATCGCCGCGGGGCAATCGAGGATGCGCTCGCGCAGCGGCGGCAAGCCCGAAAGATATAGCGCCGGAGCCAAGAGGAAAGCGCCGCGCGCGTGCAACAAGGAAGCGGCGGCCACGGTGACGTAGCTCCCGAGGCTCGAGCCGACGAGCACCAGGTCGCCCGACAGCATTTTGCAGACCTCGATCAGCTGTTCGATGCGGCCGCGCACCGAATCGATGCCGCGATAGTCCACCGACTCGACCTCATAGCCCTCGCCGCGCGCCACATCCGCCAGCGCCGTGATCTTCTTCCCCCACGGGACACTGTCCTTGCCGTGCGAGAAGACGACATAGCGATTCGGCATGCTGAGAGTTCCCTTGAGCGTTCGCTGCCGCGCCGGCAGATCCGCCGCGGATCATACTCCGGCTCCGTCACCGCAAGCGCAGCGGCTGCGACACGGCCGGGCTCAGACGCCCTCGGGCAAGGCGTAGCGATTGACGCTCACCGGGCGCACGCTGCTCGCATTCGGCCGGTGCTCGACCAGACAGCTGTGGAACTCACCGGGCCGCGACAGCGCAAAGCCGAACAGTAACCGCAGCGCGCCGCGCGCGGCTGCCTCCGGACCATTGATGCGCTCGTCACACACGACGAAATAATTTTCTTCCGGCCTGGTACCCATGAACGCGCCTTCCTCTTCGAGTGCTCTGAAAAAGGTGAGCACCTGCGAGCGCAGCCGCCCCCAGAGCGCAGGACCCGAGTGCTCGAGCGCTCCCCAACGCGTCCCGCGCTCGATGCTCGCCATCACGAACAGCGTGAAGCGCCGCGCCGATAGATAGCGCCCCTCACTCTTCGTCCCCGCCTGCGGCACCAGCGTGCGCAGTCCCAGCCTGGGTAGGGACAGTGACATGCGCGCCGGCTGCAGCACATTGACTCCCCCCTGCGCAAGACGGACATGGTCCAGGTCAGTGATCGCGGCCGCTGGCTTCACGCTCGGCCGCAGCTGCACGTCGTCCAGGCCGGCTGCCGACCACACCGGACAGCGTTCCGTCGCCGCCGCCATCAGTCCTGCCGCCGCCGCCGCGCAGCCGTACACCTCCTCGTGACCACGCAGGCGGTCCAGCGTGCGCAGGCGCGGGTAGAACATCAGCGCATCCTCGCTGAATAGCGGCCAGTTGCGCAGCGCCGCGATCGCGCTCTCGGCATCGCTCCAGGCCGCCGGTGGATCGACCAGTAGCATGGCCTGGCGTTCGCGGCACAACCGCAGCGCCACCAGCAGCGCGGGCAGGCCGACGTCGAGCTCGCGCGTGAGCGGCGGGATATAAAGGAAATTGAACAGCTCGGCGCCGCGCAAGGCGAACAGGCCGGTGCCCGTCTGTGCATTGCCGATGATGTCGTAATAGGTCAGCGCATCGCCGTCGTCACCGGCGGCGTCGGAACAGATGTAGCCGGCAGCCCCGTAGCGACCGCCCGAGCGTGCCGGGCGCGCCGGCGGCAGCTCGCCCAGCACGCGCACCAGGCGCGAGTCCCCGAGTACGTCCGTGACGCTGCGCTCGCCCGCGGATCGGATCGAGATGCGACGGAACGACTCCTGCTCCTCGATCGACTCCGAGCCTGCGGTGCGCAGCCGCTGCACGACCAGATTGAAGCGGTCGGTCTCGTGCGCGGCGATGCCATCGTAGTCGACCGAGACGCGCAGAAATTCGCGGCTGCCGGGCGCGATACCGGTGAGTCGCAGCGCCGGTGCTCCGAAGCCCGACGCGACCGGCAGGGTCAGCGTCGGCGCGCCGCCGCCATTGCAGACTCGCACCACGATGCACTCGCGTCCACCGTGCTCGAAGTATTGCTCGACCGCGTACGACAGCGTCGAGGGCTGCCACAGCCCGCCGAACACACGCTGGTACTGATCGAAGCTGCGAATCGCGATCGGTCGATTGACCGGACCCTTGAGCGCACGGCCGACGAACGCGGTGACGGCGGTGTTTGCGCGGGCGATGAGCGCCTGCGCCGGAGTGATTGTTAGTTGTTTAGCGCTGGAAACAGCCAGCTCGACCACGCCCTGCCCTCGAACCGTGCGGCAACTCTAACACAGCTGCAGCCGTCGCATTCTCAGCGCCGGCTCATTATGGTTAGCGTTGCGCGCGTCGCAGTTGGTTCGATGGTGGCGCCGCCGCTGCGCGCTCGGTCAGCTCCTCGGACGACTCGCTGTCGGGTGCCTGCGACTCGGTGGCCGGGGGCGCAGGCCACCTGGCGGCATCCCGCCGGCGCGCCTCTTCCTCGGCGTCCTGGCGCACCTCTTCCTGCCGGCGGGCGATCTCGGCCAGCATCAGCTGCAGCCACTCGCTGAGCCGGACCATGGGTGGAATCAATTAGCGGCGGTGTGCGCCGCGCCGGAGCGGTCTGCGGGCAACCCCGGCGCCCCATTCAGCGCCGTGGCCGCGGGCTTGGGCTGAGGCGCCACCGGCTTCTCGGCAGCGGGCTCCACGTCGTCGCCGGGTGTGCTGCCGGTATCGTCCACACCGTTCCAATCCGCGCCGTCGGGAACGCGATTTTGCACCTTGGGCGCCGCGGCCAGCACGGCGTCGAGTCCACCGCTGGCAGCGGCGCCGCTCACCGGCACCGGCACTCCGCGCGGGTCGTTCACCAGCGGTGCGACCTGCTGCCAGTCGATCTGCGCGCCCTCACGCTGTAAAGCCGTGCGCATCCGCTGCGACAGCATGCGGGTCAGCAGCGCTTTTTGTGCGTGCTTCCAGTCCCGATGGTCGTCGTCCAACGCCCCGAACGCTTCCAGATAGAGCTCGTGATCGTGCCAGCCGAACAGGAACGGCTGATTCACCACGCGCACCGAAGTGCCGAGCTGCACCATCGCGAACAGTTTTTCGATGTCCTCCGGATACAGCCGCACACAGCCGTGACTCGAACGCAAGCCGATGCCGTAGGGCTTGTTGGTGCCGTGGATCAGATAGCTCGGCCAACCCAATTTGAATTCGAACTTGCCGAGTGGGTTGTCAGGGCCAGGTAGCACGACGGCGGGCACTTGCTCGCCGTTATCGTTGAAGTGATCGCGCCGGAGCGCGGCCGAGGGCCGCCACACCGGGTCCTTCACGCGTGCAGTGACCTTGGTGACCCCTTCGGGGGTGTCCCAACCGTCCTTGCCGATGCCGATCGGGTAGGTATAGACCACCAGCGGCGAGCCGGACCGATGGGGCGGGAAGTAGTACAGGCGCAGCGCCGCGACGTCGATCACGATGCCCTGGCGCGGGGCGGCCGGCAGCACGAATCGCGTCGGCACGACGACGCGCCGGCCCTCGCCCGGCAGCCAGATGTCGACACCCGGGTTGGCGCGCTCGATCTCGTCGTAGCCGACGTTGAAGCGGCGCGCGATATCCAGCAGCGTGTCGCTTTTCGAGGCGTAGGTAACCTGCACCGTGCCGACGACGTCATCGCTTGGGTCGTCGAGCACGAACTTGTGCGTATCGACGGGCGCCGCGAGCACCGGGGCCGGCGGGGACGCGGGCGGCGCGGGCGCGACCGCCGCAGCCGGCGCCGGGATCGGATGCGACCC
>JASHTF010000388.1 GCA_030040715.1 Gammaproteobacteria bacterium | reverse complement strand
CGGCAGCTGCGGCGCCGCAGGATTGCTTGCGGCGCCGCCGCGGCGCTGTCAGCGCACCACCGGCGCTCGTTGGTCACGCCGGCGCACGCCGTGGGGCTAGGCGGCGAGCTGCTCGCGGGTCTCGTGGAAGCGGATCGCCGGCCAGCGCTCGAGCGTGAGGTTCAGATTGACGCGCGAGGGCGCCAGATACACCAGCGCACCGGCGTGATCGAGCGCCAGGTGCTCGACCGCCCGCTCGCGGAATTCCTCGAGCTTGCGCGCGTCCTCGGCCGCGACCCAGCGTGCCGTATAAACCGCGACGCTCTCGAACGCACATTGCACCGCGTACTCATCCTGCAGGCGAAAGGCCACTACTTCGAACTGCAGCTGGCCTACCGCCCCGAGGATCAGTTCGCTCCGGCGCAGCGGGCGAAACAGCTGCGTCGCCCCTTCCTCGCACAGTTGATCGAGCCCCTTGGTGAGCGCCTTCATGCGCAGCGGATCCTTGAGCACCGCGCGACGAAAGATCTCCGGGGCGAAATTCGGGATCCCGGTGAAGTGCAGTCGCTCGCCGGCGCTGAAGCTGTCGCCGATGTTGATGGTGCCGTGGTTGTGCAGGCCGATGATATCGCCGGCATAGGCTTCCTCGGTCCGGGCGCGGTCGGCCGCCATGAAGGTCAGCGCGTCCGCCACCTTCACCTGCTTGCCGAGCCGCACGTGCAGCAAGCGCGCGCCGCGCTGATAGCGGCCGGAACAGAGCCGCACGAAGGCGATGCGATCGCGATGGCCCGGGTCCATGTTGGCCTGGATTTTGAACACGAATCCGCTCAGCGCCGGCTCGTGCGCCTGCACCTCGCGCTCGCGCGCCGCGCGTGGCAGCGGCGGCGGCGCGTAGCTGATGAAGGCGCGCAGCAGCTCCTCGATGCCGAAGTTGTTGAGCGCGGAGCCAAAGAATACCGGCGTCTGGCGCGCGGCGCGGTAGGCGGCGGCGTCAAACGCCACGCTCGCACCGCGCACCAGCTCGACTTCGGCGTCAAACTGCGCTGCGCTCGCGCCGAGTAGCTCGCGCGCCGCCGGCGAGGCCAGACCGTCGATCAGACGATTGCCGCCGACGCGCCCGCGCTCGCCCGCCTCGTAGATGTAGATTCGATCCTCGAGCAGATGGTAAATCCCCTTGAGCTCGCGTCCCATGCCGATGGGCCAGGTGATCGGCACCGGATGGATCTTCAGCACGCGCTCGATTTCATCCAGCAGTTCGAGCGGCGCGCGTCCGTCACGGTCGAGCTTGTTGATGAAGGTCATGATCGGGGTGTCGCGCAGCCGACACACCTCCATCAGCTTGATGGTGCGCTCCTCCACGCCCTTGGCGCAGTCGATCACCATCAGCGCCGAATCGACCGCCGTCAGGGTCCGATAGGTGTCCTCCGAGAAATCCTCGTGGCCCGGGGTATCGAGCAGATTCACGATCGCATCGCCGTACGGAAACTGCATCACCGAGCTGGTCACCGAGATCCCGCGCTGCTGCTCGAGGCGCATCCAGTCCGAGGTGGCTCGGCGCGCGGCCTTGCGCCCCTTGACCGCTCCGGCGAGCGTGATCGCGCCGCCGAACAGCAGCAGCTTCTCGGTCAGAGTGGTCTTGCCGGCGTCGGGGTGCGAAATGATGGCGAAGGTGCGGCGTCGATCGATCTCGCGCGCGATGCTGTCTGCGGTCATGCCTGGTGCGTCTTGAACCTGCGCTCAGTCAATGCGGCGCTTGAGCACCAGGGCATCTTCTCTACCACCGACCGCCTGATAGTAACCGCGGCGCATGCCGATCTGCACAAAACCGAGCGAGCGATACAGATGCAGCGCCGACGCGTTCGACGGCCGCGTCTCCAGAAACGCATCCTCGGCGCCGAGCCGCCCGGCGATCTGCAGCAGGTGCAGCAGCAGCTCGCGCGCGACGCCACGGCAGCGATAGGCGTCGGCCACGCAGATGTTGAGCAGATGCGCCTCGTGCGCACCGACGCACAGGATGCCGTAGCCGATCACCGTCGCGTCCATCTCGGCCACGCGGCAGGTGTAATTCACCCGCAGGCAGTCACGGAAGATCCCCTCGGTCCACGGAAAGGCATACGAGGCGTGCTCGATGCGCACCACGGCCGCCAGATCCGACTCCTGCATGGGGCGGATCGTCAGCTGCGGCATCCCGACGGCGTCTTTCTGCGCAACGGCCATGGTAGCGATCCAGGTTGGACTATTTCCTCCAGCTTTCAAGCAGAGTACGCGCCATCGCTCATGGCGTGAGCGCCGAGCCCGACGCGGCCGCCGCCGGCGTCGGCGTCAGCGCCGCGCTCCCGCCGCAGCTGCGCACGCGCGAGCTTCAGATCCTGCCAGGCGCGCCGCTTCTCACCCGGACTGCGCAACAGGTAGGCCGGGTGATACGTCACGACCAGCGGTGTCGCCTGTGGGCCAAAGCGGTGCACGATGCCCCGCAAGCGGCTGATGGGCGCATCGGTAGCGAGCAGATTTTGCGCTGCAATGCGTCCGACCACCAGTATGACCCGCGGCGCCAGCAGCTCGATCTGACGCGAAAGGTACGGCAGACACGAGGCAACCTCGGCCGGACTGGGGTCGCGATTGCCCGGCGGGCGGCACTTGAGCACGTTGGCGATGTATACGCTCGCGCGCGCGCAACCGATCGCCTGCAGCATCGAGTTGAGCAGCTGCCCGGCTCGGCCCACGAACGGCTCACCGCGCCGATCCTCTTCAGCTCCCGGCGCCTCTCCGATCACCAGCAGCTCGGCGTGATGGTCGCCGACGCCGAACACCGTCTGCGTGCGTGATTCGCACAGCGAGCAGCGCCGGCAGACACTGACCTCGGCCCGCAGCTGTTCCCAGACTGCCTCGTCCACCTCGATGCGCGCCGCGCCCGGCGCGGCCGGCACGCCCGCTGTCACCGTGGGGCGTGGCGGCGGCTGAATGCCCTGGTCGGCATCGGCATCGGCGTCGGCGTCCGGCACATCCGGCAGGTCCGGCAAGTCCGTCAGGTCCGGCAGGTCCGGCGCGATCGCCCGGGGGCGCAGCCTCCACGGGTCAATCCCGAGCAGCTCGAGATAGTGGTCGCGGCGGCTCATGGTGTGCCGTGTTCGGGGCTCTCTGGGTGCGGGTGGCTGCCAGAGTCATCCGCGTCGGTCTGGTTCATCTCGACGAGCTCCTGGCTATCGCCCTCCCCGCGGGCGTGGACATGGGCACGGCCGTCGCCCCTGCCGGCGCGCTCCGTGCGGGCGCCGCGGCGCGCGCGCCGCCACAGCCACAGTAGCGGCGACCACAGCGC
>JASHTF010000387.1 GCA_030040715.1 Gammaproteobacteria bacterium | reverse complement strand
CACGCCCGCAGAGCTGACCGAAACACCGCTTAGTTGACCCGTGGTGTAGCCATTCTGATCTTCAGAGGTGACCCCAAAGCTCTGGCCGAATTGGGTGCTGTTGTCGAAGTTGTAGGCGACGTTCATCTTCGCCGCTCCGGTCGTAGGCGTATAAGAGCCGAAACTGATGGCCTCGGGATTGGTGCCACCGGCCGCATCGGTCACCGAGGTCAAGGCCCCGCTCGAGCTGTAGGTCAACTCTACCGGCTTGTTGTTGGCGTTGACCTGCGTACCGTCGATGGTCTCGTAGACGTCCCAGGTACCGGCTCCGGTGCTGACGTAGTAGAAGCTGGCCGTGTGGGCTGCACCGAGCGAGTCGTAGATCGTGATCGAAGTGGACTCGTTGTAGCTGTTGGCATCGGTGGGGCTGAACGGCGCGTCGGCCGGGGCGCTCGCATCTGCCGGCAGATTGAACACCACCGAGCCCGTCGTGCTCGCTGCCGGCGCGCTGTCGCCCGAAGGAATCTGCAGATCGCTCAGCGAGGTGGTGTTGAAATTGCCCGCGGTCGTCGGCGTGTATACCTGCAGGTACTGGCCCTGCGAGTTGACGACATAACCCTCATTGTTGGTCTGAAACGAACCGGCACGCGTATATTGAATGCTGCCGGCGTCGCTCACGGTGAAGAAGCCGTTGCCGTTCAGCGCCATATCCAGGCTGTTGCCGGTAGTCTCCATGTCGCCCTGGGAGAACTGCTGCTCCACATCCGTGAGCGCCACTCCGTCGCCGATCTGTGTGTCGCTGACGCCCTGACTCGCGACGGAAAACAGCTCCGCGAACTGCGGCGTAGAAGACTTGAAACCGACGGTGGAGGCATTGGCGATGTTGTTCGCCGTCACATCGAGGCTGCTCTGGGCCGCATCGAGGCCGCTGAGCGCGATACCAAATGACATAGCGGGTGCTCCTAAGGCTTAATGATTACTGCTTGGCTGCAAATGAGTGCGATGGCTCACATTCAATCGATCTGCTGTACGCTGCTGAGCGGCACGCCTCCGAGCTGCGGCGTATTGAGGGTGACGCTGTTGGTAGAGGAATCGAGCGTCACGCTCGAGACCGTACCGGTGAGCAACGTCGTAGCCGACTCGTTGGTCCCGCTCACCACAGCGGTCGCACTCACATTGTAGGTACCACTCGGTGCCGCGGCGCCGGAGCTGCTGGTGCCGTTCCAACTGAAGCTCTGGAGTCCGGAGCTCGGCGACAGCGCTATCTGATCGACGGTGGCGCCGCTCGCGTTGGCGATCGTAAGCACCACGCTGCTGGCACCGTCCGGCACCTGCACGGCGCCGCTGAGGGTACTGCCGCTGACGTAGCTGGCCGAACTCGCCGCGGCCAGAATGTTCTGGCCAACCAGCGCCGCGCTCGACAGTGCCTGCGATGACAGCATCGAGCTGGACAGCGACGTCAGTGTGGTGTTGAGCTGCGAGATGCCCTCGACCGTGCTCAGCTCCGACAGCTGATCGAGGAACTCGTTGCTGTCGGTCGGGTCGAGCGGGTCCTGATTCTGCAGCTGCGCGGTCATCAGCGTCAGAAAGTCGTTCATGGTGAGACCGTTGACGCCGTTGCTGGAGGTGCTGGTGCTGCTGCTGCTGGTGCTCGTCGTGGGCGCCGGGGTCGAGCTTCCGGGGACGGGGTTGGTCGCGTTGACGGTCATGGGTGCTTCCTGTGCAGATGCGCTGCGCTGGCTGCTGGAATGAACTCAGGGTGATCGGGTCATCGTGACTGAGATGCTGACGCAATCGGCTCAGCTCTGACCGAGCTTCAATGTATCGAGCATCATGTCGCGCGCCGTATTCAGTACCTCGACATTGTTCTGATACGAGCGCGAAGCCGAGATCATGTCGGTCATCTCCTCTACCACGTTGACGTTCGGGGCGTATACGTACCCCTGGGAATCGGCGAGCGGATTGCCGGGGTCGTAGCGGCTGGCCGGCGCCGCCGGATTTTCCGTGATGCCGCTGACCGCCACCGTCGCAGTGGCCGCATCGGCACCGAGGCCGCTGTCGAGTACCGCCTGGAACACCGGGTGCTTGGCGCGATAGACACTGTTGGGATCACCGCTGACGCTATCGGCATTGGCCAGATTGCTCGCCACGGTATTGAGCCGTACCGACTCGGCGCTCATACCCGAGCCGGCGATATCAAAGATCTTGAAACTGGACATCGATGCGACCTCGATCAGTGCTCAGCTGCCGACGGGCTACGCGCGGAACTCATGAGGATGAGATCGCGCTCAGCAGATCGTGCAGCTTCATATTCAGAAACGTGAGACTCGCCTGATAGCGCACGCTGTTCTCGGCAAACGCGGACTGCTCGAGCTGTTCATCCACCGTGTTGCCGTCGAGTGCCGGTGCGAGCGGCACTCGATACTTGAGCGCCGTGGCTGCGCCGGAAGCCGCCGCGACGGTGCCCGCCGCACCGCCGTCGGCCGTGCTCGCGCCCGCGGGCGTGCCGGCCGCGGTGAGATCATCGGGCTGCGTCGTAGTCAGCGGCAGCGCCGCGGCCGTTGTGGTGCCGTCGGCGTCGGCCGCCGCCAGTGCGGTCTTGAAATCGACGTCGCGCGCCTTGTAGTTGGGCGTATCGACGTTGGCGAGGTTTGCGGCGAGCACGTCCATGCGCTGCGACTCGAGCGTCAGCGCCTGCGGATGGATCCCGAGATAGCGGTCCAGAATCGATTGCATGTCATCCTCAGTCGAATGGTTGCCACCAACAGTCGGGGTCGCGACCAGTCGTTCACCCATTACGATCGCGTCGTTGCTCCGCAGCGGTGCGGATCTATGAGCGCGCCGTCGAGCACGGAGGAGCAAGGGCTATGCCACGTGCGTTCGCCGACGGCGCGCGCGCCACAATGTGTGATGCAGTTGGAAAGAGCTGCGACGACCCGAGCGCGTGGCCGCGCTTTCGGCGGCAAGGACGTGCCGTCGTCCGGCAGGGCACTGCCGTCGTGGCTGCGAGATCCTGTGGTCTTGGCCGTCGCGCTCGCACAGGCGCGGCGCGAGCGCCATGAAACCGTCAGTGCGAGCTGGCACAGCGCTTGCTGCCCAGAGCCCGTGGCAATACCGCAATCGCTCCCGAGCGCACCGCCGCCCCACGTCGCGCGCGCGCATAGACACGCGCTGGCGCTGGTGCTCGCGCTGCTGGCCGCTCACAGTAGCACCCGTGCCGAAGGGCCGGCGCTCGGCGTCGGTGCACGCCTGATCAACCAGGCGGCTGAGAACGCCGTGCGCGCGGAGGCCGGTGCGACCCCCGGCCGCCTGTTTTTGACCCCCGCGCCGCTCGATCCGCGTCTGCGGCTGCCCGCATGCGATCAGCCGCTGCATGCCTTTCTCACCGATGGTCAGGTTCGTCAGCAGACGACTCTCGGCGTGCGCTGTGAGGGCTCGGTGCGCTGGACTATCTACACCAGCATCAACGTCGAGAGCGAGGCGCCGGTGCTGGTGGCGCGCACCGCGCTGCCGCGCGATGCCACGCTGACCGCGGCCGACTTTCAGCTGCTCACGCGCCGCGTGCCGGGCCTGATCGCTAGTTACCTGTGCGATCCCGCCGCGCTGGTGCAGCAGCGCCTGCGGCGTCCCCTGGCTGCCGGAGAGGCGCTCGCGATCGACGCGCTCGCCCCGGCGCTGCTGATTCATCGCGGCCAGCAGGTGGTACTGCTCGCGCGCTCGCCCGGAATTGAGGTGCGCATGGCGGGCGTCGCTCTGGGCGACGGCCGTGCTTCCGACCAGATCCGCGTGCAGAACCTCTCCTCCCAGCGCATCGTGGAAGGGACCGTGCGTGCCGATGGGGTGGTCGAGGTTCCATTATGACCGCGCGGGCGCCTAAAGTTTGACGCCCTGCCGCCGATAGCAGGATGAACCGCACCAGGAGAGCGCAGTGGCCAATCGGATCAAGGAGCTGGGAGGGTTGTCGGTCAGCTCCGGCAGCGGCAGCCCGGTCGAGGGCATACGCCCCGGCAATCCACTGCAATCGGGCACCACCGGCTCGAACGCCGCGCCGACCCCTTCCGACAGTGTCGAGATCACCCCCTACGCGCGCGTGCTCACGGATCTATCCGAGGCAGTGCAAAACTCACCGGATATCGATCCGGCGCGCGTGACCCACTTTCAGCAAGCGATCGATGCCGGGCAATACCAGGTTGATCCCGATCAGACCGCTACGCGCCTGCTGCGGCTTGAGCAGGATCTCGGCGAGACACAGTCGGAATGAGCGTGCAGCGCGCTGAGGTCTACGCGCACCTCGATCACATCCTGGCCGAAGAGCGCCGCCTGCTCGCCGAGCTCGAGCAGCTGCTGCAGCAGGAGACCGCGAGCTTGCAGGGCGACGATCTCGGCGCCATGCAGCGCATCGGCCGCGCCCGCCATCAATGTGTGGAGCTCCTGACTCGACTCGACAGCGAGCGCGCCGACAGCTGTCGCATGTTGTCATTCGGCACTGGTCGCGGTGCGCTCGAGAAACTGCTCGACTGGGCTGACCCGAGCGCGCAGCTGCAACAGCGCTGGCGCGCGAATCTCGATTTGGCGCGCCGTTGCAAGGAGCACAACGACCGCAACGGCGCCATCGTCAACGTGAAGCTCGGACGCGTACAGCGGCTGCTCGCCAAGCTGCGCGGCGTGCCGCCCTCGCCGGTGTATGGGCGCAAGGGCACGCGCGGCGGCACTCTGGGCGCGCGCGACCTCGGGCGCGCCTGAGCGGGATCGAGGGGACTAATAAATCTAAGGGGCCCAATAGACCGTCACCGGCACGTTCTGCTGATGAAACAGCGCACGCACCGGCATGTCCACGATCGGACCGCGCACCCGCGCGCGTTCGTAGGTGGCCCACTTGGCGTCGCCCGTGATCAACAATCCAATGCGCCGCGAGTCGAGCAACGCCCGCAGGTTGAGACTCAGCCGCATGCGCGGCGATTGCGGCGCCTGCATCGCGACGCAGCCGGGGCGTTGAGTGGGATCGAGTGCCTCGACCAGTCCCGGCGAGTCGGGAAACAGCGAGGCCGTGTGCCCGTCCTCGCCCATCCCGAGCAGCATGAAATCGAACGGTCGCGGCAGCTCGGCCAGCGCCGACCAGCTGGCCGCCGCGCCCTGGCGCGGATCCGGGGCCGGGTTCTTCAGGCCGACAAACTGAGCGCGCGCGGCGGCGTTGCGCAGCAGATGCTCGCGCACCAGCCGCTCGTTGCTGGCGCTGCTGCGCGGATCGACCCAGCGCTCATCGCCGAGCGTGATCCAGACGCTGTCCCAGTCGAGCTCCGCACTCGACAGGCGTTCGAACAGCGCCACGGGTGAATGTCCTCCGGGGACTGCAAGACTCGCGCCGCGACCTGCGGCGAGCGCCTCTTGCAGCACCGCGGTGATCTCGTTCGCGAGCGCCTCGGTGAGCGCCGCGGCCTTGGGGAAGCGCCGCTCATGCGCGACAAAGCCCATCGTCTCAGCCATGGTCTCCTCATGCGGTGCTGGCACCGCGGCATCGGGTTGCGGCTTTTGCCGCACATCGCAGCGTGACACGCGATGTAAGTCAACCAGACAAGCGCGCGCATCGCGCCCCAACTGCGCTTGCCATCGCAGCGCAGTTCGCTGACACTATCAAACGCTACGGAGTTGTGTCTCGGGGCTGTCCACTCGCATGAGTTCGCCTTCCGCTCCCTGGTTGCGAGCACGACCGCGACGGCGCATCGCGCTGGTGGTGGCGGTGGCCATTCTGCTCGCCGGCATCGCTCAAGCCGCGCACTATCACAAGGCTGAGCCGGCACGCGGCACGACCGACGTTCACTGCTTACTCTGCCTGTTTGCCGCCGGCACCGCCGGCCCGCCGGTCATCGCCGCAGCGCTACCCCCGCCGACTCGCTACTCGAGCTATCTGTTTCCACCCGCGCTGGTCGTCCCGCGCACCCATCAACCCGTGCCGTACGAGGCACGGGGCCCACCTCTGGCCTGACCCTGCCGAGCCCACCGGCCACGCGGCTGCGTGGGCGCTAAAGCCGATCCGGATACGCGCTCGCTGAGCGCGCGTCTGCTTTTTCTTCGCCAGGGATTCAGCTACATGCCATACACGAATATTCGCTTGACGCTCAGCACTCTATGCGCGGCGCTGCTGCTGGCGCCGTCGCTGCAGGCGACGGCTGCCGATCAGCCCGCGCCCACGGACACCGCGGCCACCAACGCCGCTGCCACCGACGCCGCGGCCACCAACGCCGCTGCCACGGCGGCTGCGCCCGTGGCCGCCAACGCGACCGATGCAGCCGCGACGGCCTCGAGCGCCGCTACCTCCCCAGCCACCAACTCACCTGCGACCACCGTCAGCAACGCCAGCGGTAATCTGGCGACGGTGGTGGTTACCGCGCAGCGCCTCAATCTCGAGCGCTCCGAGATCGAGACGCTCACCGGCGCGACCACGACCACGATCACTTCCTCGGCGATCGCCGCCATGCCGGGCGGTTCCAACGTGCAGCTGGATACGGTGCTGCTGCAGGCGCCGGATGTGGCGCAGGACTCCTTCGGGCAGATCCATGTGCGTGGCGACCACAACGATCTGCAATATCGCTTGAACGGCATCATCCTGCCCGAGGGCATCAGCGTCTTCAGCCAGACGCTCGACCCGAGGATCATCGAATCGCTGGACCTGATCACGGGCGCGCTCCCGGCCGAATACGGCCTGCGCACCGCCGGCATCATCGATCTCACCACCAAGGGCGGACTGCTGCAGCCTGGTGGATCGGTGTCGCTCTACGGCGGTAGTCACTCGACCCTCGAGCCCTCCGGCTGGTATGGAGGGAGCGACGGGGCGCTCAGCTACTTCGTCAGCGCCGACCTGCTGCGCAACGACCTCGGTATCGAGACGCCGGATGCCAGCCCCAACCCCTTGCACGATCACTCCACGCAGACGCATGGATTTGGCTACTTCGAGGACATCCTGAACGATAACAATCGCCTATCGCTCGTGCTCGGGATCTCCAATGAGCAGTTCCAGATCCCCGACAAGCATGGGCTGCAGCCGTCCGGAGTGCCCGGCGTGACCGGTCTCGGACCCTGTGGCAACGGCGTCGCGTTCTACACTCCACCGTGCCAGGGTACTGACATGCAGGTGCTGGAGGCGAACGGGCAATACGCCTACCCGAGCAACAACCTCAACGAGAATCAGCACGAGCTCGCCCAGTACGCGATCTTCAGCTGGCAATACTCGCAGGAACGCTTTCACCTGGAGAGCTCGTGGTCGGCGCGCTACACCAGCCTCGACTTCGAGCCGGACTGGACCGGCGATCTGCTCTACAACGGCATCGCCCAGAACGCCTTCAAGAGCGACGTCGCACTCGCCTGGCAGACCGACGCGATCTATCACCTGACCACGACCCATGATGTGCGCTTCGGCTTCTATCTGCAGCACGACAGCTCCACCAGCGCGACCACCACCACGGCGCTGCCGATCGACCCCATCACGGGTTTTCAGACCAGCGACGTGCCCGAGGTCGTCAACGCCACTGGCGCGCAGTCGCAAGAGATCGAGAGCGCCTACCTGCAGGACGAGTGGAAGCCGCTCGATGTCTTCACCGTCAACTACGGCGTGCGCTTCGACAGTTACCGCGCCTATTCGGGCGGCAGCCAGCTCAGCCCGCGCCTGAACGCCGTGTGGACGCCGCTGCCCGGTTTGACCGTGCACGGCGGCTACTCGCGCTACTTCACGCCGCCCCCGTTCGAGTTGATCGCGAGCGGGACGTTCACCAAGTTCACCGGCACGACCGCGGTGCCTCCCGGCACCAACGTGGGCGACACGCCGCCGATCGCCGAGCGCGCCGACTATTACGATTTTGGCATTCAGCAAAAGCTGCTCGAAAACGCGCTCACCCTCGGCCTCGATGGGTTCTGGCGCACGGCGCAGAACCTCATCGATGAGGGCCAGTTCGGTGCTCCCATCATCCTGACTCCGTTCAACTATCGCTT
>JASHTF010000386.1 GCA_030040715.1 Gammaproteobacteria bacterium | reverse complement strand
CGTGCGGTGCCCGCCCCAGTTGGCCACTGACAGCGCGCGCCATTCATGATCCAACGGCGGCCGGCGCGTCTGCTCCAGCGGGCGCATCGTCATCGCTCCCACACCCAGCCGGACGGCAGCGGTCGTCGGTCTCGGAAAATATCCCTGGCTGCGGGCGCTGCCGTGCGCGAGGATGCAGCTGCGTCGCGACTCGCGAGCTTGTAACAGCGACGCCAAGCGAGGAGGCCTATGCGCGAGGTGATCAGTGACTTGGATACGGTGGTGCAACAGATCGAACAGCTGGTGCGCGGCGCCGCCGACGGCATCGGAACGCAGGCGGGCGAGATCGGAGAGGAGGTGACGGCGCGGCTGCGCCAGGCGCGTGAGCGGCTCGAGGAGGTGCAGCGCGATCTGCAGCGCGACTTGCGGCGTACCGCCCGCCGTACCGACCGCTATGTGCGGGCAAATCCCTGGACCGCGATCGCCATCGTGGCCGCCGCGGCGCTGGTCATCGGCCTGTTGCTGGCATCGCGGCGCGACTGAGGATCTATCTGGCGGCGGGTGCCGAGCCGAACAACCTGCCTATCGTATGACAGGCGGTGGGGAGCATAATAGATCGCAACGCGCGCAGCGCCCGCCTGGCCGGCCGCTCGTCGCGCGCACCATCCAGAGGAATGCCACATGTACGCATCTGATCGCCGCTGGCTGTTGATCGTCACCCTGGCAACGACCGTTTGGCTCTGGCCGCTGATGGCTCGCGCCCAGCAGAGCGGCGCGGCGCCGGCGCACGCGATCGCCAAGGAGGTCATGCGCCGTGACGTCGCCGACATGCCCGGCAAGGAGTTGCTGGTCGAGACCGTCGAGTATCCGCCCGGCGTGAGCTCGGCCCCGCATCGACACGATGCGCAGGTGGTGGTTTATGTGCTGCAGGGGAGAGTGGTGATGCAGGTGAAGGGCGGACCGCGGTTGACGCTCGGACCCGGAGGCACATTCTACGAAGGCCCCGCCGACATCCACTCGGTCTCAGCCAATGCCAGCAGCAGCAAGCCAGCCACGATCGTGGTTTTCATGGTCAAAGACAAGGGCAAGCCCACGACACGCCCGGTGCCGCCTGACGAGGCGCAGTGACACCGTAGCTGATGGGTGTGCGGTGCCCGGTGCCGCCCAGCGCCGATCGCGCGCGCTCGGTCGCTCAGCGCAGCTTCTCGATCTGCTGCTGCACTTGGCTGCGAAACTCCAACGGGTGCGCTACCTGCTCGAAGGGCTCGCTGCTGCCCCCGGTGCCGATCAACACCACCGTTCCGTAGCCGGCGATGCGGCCAAAGGCAGTCTCGTGCACTTCGATGGTTTCCACCTTGTTGAGCAGCATCTCGATGGTACGGCGGCTCGCCAGTCCGGTCTTGACGACCACGCGCCGGTTGGTCACGGCCATCTCGGTGGCGCTACGTCGCAGGATACCCATGAGGATCGCGATCGCGCCGCCGAGCGCCAAGGCAGCGCCGACGTCCTCCAGTGCATGCGCCGTCGATATGCTCGCGTGTGCGGTCAGCGCGTAGTAGAGCAGCAGCGCGCCCGCGGCGAGCAACAGGCAGCCGAGCACCAGGTGGCCCAGCATCACGATCCAATGCAGCCGGGTCTGATAGATGAGCACCTCGCCCGGGACCAGATTCGATTCGATATAGCGCATATGCTCTGCTCCATAGCTTACCCTGGCCGCATCGGCACCCGCTAACAGGAGAAGCCGTGCACAGCTCCGATACCACTCTGGGTCGCTGGCGAGGGCAATGGGCGCTGGTCACGGGCGCGAGCGCGGGCATCGGGGCGGCGATCGCGCATGCGCTTGCGGGCGCGGGCGCGAAGCTGGTGCTGACCGCGCGGCGGCAGGAGCGGCTGGATGCGCTCGCCGCGGAGCTGCGCGGAGCGCACGCTGCCACGGTTGAAGTCTGTCGGGTCGATCTGGCCTTGGAGCATGGCCCCGAGGAGCTGTTCGCCTTCACCCAGGCCAAGACGATTCCGGTTGCGTTGCTGGTCAACAATGCCGGCTTCGGCAGCTACGGAGAGTTTCGGCACACGCCGCTCGAGCGGCTCGCCGAGATGGTGCAGGTGAATGTGGGCGCGGTGGTGAAGCTCACGCGGCTGTACTTACCGCAGATGGTCGAGCGCGGAGGCGGCGACATCCTGGTCCTCGCCTCCACCGCCGCATTCCAGGCGGTGCCGTACATGAGCACTTACGCCGCGACCAAGTCGTTTGATCTGCTGTTTGCCGAGGGACTGGCGCAGGAGGTATCGCGCTACGGAGTGCGCGTCTGTGCCCTATGCCCCGGCGCGACGCAGACCGAGTTCGCCGACGTCGCGGGCCGCTCCGCGGCGCGCAGGCACGGCGAAAGTGCCGCGGACGTGGCGCGTGTGGGTCTGAAGGCACTGGCCGCGGGCAAGAGCCTGGTGGTCTCCGGGCTTGCGAATCGGCTGGGAGTCGTCTCGCAGCGGCTGGCCTCGCGGCATCTGGTCAATCGCGTGACGGCGGTGGTGTTTCGGCCGCACTGATGCGGCCGCCGGCGTTGCGGTGTGCGGCGCGGGCGGTCGGCGCAGTGAGCGTGGGACTGCAGGTCGAGGGTTCAGGGACGTGGGCACGGGCGCGTCATCGGAGCTGGAGGCGCTCGAGCAAGCGCTGCACCAAGAGGGGTTCGTGCGCACCTACGTGTGGCGCGACGGACCTGCAGCCTTTTACCCCGAGCACACCCACGACCGCGAGACCGCGCACATCATCCTCGAAGGCGAGATGACGCTGGGACAGCACGGCGGGCAGCGCACCTATCGCGCCGGTGAGCGCTGCGACGTGCCGGCCGGCGCGGTGCATTGGGCACGCATGGGCGCGGCCGGCTGCCGCTACCTGATCGGGGAACGCTAGAGCGCGAGCTACTGCCCCGTGGCTGCGGCAGGCCGCGCCGACAGCGCCATCAGGATCAGTGCCCAACCGCCGAAGATCAGGTTGATGCCGACGATGACCCCGAGCGCCCAGAGTGCCGTTCCAGGCAGACCGGCCAGCAAGATCGCGCCGAGCACGATGTCGAGCACCCCGCTCGCGAGCATCCAGCCCCAGCGACCCGAGAGGCCGCGCCGATGCTCGAGCGCGTAGAGAATGGAGACGATGCCCTCGAGGAACAGAAACGCGATCAGCACGGCCGTGAGTGACAACACTCCCTGAACGGGCCGGCCCAGCAGCACCGCCCCGGCAGCGATGCCGACGATCGCCGACGCGAGCGACCACCCGAACCCGGGCGCGTGACGTGCCCGCAGGGTAGCGATCAACCCGATGGCACCGCTGAGCAGCAGGATCCAGCCGAAAAATATCGTCGCGGCCAGCGAGGCCAGAGTCGGCGCGAGGATGGCGATGATCCCGAGAATGACCAGGGCGATTCCCTCGCACAGAAACAACACCCAATGATGACCCACCGTGTGTCTGATCGCCGAGCGCAGTTGTTCGGCACCATTGCTTGATTCGATAGCCACGGGATCCTCCTAACGTTGTTGTCCGTAACCTGTCAGGTTGATTGTCGTATCAGCATAACCGATACCGTCGATTGCCGAGAGCAGCCCGACGCACACCCGCCGACCGGGAGCTAGGGGTAGTCGACGGACTTTGGCACGTGCGTTGCCGGGGCTGCCGCAGGCGGCGGCGTATCCGGCAATGGAATGAACTCATGGTCGCCCGGAACGCTGCCGAATCGTCCCGCGCGCCAATCCTCGGCGGCGCGCTGCAGGCGCTGCGGCGAGCTTGACACGAAGTTCCACCAAACGCTGCGCTCCCCATCGAGCCGCTCGCCCCCGAGCAACAGCAGGCGCGTCGCTCCGGCAGCACGCGCCGCGATACGTCCACCGGGCTGAAACACCAGCATGTGGCCGGCGCCAAATGACTGGTGCTCCACCTCGATGCCGCCCTCGCTGATGAAAATTCCTCGTTCCGCATACTCCGCCTCGAGCTCGAGGGTAGCACCGCCCTCGAGCTGGGCGTCGGCATAGAACAGCGGCGAGCACGTGGGCACGGGCGAGCTCAGTCCCGCCAGGGCGCCGGCGATCAGCCGCAAGCGCACTCCGGCGTGCTCGGCCTGCGGCAGCTCGGCCGCGGCGTGGTGGCTGAACGAGGGCGGCGCTTGCTCTTGCTTCTGCGGCAACCCCACCCAGGTTTGGATACCGGACAGACGCGAGGGGGCCGCGCGCACCGGTACTGAGGTGCGCTCGGAATGAACGATGCCGCGCCCGGCGAGCATCCAGTTGACCTCGCCGGGCCGAATCGCTTGAGTGTTGCCGAGACTGTCCCGGTGCAGCAGCTCACCGTCGAACAGATACGTGACGGTTGCGAGGCCGATGTGTGGATGCGGCCGCACGTCGACCCCAGTTCCAGCCGCAAACTCGGCCGGGCCCATGCGATCGAAAAACACAAACGGTCCGACCGTGCGCCGAGCCGCAGAGGGCAGCACACGCTGCACCAGAAATCCGCCACCCAGATCGCGCGTGCGCGGCTCGACAACCTGCACGCGATCGATGGCCGCCGTCGAGTCAGTGAGCGTCATGGGGATCCTCCATCGTTAGCGCCGCAGCGGTGCGCGAGCTACCGGTGCCCGAGCTACGGTGCGCGAGCTACCGGTGCGATTCTAGCTCGCGTTGCCCGCCTGACGGGGAGGCGAAGCTGCGCGCCCCGGCCCGTGTGTCGCCGCTGGACCTGCAGGCGACGCTGGCATAGGCTCATAGGCAACAGCAACCCATAAACGATAAATCAGGGGCGCAATGAAGGACATGTGGTTACGGAGCGGTACCGTGGCGCTGATCTCGAGCGCGCTGTCGATCGTGGCGGCGGCCGCGAATGCGCCGGTGCGCCCGGCGGATCTGATCCTGGCGCACGGAACTATCCTCACGGTCGATGCGCGCGACTCGGTGGCCCAGGCCATTGCCATTCGCGCCGGCAGGGTGCTCGCCGTGGGTAGGGACACCGCCATCCTCGCGCTGGCGGGACCGCAGACGCGCATCATCGATCTACACGGACGCACGGCTACGCCGGGTCTGATCGATACCCACGCGCATGTCGCCGGCGGTGGTCTCGATGAGGTCATCGCGGTCGGGCTCGGCGATGCCGGCAGCGTGGCCGAGATCGTGCAACGCGTGCGCGCGCGAGCTGCGCAGCTCAAACCCGGCGAGTGGATCCAGGGGCAGGGTTGGGATGAAGGCAAACTGGCCGAGCGTCGCTATGTGTCTGCCGCCGACCTGGACGCCGCTGCTCCCAACAATCCCGTCTGGTTGGAGCAGACCACCGGACACTACGGCGTCACCAATAGCTACGGGTTGCGCCTGGCGAAGATCGGCGCCAGCACGCCTAACCCGCCCGCGGGCACGATCGACCGCGACCGCAGCGGCGCGCCCAGTGGAGTGCTCAAGGAAAGTGCCCAGGCGCTGGTGACTACGCTGATTCCAGAGCCGACGATGGCGCAGCGTAAACAGGGCATCCTGAGGATGATCGAGACGCTGCATCGTGAAGGCATGACGGCGTACAAAGACCCGCTCATCTTTCAGCCCACCTGGGACGCGTACCGAGCGCTGCTGGACGCGGGCCAGCTGACCGAACACGTGTGTGTGCTCTGGGGCGCCGGCACGACGGTGGATTCGGCTCAGGCGGCGCTCAAGTCCATCGAGGCGCAGCCGCGGCCACCGCAATCGCTCGGCGACGGCCGGCTGATCTCCTGCGGCGCCAAGATCTTCATGGACGGCAGCGGCGGCGGGCGTACGGCTTGGGTCTACCAGCAGTGGAATAAGAATTCCACCGGAGTCGACCCGGGCAATTACGGCTATCCGACGACGGATCCGGCGGTCTACCGGCAGATGGTGCGGCTGCTGCATCAGGCGGGAGTGCACGTCGGCACCCATGCGATCGGCGATCGGGCCATCGATTGGGTGGTGGATACCTATGCGCAGGTGCTGC
Source organism: Gammaproteobacteria bacterium (assembly GCA_030040715.1). Lineage (GTDB taxonomy): Bacteria > Pseudomonadota > Gammaproteobacteria > Steroidobacterales > Steroidobacteraceae > FEN-1191. Next base: position 569 of record JASHTF010000386.1, on the reverse strand, counting down.
ACGAGAAACCGACGCGCGGACTGCGCCACGCCATCATCCACGCCAACCTGCCCACGGCGCACGCCATCGAGGTCATGGCCGCGCTCGAGAAACACTACGACGCCGGCTACCCCGAGATGCAACCTCCCTTCCTGTGGTGGATCGGCGACAATTACGCGGGCAACTTCGGTCCCGAGCGCGCGCAACACGTCGAGCCGCTGAAGACCTTGCTCGCGCGCGGGATACAGTGGACCGGGGGCTCGGATTTTCCGGTCACACCGATTGCCGCACGCTATGGGATCTGGGCCGCGGTGCAGCGCCAGGCGCTCAAGGGAACCTATGGCGCGCAACCGTTCGGCACCGCAGAATCGGTCGACGTGCATGCGGCGCTGCGCGCCTACACCGCCGCAGCCGCGCGCCAGCTGTTTCTCGAGAACCGCATCGGGACTCTCGAGCCGGGCAAAGAAGCGGATGTCGCGGTCTGGGATCGCAACCCCTATGCCGTTCCTGCGTCCGAGCTGGAGCAGATGCGATGTGAGTTGACCCTGTTTCACGGCCAAGTCGTCTATCAGGCGAGTGATCCGCCGACG
>JASHTF010000385.1 GCA_030040715.1 Gammaproteobacteria bacterium | reverse complement strand
GCATGCGCGCGCGCCAGCACGACCTGGGCCGAGGCGCGCTCGGCGCCCTGATCAAGCGCGCGCTGCGCGTACTGCAGCGCTTCGCGATAGTTCCAGCCGTCGAGCGCCAGATCCGCGAGTGCAAGCTGCCCGGCACCACTCTGCAGCGGCCGAGCCTGCACGCCGCGCAACATCGCGAGCGTGGCCGGTACGCCGCTGTCGTCCGCGAGCTGCTGCAGCTGCTGCAGGACGTCGGTTGGCGCCGTGCCACCGGGCCCCTGGCCGCCGGCCGATCCAGCGGGCGCTTCGCCACCGCCCGGGCCACCGGGTGAGCCACCGCCCGCGGCGGGGGCGTTGCCCGGAGCCTGCGTGCCACTCGGGCTCTGCATCCCGTGGTTGCTGCTGCCTGCCGGCTGCGTCTGCGCGCTCTGTAGCCAGCTTTGGAAGGCGCTGCGCGCCGCGTCGATCTTGTACAGCCCCAACGCCGCACGCATGCTCGCCGCCAGTGGCGCCGGATCCGAGGGCAGCAGCTGGTGCCAACGTGCCGCGGCGCGCTCGGCGGTCTCATACTGCCCGCATCCGAGCGACACCTCGGCGGCGCGCTTGGCGAGCTGCACGCTCGAGAGCTTCTGTGCGGCCGCCGTGTAGTCGGAGGATGCCTGGCCGCAGTCGTCTCGCCGCAGCGCGATCTCCGCCGTCATGATCAATGCATTCGAGTCCTGCACGTCCTGAGGCTGTGAGGGCGCGGCCTGCGCGGACAGCGCCCAGGCGGTCAAAGTCGCAGCGGCCAGCAGCGTCGTGCAGGCCCTGGGGGGGTGGTGTGGGGCCATGACCGTTAGACTATAGCCCAAATGAAGGTTGCACAGAAATGAAGTCCTCGGTGCGACAAAAGCTCGAAAAAGCCGAGCAGCGCTTCGAGGAGCTCGGGCAGCTACTGGCCGAGCCCGGGGTGCTCGGAAATGTGCAGCAGTTCCGTGACCTATCGGTCGAATACGCCCGCTTGCAGCCGACTGCGGAGGCGTTCGCGGACTATCGGCGGCTCGAGCAGGAGCTGTCGGCAGCCGAGGAGATGTTAAATGACGCCGACGCGGCCATCCGCTCGCTCGGCGCCGAGGAGGCGGCGCTGGTCAAGCGTGCTTTGCAGCAGCGCGATCTGGAGCTGCAGAAGCTGCTGATCCCGCGTGACCAGCGGGACGAGCGCAATATCTATCTGGAGATCCGCGCCGGCACCGGGGGGGATGAAGCCGCCCTGTTCGCCGGGGATCTGCTGCGCATGTACAGCCGCTATGCCGAGTCGCAGGGCTGGCAGGTGGAGACCCTCAGCGAGAGCCCGGGCGAACACGGTGGCTATCGCGAGGTGATCTGCCGCGTCGTCGGCCGCGGGGTCTTCTCCAGGCTGAAGTTCGAATCCGGCACGCATCGCGTCCAGCGCGTGCCGGCGACCGAGGCCCAGGGCCGCATCCATACCTCCACGGTGACGGTCGCGATCCTGCCCGAGCTCGATGAGCTCGAGAAGGTCGCGATCAACCCCGCTGAGTTGCGGGTCGACACCTACCGCGCCTCGGGCGCCGGTGGGCAGCACGTGAACAAGACCGACTCGGCGGTGCGCATCACGCACCTGCCCAGCGGGATCGTGGTTGAGTGCCAGGACGAGCGCTCGCAGCACAAGAACCGCGCGCGCGCGCTGGCGCTGCTCGCCGCGCGCCTGTTGGCCGCGGAGCAGGAGAAGCAACTCAGCGAGCAGGCGCTATCGCGGCGGCTGCAGGTCGGGACCGCGGAGCGCTCCGAGCGCATCCGTACCTACAATTTCCCTCAGGGGCGCGTCACCGACCATCGCATCAATCTGACGCTCTATCGGCTGCCGCAGATCATGGAGGGACATCTAGATGAGCTGCTGCGTGCGCTGCACGAGGAGTATCAGGCGGAGCTGCTCGCCAGCGCCGAGTGAAGTGTCAGCGCCAGTGCGCTCAGGAACGAGAACGCCACCGCCCCGATCGCTACCGATCCGGCCGCGACGATGGCCTGAAACGCGTGACCTTGGCCGGCCAGCAGCGCCGCCACCACGTCCAGCACCGCGGCCATCGCGATCACTCCCACCAGCACCACCAGCAGCGCGATCAGCAGCGCCGCCAGCATCTTCCACCAGTGCGGACGCACCAGCAGCACACACCGCACCAGCGCCATGTAAGGATTCTGGCGCTCGAACAGCACCACCGGCATCAATAGCGGATAGCACACCAGCAGAAATATTCCGGGCACAATCAGCAGAAAGAACCCCGCCACCAGGCTGGCCCACGCCAGCACCCAGGTCAGCAGCAGCATCGGGAAGCGCCGCCCCGCCTCTCGCAGTGCCGTTCCCGCCTCGAAGGGCGCAGCGAGCGCCACCGAGCGTTGCTGCAACATGACCGCGCTCAAGACGTACAGCGCTACCGCAGCCGCGAACACGTACAGCGTCCAATACACGCTGTCTGCCGGCGGGGCGCGCGTGAGGTCATGACCGCTCGCAACCCAGTATAGAAGCGGCACATCGGAGCACAGCACCGCGATCGTGGCGAGCGGCAGGCACTTGAGCAGCGAGACGCGGAACAGCTGTCCGGCCCGCTCCAGCCATTCGCTCACGTTCGCGCCGCGTACCGGCGGTCCGTTGTCGGCACCGCGCACCGGCGGTCCGGGTGAGTTCATAATCGCTCCGATGGGAGCCCACAATCTAACAGACCCGATCGCCGCCGAGGCCGGTGTGCGCTCGATCGAGCAGCTGCTCGAGCGCGGCCTGGCTCTTCTGGCCGCGCACGGCGATGCGCCCCGCTTGCAGGCGGAGCTGCTGCTGGCTCACGCCCTCGAGCGGCCGCGCAGCTATCTGCTCGCGCATCGCGATGCGGGCGTGGCGCCCGCCGCGGCGGCCGCCTACGAGGCACTGCTCGCGCGGGCAGCGGCGGGCTGGCCGATCGCGTACCTCACCGGTGAGCGCGAGTTCTGGTCCCGCTCGCTCACGGTCTCTCCGGCGGTGCTGGTTCCGCGGCCCGAGACCGAGCTGCTGGTCGAGCGTTGCCTCGCGCTGTGCCCCGCCGCCGAGCCGCAGCGTCTTTGCGACCTGGGCACCGGCTCCGGCGCCATCGCGCTCGCCCTCGCGCTCGAGCGGCCGGCGTGGCGCATCACCGCCACCGATCGCTCGAGCGCCGCCCTCGCGCTCGCACGCACCAACGGCGCGCGCCTCGGCGTTGCCCAGGTCGAGTGGCTGCTGGGCGATTGGTTCGTGCCGCTCGCCGGGCGCCGCTTCGATCTGATCGCGAGCAACCCACCGTACGTGGCTGCCGGCGATCCGGCTCTGTGGTCGCTGCGCCACGAGCCGCGCGAGGCGCTCACGCCCGGCGCCACCGGCTTCGAGGCCTTGCGACACATTGTATCGGAGGCGCCCGGTTATCTGGTGCCGCGCGGGTGGCTGGTGCTCGAGCACGGTGTCGGTCAGGCGACGGAGGTGATGCAGGCGCTGCGGGCGCGCGGCTACGCGCGGGTGCGCGGCTATCGCGATCTGGCGGGCTGCGAGCGTACCGTCGAAGCACAATGGCCCTGAGGTCATGAGGCGTCGCAGCGCGCGCAGTGCCTGGCGCGTCGCAGGCTCGATCGTCCTCGGCCTGCTCGCGACCGTGCTGCTCGTGATGCTCGCCACCGTGGCGAGCCTCAGGTGGCTCAATCCACCGACCACCGCGTTCATGCTCGAGGCGCGCGCGCACGCCTGGTGGGCCGGCGAGCGTCACTACCGTACCGAGTATCGCTGGAAGAGTCTGGAGGAGATCTCCCCACAGGCGGCACTCGCGGTCATCGCTGCGGAGGACCAGGAGTTTCCCTTTCATTACGGTTTCGACTTCACCTCGATCCGTGCCGCGGTGCGCGCGCACGAGCGCGGCGCGCGGCTGCGCGGGGCGAGCACCATCAGTCAGCAGGTCGCCAAGAATCTGTTCCTGTCGGCCGACCGCAGCCTCGCGCGCAAGGGGATCGAAGCGCTGCTCACGGTCATGATCGAGACCTGCTGGCCGAAGGAGCGCATTCTCGAGGTGTACTTGAACGTGGTGCAGTTCGGCTACGGCGTCTACGGCGTCGAGGCGGCCGCGCGCCATTACTTTCGCGTCCCGGCCGCGCAGCTGACCGCCCCCCAGAGCGCGCTGCTCGCCGCGGTGCTGCCGAATCCGCGCCGCCTGCACGTCAACGCCCCGTCGCGCTATGTGCTCGCGCAGCGCGACCACATCCTGCAGCAGATGGCGAACCTCGGCGGCGCCGCTTATCTGCGCGCGATCGAGCCTACCGCGGCCAGCTCGCGCAGCGACGCTGCGCAGCTCTCGCCAGCGCGCGAGCGCGAGTGATCGCGGCGTCGATCGCGCCCGTCTCCTCGGCTCTGGCAACGCTCAGTTGATTGACTGAGGGGCCTCGGGGCTCGGCTCTGACGCAAACAGTCGCTCGACGTCGATGGCATCGAAGCGATAGGCCCGGCCGCAGAACTCACAGGTCACGCTCACCTCTCCCTGTTCGGCCAGCACCCCGTGGATCTCCTGCGCTCCGAGCGAGCGCAACAGCCCCGCGACCCGCGAGGGGCTGCAGCGGCATGCAAACCGCACCGCAGTGCCGGCAAACACGCGCCCGTCGTGCACGCCGCCGACTCGACGCAAGGTCTCCTCGGCGCTCGCAGATTGCAGCAGCCGCAGCGGTAGCGCATGCAGGTTCGCCTGGACGTCCTCCCAGGCGCGCTGCGCGGCGAGCTCGAGCGCCTCGTGCTGCGCGTGCGCGCTCGGCATCTTCTGCATCAGCACGCCGCTCGCATGCGCCGCATCGGCCGCGAGCGCAATGCGCGTCGGCAGTTGCTCCGAAGTGGCGAAGTAGCTCTCCAGGCAGTCGGACAGCGTCTCGCCTTGCAGCTGCACGATCCCCTGATAGCGCGCCGCCTGCTCGTCAGCCTCGATGGTGACCGCCAGGCGGCTGTCGCCGACCAGCTGCCGAAAGCCGACGTGCTCGGGCAGCGGCGCATCGATGCGCGCCAGCGCCCGGATTCCCAGGTCGTGCGTGCACTGGGCGACCAGCAGTCGCACCAGGCCGCGGCCCTCGAGCTGCAGGGTGAGCGTGCCGTGAAACTTCAGCGTCGCAGCCAGCAACACCGAGGCGGTAACGGCCTCGCCGAGCAGCCGCTCGACGGGCGGCGGATGGTGCTGCAGGCTGCACAGCTCGCGCCACGGACCATCGAGCCGTGTCCAGAAGCCGCGCACCGGGTGGCGCTCGAGCACGAAGCGGCGCAGCTCGCCCGCCGCAGCGACGATGCCAGCGGTCGACTGCTCGAGCTCAGGCATGCAGCTTCTGCTTCAGCAGCTCGTTCAGGCGCGCAGGATTGGCCTTGCCCGCGGTCGCCTTCATCACCTGACCCACGAAGAAACCGAACAATTTCTCCTTGCCGGCGCGATAGTCGGCCAGCTGCCCGGGGTGCGCGACCAACACCCGCGCGATCGCCTGCTCGAGCGCGCCGTCGTCGCTGATCTGGCGCAGGCCGCGCTCTTCGATGATGGCATCGGCTTCGCGTCCCTCCTGCCACATCGCCTCGAGCACGTCCTTGGCGATTTTGCCCGAAATGGTGTTGTCGACCACGCGCGCCAGCAGGCGTGCGAGTGCTGCGGGCCGGATGCGGCTGTCGCCGATCTCCACTGCCTCGCGGTTGAGCAGGCTCGCCAGGTCACCCGTCACGGTGTGGGCGACGAGCTTGGCATGGCCTCCGAGATCGCGCACCACCACTTCATAGTAGTCGGCCAGCTCGGCGCTCGCCGTCAGCACCCCGGCGTCATAGCCGCTGAGCGCATATTCACTCATGAGGCGCAGCGCCTTCTGATCGGGCAGCTCCGGCAGCGTCGCGGCCACGGCGTCGATGTACATCTGGTCGATCTCGAGCGGCAGCAGGTCCGGATCGGGAAAATAGCGATAGTCGTTGGCCTCCTCCTTGCTGCGCATGGAGCGAGTCTCGCCGCGATCGGCATCGTACAGCCGCGTCTCCTGCAGCACCTTGCCGCCGCTCTCGAGCAGCTCGATCTGCCGTGCGATCTCGTAGTTGATGGCACGTTCGGCGAAACGGAAGGAATTGAGATTCTTGGTCTCGGTGCGGGTACCAAACTTGTCGGCGCCGCGCGGCCGCACCGACACGTTGGCGTCGCACCGGAACGATCCTTCCTGCATGTTGCCGTCGCAGATCCCGAGGTAGCGCACCAGCGTGTGAATCTTCTTCAGATACGTCACCGCCTCCTTGGCCGAACGCATGTGCGGCTCGGAGACGATCTCGATCAGCGGCGTGCCGGCGCGATTGAGATCGACGCCGGTCAGTCCGGCCAGCCCCTCGTGCAGCGATTTGCCGGCGTCCTCCTCGAGATGCGCCCGCGTCACACCAATGCGGCGTGTGCTGCCGTCCTCGAGCACGATGTCGACCGCACCCCCGGCGACCAGCGGCAGCTCGTACTGGCTGATCTGATAGCCCTTCGGCAGATCGGGATAGAAGTAGTTCTTGCGGGCGAAGATCGAGCGGCGCGCCACGCGCGCGTTGATCGCCAGGCCGAACTTCACCGCCATGCGTACCGCCTCGCCGTTCAGCACCGGCAGCACACCTGGATAGGCCAGATCCACCAGGTTCGCCTGGCTGTTGGGAGCGGCCCCGTACGCGGTGGCCGAGCCCGAGAAGATCTTCGAGCGGGTCGCGAGCTGCGCGTGCACCTCAAGTCCGATGACCGTTTCCCATTCCATCTGCGTCGCCCGTTCCTCAGGTGAAACGCGATGGCAGCCGCAGATGCCAGTCGGTCTCGCGCTGATAGCGGTGCGCGATGTTCAGCAGGCTGGCCTCGGAGAAGTGCGGACCGATCAGCTGCATGCCGGCCGGCAAACCATCGACGAAGCCGCACGGGATCGACATCGCCGGCAGCCCTGCAAGGTTTGCTCCAATGGTATAGATGTCGTTCAGATACATGGTCACCGGATCACTGGTCTTGGCGCCGAGCTCGAACGCCGTGGTCGGCGTCGTCGGCCCGAGCAGCACGTCGACCTCGTGGAAGGCGCGCTCGAAGTCCGCGCTGATCAGCGCCCGTACGCGCTGGGCGCGCAGATAGTAGGCGTCGTAGTAGCCCGCCGAGAGTACGTAGGTACCCACCATGATGCGCCTCTTAACCTCGGCGCCGAACCCCTCGGAGCGCGTGCGCTGATAGAGATCGAGCAGATCGAGCGGCTGCTCACAGCGATAACCGTAGCGCACGCCGTCGAAGCGCGCGAGATTTGAGGAGCACTCGGCCGGCGCGACCACATAATAGGTTGGTACCGACAGCGGCAGGTTCGGCAGACTCACCTCGCGCACAACCGCTCCCTGAGCCTGCAGCACCGACAACCCGGTCTGGATGCACTGCTCGATGCCGCGATCGAGTCCCTCATCGAAGAACTCCTTGAGCAGTCCGATCTTCACGCCCTTGAGCGGCTGCTCGAGGGTCGCGTGCAGCGGCGGCACGGGCAGTTCCACGCTGGTGGAATCGCGCTGGTCGAACCCCGCCATCGCCGCCAGCAGCAACGCGGCATCCTCGGCATCGATCGCGAGCACTCCGCCCTGATCGAGGCTCGAGGCGAAGGCGATCATTCCATAGCGCGACACCCGCCCGTAGGTTGGCTTGATGCCGGTGACCCCGCACAGTGCCGCGGGCTGGCGGATCGACCCGCCGGTGTCGGTGCCGGTCGCCGCCGGTACCAGCCGGGCCGCAACCGCCGCCGCCGAGCCACCGGACGAGCCGCCGGGTACGCGCGTCAGATCCCAGGGATTGCGCACCGGACCGAAGAAGCTGTTCTCGTTCGATGAGCCCATGGCGAACTCATCCATGTTGGTCTTTCCAATCATCACCGCGCCGGCAGCCCTGAGGCGCTCGACCACGGTGGCGTCGTACGGTGAGATGAAATTCGCGAGCATGCGCGAGCCGCAGCTGGTCTTCTCACCGCGCGTGCAGAAGATGTCCTTGTGTGCGATCGGCACGCCGGTCAAGGGGCCGGCGGTGCCGGCGCGCAGCCGCTCGTCCGCGCGCGCCGCCTGCTCGAGCGCACTGTCGGCGCTGATGGTTATGAAGGCGTTGAGCTCGCTTTGGTACTGCTGCGTGCGCGCCAGGAACAAGCGCGTGAGCTCGACGCTGGACACGGAGCCCGCGCGCAGCTCCTGCGACAACTCGGCGACGGTTCTGGCGTACAGCTCGCTCATTCGATGACACGCGGGACCAGGTACAACCCGGTGCTCACCTGCGGCGCATTGCGCTGATACAGCTGGTGCTGATCGGTCTCGGTCACCGCGTCCGCCCGCAGTCGCTGCCGCTGGCCCGGCAGCGGATGTGCCATCGGCGTCACCGCGCTGGTGTCGACGCGAGTGAGCTGCTCGACCAGTCCGAGAATGCGCGACAGCTCGTCGATGTAGCGGGGAATCTCCGGCTCGCTCAATGCGAGACGCGCGAGATGGGCGATGCTCTCGATATCGCTGCGCTTGATGCTCATGCGGGTGCGCTCGCCGGTGCCGGCGCGCTCTCGTGTGATGCTAAAAATGAGCGCGAAATCATATAACTTGCCTTGTGGATTATGTCCTCGGTTGCTAGATTAGCGCCCAATTTTTTCCTAACGATTATACAAAAGGTCTACTGCTCTCATGTTCAAACGCCTGCGCGGCTACTTCTCCAGCGATCTGTCGATCGATCTGGGGACCGCGAACACGCTGATCTACGTGCGTGACAAGGGAATTGTGCTCAACGAGCCCTCGGTCGTGGCGGTGCAGGATGAGCCCTCGCGTGGCGGTAAGGTGATCGTTGCGGTCGGCGCCGAGGCCAAGAGCATGCTCGGCCGCACCCCCGGACACATTACCGCGGTGCGGCCGATGAAGGACGGAGTGATTGCCGACTTCACCTACACCGAGAAGATGCTGCAGTACTTCATCAATAAGGTGCACGGCAACCGCTTTCTCAAACCCTCTCCGCGTGTGCTGGTGTGCGTGCCGTTCGGTTCTACCCAGGTTGAGCGGCGCGCGATTCGCGAGTCGGCCGAGGGCGCGGGTGCGCGCAACGTCGCGATCGTCAGCGAGCCGATGGCCGCCGCGGTCGGAGCCGGGCTGCCGGTGCAGGAGGCGCGCGGCTCGATGGTGCTTGATATCGGCGGCGGTACCAGCGAGGTCGCGGTACTGTCGCTCAATGGCATCGTCTACGCCAATTCGGCCCGCATCGGCGGCGATCGCTTCGATGAGGCGATCATGAACTACGTCCGCCGCAACTACGGTATTCTCATCGGCGAGGCCACCGCCGAGCGCATCAAGATCGAGATCGGCTCGGCCTATCCGGGTGCGCAGGTACGCGAATTGTCGGTCAAGGGACGCAACTTATCCGAGGGCGTTCCGCGCAGCTTTACGCTCAACAGCAACGAGATCCTGGAGGCGCTGCAGGAGCCGCTGCAGGGTATCGTCAGCGCCGTCAAGCAGGCGCTCGAGCAGACGCCGCCCGAGCTCGGCGCCGACGTCGCCGAACGCGGTATCGTGCTCACTGGCGGCGGCGCATTGCTGCGCGACGTCGACAAGCTGCTCATGGAGGAGACGGGGCTGCCGGTGGTGATCGCCGATGACCCGCTCACCTGCGTGGCGCGCGGTGGCGGGCGCATCCTGGAATTGATGGATCAGATGGGACCTGGACATTTCGGCCTCGAATGACACGCCTCCCGCGCGCCGCAGCCGCGGCCGCGTGCTCGAACCGCCGGGCGGTCGCACCGGCGCCCCTGGTCCGCACGCGCCGCGCAGCGCCCACTAGGCGAGCGGATCATGGCGGTGCTCGGCAGCAACATGGATCGCCCGCTCTACGGCCGCGGTCCATCGGCCGGATTGCGCTTTACGGTGTGCGCACTGCTGTCGATCGGGCTGATGTACTTTGACGCACACAGTCACCTCGCGCAGCGCCTGCGCTACGCGCTCGAGGGGGTGGCCTATCCGGTGCAGATGGCCGTGAGCTCGCCGAGCGTCGCCTGGCAATGGCTGTCCCAGAGCTTCGAGACGCGCTCGGCGCTGCGGACCGAGAACGAGCGGCTGCGGGTCGAGCTCGAGCAGCTGCAGCTGCAGGCGATGCGCGAGGACGCCCTCGAGCGCGAGAATGCCGAGCTGCGCGGGCTGCGCTCGTCGCTGCCGCCGCTCATCAAGCACTGGCAGCTCGCGGAGATCATCGGCGTCGAGACCGATCCGCTGCGTCAGCGCATCGTCATCGACCAGGGCGCACGCGCGGGGGTGACCGTGAATGAGGCGGTGGCCGACGGCAGCGGAATTCTCGGCCAGGTGGCCCGCGTCGGCCCCTGGAGCGCGGAAGTCATTCTGGTGACCGACCCCGCGGGAGCCATCCCGGTGCAGGTGACGCGCAACAATCTGCGGGCAATCGCCATCGGCAGCGACGGCGAGCTGCTGCTGCCCTATCTGGCCGAGAACGCCGACGTGGAGAGCGGCGATCTGCTGGTGAGCTCGGGACTCGGCGGGGTGTTTCCCGCCGGCTTCCCGGTCGCCCGCATCACCGGCATCCACCGCGACAACGGCCAGCAGCCCGCCCAGGTGCGCGCCCAGCCGCTGGCGCACGTCGCGCGCGATCACGAGGTGATGCTGTTGCAGTTCGACGCCGGCAACCCGGACGCACCCGCGGCACCGCTCGCGCCCGGCGGCACACCGCGCGGCACACGCCCGGCAGCCAGCGCTGCCCGGGCGCCAGCCGCGACGAC
>JASHTF010000384.1 GCA_030040715.1 Gammaproteobacteria bacterium | reverse complement strand
TCGATCACTTCGGGCTGCGCGAGCACGGCGCCGCAGCGCACCCCGGCGAGTCCATGTGCCTTGGACAGCGTGCGCAGCACCACCAGGCCCGGGTGCGCCGCGAGCTGCGCACTCAGCGACGGCTCGGCGGAGAATTCGACGTAGGCCTCGTCGACCACGACCAATGCACGCCCGTCGAGCGAGCGCGCGAGGCTCAGGATGCGTTCGTCATCCAGGCGATTGCCGGTCGGATTGTTCGGCGAGCACACGAACACCAGCTTCACTCGCGCTGCTGTCGTTTGCAGGCAGCAGGCCCGGATGGCATCGGCGTCCAATTCGAAGTCGCCGCTCGGCGGCTCGTGCCGTCGCAGCGGCACAACTTGCACGGCGGCGCCCTGCACCTGCGCCGCTGCCTGATAGGTGACGAAGGTCGGCGGACAGATCAGCACCGCGTCCTCGCCGGCGCGGCAATATGCGCGCACCAGCAGGTCGATGGCCTCATCGCTGCCGCGACCCGGCAGCAGCATCGAGGCAGGCACGCCGTAGTGTGCCGCGAGCGCGACGCTCAGCGGCTGGGCCTGCGGGTCGGGGTAGTGATTCAGACCGGCCGCAGTGCGATCGGCTAGCGTGCGCCACGGCAGCTCGTTGGCATGCAGGCGCACCATTCCCGGCTCCGAGACCGGGACCTCGGGGGCGACGAACGCCTGGATCTCCGGGCGCGCGAGCTCGCTGACCCAGCTCACGGGTGAGCCTGCGCGCGCAACGCCGCCAGCCGCAGCTCGACCGCACGCGCGTGCGCATCGAGCCCTTCCAGCTGCGCGAGCACATTCGCGGTCGGTCCGAGGGTGCTCAAGCCCTGAGGCGAGAGCTCCTGCGCGGTGATGCGACGCGTGAAGTCGTCGACCGAGAGGCCGCTGTAGGCGCGCGCATAGCCGTAGGTCGGCAGCACATGATTGGTACCCGAGCAGTAATCGCCGATCGTCTCCGGCGACCAGTGCCCGAGGAACACCGAGCCGGCGTTGTGGACCCGCTCGAGCAGCCGCCGTGGTTCGCGGACTGCGAGGATCAGGTGCTCGGGGGCGTACAGCTCGCTCGCTTCGAGCGCCGCCTCGAGGTCGGGCATGCGCAGAATGCGCACATTCCCGAGCGAGTACTGCAGCACCGATTGACGCGCGAGCGACCGAGCCTGCTCGATGAGCTCGACGGCCACCTGCTCGGCGAGCGCGCCGCTGGTGGTCAGCAGGATCGCCTGCGCGAGCACATCATGCTCGGTCTGCGCGAGCAGATCGGCGGCGACGAACGGCGGCGGGGCGGTGTCATCGGCGATCACCAGCACCTCCGAGGGCCCGGCCGGCAGATCGAGCGCCGCGCCGTGCGGATCGGCCGCCACGAGTTGCTTGGCCGCGGTCACCCAGGCGTTTCCCGGGCCAAAAATCTTGGCGACCTTGGATACGCTCGCCGTCCCGTAGGCCATGGCCGCGATCGCCTGGGCCCCTCCGATCTTGAACACCTCATCGATGCCGCACAGCTCAGCCGCGACCAGTACCGCAGCGTTGGCGCTGCCGGTGGGATCGGGCGGGGTGCACAGAATGCGCCTTGGGCAGCCGGCGAGGCGCGCCGGCACGGCGAGCATGATCACGGTCGAGGGCAACGGCGCCGATCCCGACGGCACATACAGCCCCACGATCTGGATCGGCCGGATCAGCCGCTCACAGCGCACTCCGGGCTGCAGGTCCACCGTCAGCGGCCGCGGCATGGAGGCGCGGTGGAACGCCTCGACATTGCCCACGGCGCGCTCGAGCGCGCCGACCTGCGCGTCACTGAGCACGGCGCGCGCGCGGGCGAACTCGCCCGCGCCGACGCGTAGCTGCCCGAGCTCGACGCCATCGAACTCCTGCGTGCAGCGGCGTACGGCTGGGTCGCCTTCGGCGCGCACGGCATCGATGATCGCCTGTGCCTGCGCCAGCGTGCGCGACTGCAGCGTCTGCACCGGGCGCGCGAGCGCCGCGAGGCGATCGGCTGCATCGAGCCGCTGCCAATCGTAGATCCGGATCGGCGTCATGGCTTGCCTCTCACGCCAGCATCTTCTCGACCGGCAGTACCAGCATCGCGCTGGCGCCGACGCGCTTGAGACTCTCGAGCGTCTCCCAGAACACGTTCTCGCGGCAGACGGCGTGTACCGCGACGCGGTCGGGTGAGCCTTCGAGCGGGATGATCGTCGGCGTCTCGCTGCCGGGCAGCAGCAGCTTGATCTCGGGCAGGGCGGAGCGCGGGGCGTGCAGCATGATGTACTTGCTCTCCTTGACCTGCTCGACACCCTCGATCCGCAGCAGCAGCCGCTCGACCCAATCCTGCTGCTCCGCCGGCAGTGTCACCGGCGTTCGAATCAGGACCGCGTGACTCTCGAGTACCGTCTCGATCTCGCGCAGATGATTCGCCTGCAGCGTCGAGCCCGTGGACACCAGATCACAGATCAGGTCGGCCCGTCCGAGCCGCGGCGCGATCTCGACCGCTCCCGACAACCGCACGATCTCGGCCTGCACCGAGCGCTGCTCGAGAAAGCGCTGCAGTAGATAGGGATAGGTGGTCGCGATGCGCAGGCCGCGGAGCGACTCGAGCCCCGCGTAGCTGCGCTCGGCCGGTCCGGCCAACGCCAGCCGGCAATGGCCGAAATCAAGCGCGCGCAACGCCGTGAAGCGTGCCTTGGCGCCGCGCGCGGCCAGCTCGAGCCGCTTCTCCTCGATCACGTTCAGGCCGACGAGGCCGAGGTCGCACACGTCCTCCTGCACCAGGTCGGGGATGTCGTCGTCGCGTACGAACAGCACGTCGAGTGGCATGTTCTCGCCGACGCCGAGCAGCTGATCGCGGCCGCGCGAGAGTTTCAGGCCGCAGCGCGCGAGCAGCTCCAGCGACGGATCGGTCAGCCGCCCGGCCTTCTGTACCGCCAGCTTGAGGCGCGTCTGCCGCTCCGTGGTCTGATCCATGGGTGCCGCTCGTGATGTGCAGTGGGCGCGAAGAAGATGCCGCGGAGGGTCGATCGTCAGCCGTGCGCCGACCCACTCTGCGCCGCGCGGCGCGCGTTCGCGCGCGCGGACGTGCTGCTTGCTTTGCCCTCGGCGCGCGGCGGGGAATCGCCGTGCCGCGCCGCTGCGCCCTGCGGCGCGGCGTCGATGCGCTGCGCCGCGAGCGCATAGCCGCCGTTACCTTGGGCGAGATAGCGCGCCACGCGCCCGATGGTCGTGATGCTGACGGCGGTCTGCCGATGCACTTCCCGGTAGGGCAGGCCGCGGCGCAGGCACTCGACCACCGCCCAGCGGTCGGCCATCGCCTGCAGCTCGGCCGGCGTGCACAGATCGCGCAGGAACGCGCGGCATTCCTCGGCACTGCGCAGCGTCAGCAGGGCCGCGATCAGGGCGCGCTCGGCGCGCGCCTCCTGCTGGGCGGACAGTCGACGATGGGATTTCATGTGTCGCTCGTTACCTGCTGTATTAATACGCTAATACACTAACACGATGGAGTGACCGCTGGCAAGCCCGAGGCGCCGGTCCGTGGCGCCGGGCGCGCGGGCGGCCGGCAGCGCGCGCGCGTGCGTGCGTCGTCCCGTTTCCGTACGTCCACGAAGTGGCTAGAATGAAACGCTCACCTCATTGAGTTGCGAATGGGCGACGCGAAAGGCTCGACTACTCGGCGTCTCTGGGGCGCCCGCTTCAAGGCGCAGCCTTCGCCGGAACTGAGGCTCCTGTCGCGTTCGGAACCAAGCTTCTTTCGTCTCGTGCCCTACGACCTGGCAGGCTCGTGCGCCCATGCCCACGAGCTGCGGCGCGCCGGCATCCTGAGCGCTGCCGAGCTCACGGCGCTGTTGGCCGAAATGGGGCGCATGCGTGAGCAATACCTGTCCGGCGAGCTGCAGCCGTCGCCGGATGATGAGGATGTGCACACCTTTCTCGAGCGCATCCTGACGCTGCGACTCGGTGAGATCGGCGGCAAGCTGCGCACCGGCCGCTCGCGCAATGACCAGGCCGCCAACGATCTGCGGCTCTATCTGCGCGATCGGGCGCGTGCCGTCGCGCACGCCGTGCTCGAGCTCGAGCGGGCGCTCGTGGCACAGGCCGAGCAGCACCTGGAGACGCTCGCGCCGGGATTCACCCACCTGCAGCCGGCGCAGCCGATCGTGTTCGCGCATCATCTGATGGCACATGCACAGGCCATCGGCCGCAATCTCGAGCGGCTGCGAGACTGGGATCGCCGCAGCGCCCGCTCGCCCCTCGGCGCCGCAGCGCTCGCAGGCTCGGCCGTATGTCTGGCCCCGGAGCTGTCCGCGACCGAGCTCGGCTATGAGGCGCCGTGCGAGAACTCGATCGATGCGGTCGCAGCCCGCGACCACGTCGCCGAATTCCTGTTCGTGGCCGGCATGCTGTCCGTCGACCTGTCGCGGCTCGCCGAAGAGCTCGTGCTCTGGAGCTCGCGTCAGTTCCGCTGGGTCGAGCTGGACGATGCCTGGTGCACCGGCAGCTCGATCATGCCGCAGAAGAAAAATGCCGACATCGCCGAACTCACGCGCGGCAAGGCCGGACGCCTGATCGGCAATCTGGTCGCGCTGTTGGCGACACTGAAGTCACTGCCGCTCGCCTACAACCGCGATCTCGCCGAGGACAAGAATGCCGTGTTCGACAGCGTCGACACGCTGAGCCTGGTGCTGCCGGCCATGACCGGCCTGATCGCCACGATGCGCGTCGACGGCGCCGAGCTGCGCCGCCAGGCTCCGCTCGGCTTCACTCTGGCCACCGAGGTTGCCGATTGGCTCGCCTTCGAGGGGGTGCCGTTCAGCGAGGCGCATGAGATCGCCGGCGCACTGGTCAAGGCCTGCGAAGCCAAGGGCATCGAACTCGCGGCCGTAACGGTTCCGATGCTCTCCGAAGTCGACCCGCGCCTCAAGCCCGCGGTGCTCGAGCGGTTGAGCCTCGAGGCTGCGGTGGCGGCGCGCAGCGGTTACGGCGGCACCGCGCCCGCACGCGTGCGCGAGCAGATCGAGCGCTTCAGGTCCAGGCTGTCGGAGCTGGAGGCCTGGGCGATGAATTACCGAGGCCCGCGATGCTGACACCTGATTTGGCTCCCCCGGCCGCGGCAGCCGACGGCGGCGCCGGCGCCCTGATCGACATCTCCCACCTGCAGCACGTGCCGCGCCGCTATTGGGGGCGCTACTCGTGTGCCGTGCTGATCCTGGTCGCGTTGGCGCTGCTCATGATCGCCTTCGCGCGCGGGCAGATCGAATGGCGCTACGTCGGCCACTTTCTGACCGCGCGCTCCATCCTGGAGGGTCTGCTCAACACCATCATGATGAGCGTGCTGGCGATGGCCCTTGGGATTGCGCTCGGCGTGATCACGGCCGTCATGCGGCTGTCGGCCAACCCGGTTCTGAGCTGGAGCGCACGCGGCTATACCTGGCTGTTCCGCGGTACGCCGGTGATTCTGCAGCTGCTGCTGTGGTTCAACCTGGCGCTGGTGTTCCCGACGCTCGGCATTCCCGGTGTCTATACGGCACGCACGGTCGATGTCATGACACCCTTCCTCGCGACCTTGCTCGGCCTCGGTATCAATCAGGGTGCCTATACCTCCGAGGTCGTGCGCGCCGGGCTGCTATCGGTGGACATCGGACAGTACGAGGCCGCCAAGTCGATCGGCATGCCGCGCCTGCTGGCTCTGCGTCGGATCATCCTGCCGCAGGCGATGCGCGTGATCATTCCGCCGGTCGGCAACGAATTCGTCGGCATGGTCAAGCTCACCTCCCTCGCGAGCGTGATCCAGTACGCCGAAATGCTGCACAATGCCGAGAATATCTACTACGCGAATTCCCGCGTGATCGAGCTGTTGATCGTCGCCGGCATCTGGTACCTGGTGGCGGTGACGGTACTGTCGCTGCTGCAGTCGCGTCTCGAGGCGGTGTTCGCGCGCGGCAGCGGGCGCGTGACCGCGCGTCAGTAGGCGAGGGCAGGTGGCACGTGGCGTCGCGTCGGTAGCCGTGCAACCCATCGTCCGCGCCATCGACATCCGCAAGCGCTTCGGCAGCTTCGAGGCGCTGCGAGGCATTACATTGGATGTGATCTCGGGGGAGGTACTGTGTGTGATCGGGCCGTCGGGCTCGGGCAAGAGCACCTTCCTGCGATGTATCAACCAGCTGGAGACGGTCACCGATGGCGCGCTGTGGGTCGATGGCGAGCTGGTTGGCTATCGCCGTGCCGGCAACAAGCTGCATGCGCTGTCGGAAAACGAGATCGCCCGCCAGCGCCTGAAGACCGGCATGGTGTTCCAGCGATTCAATCTGTTTCCGCACCTGACGGCGCTGGCGAATGTGGCCGAAGGGCCGTTGCGCGTGCTGAGGCGGCCGCGTGCGGAGGTCATCAGCGAAGCGCGCACGCTGCTCGAGCGCGTCGGACTCGGGCACAAGGCGGACGCTTTTCCGGTCGAGCTGTCCGGTGGCCAGCAGCAGCGCGTGGCGATCGCGCGCGCATTGGCGATGCACCCGCGACTGATGCTGTTCGATGAGCCGACTTCGGCGCTCGACCCGGAGCTGGTAGGGGAAGTGCTGGCGGTGATGAAGAGCCTGGCGACCAGCGGGATGACGATGATCGTCGTGACGCACGAGATCGCGTTCGCGCGTGAGGTGTCGAGCCGTGTCGCATTCATGGACCAGGGGCAGATTATCGAGAGTGGCGTCCCGCAGGAACTCCTGTCACGGCCACAGCAGGCCCGCACGCGAGAGTTCCTCGCGGCGGTGCTGGGCTGAAATCGCGGCGACCGGGTCAACGTGCAGATGAGCTCATCCACCCGCGCGCGCGTTCTCACCGCTGCCGCCGTGCTGCTTGCTCTCGGCTGCGCGCTCCAGGTGCGAGCGATGCGCGCCGCCGGCGAGCCGATCGTTGCGGCAGTGGTTCCCAACTACCCGCCCCTGGAGTTCAAGGATCCCTCGAGTGGCCTGCTCATCGGCTTTGATGTCGAGCTCGGTGCCGCGCTCGCCGCACGGGCGGGCGCCACCATTCGCTGGCAGGAAACCAGCTTCGCTCAGATGCTGAGTGCGCTCGCTACCGGACGCGTAAACATCATCCTGTCGGGCATGAGCGATCTGCCCGAGCGCCACGCGTCGGTGCAGTTCGTCGACTATCTGAAGACCGGACCGCAGTTCTACACGCTCAGGGAGCGCGCGGCCGCCTTTCCCGGCATGACCGCGTTGTGCGGCCGGAGAGTCGCGGCCAGCCGGCGCACCTCGTTCCCGGCCGAGATCGCCCAGTGGAGCGCGGATCACTGCGTCCGGCAGGGCAGGCCGCCGATCGTCGTGATGGGAACCGACGGGTCGGCCGACGCACGGCTGCAGTTACGCCAAGGTCGGGTCGACGCCGCGGTGCAAGGCGGCGAGACGCTCGCCTACCTGTTGAGCCAGGAACCGAACGCCTATCGGAGCATCGGTACCCAGTTCGCCTTCCAGTTCGACGGCATCGCGATCGATCGCAGCAATGCAGCGATGCTGCGCGAGATCACTGATGCCTTGAGTGCGCTGATCGCTGACGGTACCTACGGTCGGATCGCCGCCAAGTGGGGAATGAGCGACTTCATCGTGACGCAACTGACCATCAACGGTACCCGCAGTGCTGCGCAGTGACGATGTCCGCGGCGAATGACACCGGGGCGCCGTGTTGGCCCCATGGCATGCAATCGTGTGTCGCGCTCGCCTTCGACCTCGATGGCCCGACGGGGGATGCGCTGCTGGACGGCTCGATCTGGCGCAATCCAGCCTACTTCACGCTCGGTGCCTACGGGCCGTGGAGGGCTCTCGGTTACCTGCTCGATCTGCTGGATGAGTATTCGATGCCGACGACGTTCTTTGTCCCCGCCTGGGTGATCGAGCACTGGCCGGTGCAGTGTCGCGCCATCATCGAGCGCGGCCACGAGGTCGGCTATCACGGCGACCGGCACGAGGCGTTCTGGCGGCTCGATCGCCAACAGCAGCGCGCCGTCATGGCGCGCTCGCGCATGCTGTTCCAACGGCACCTGGGCGTGACTCCGGTCGGCTTCCGCACGCCCTCGGGCGACTGGGGCCCCGACACGGTCGAGGTGCTGCTGGACGCGGGCGTTGAGTATTCGAGCTCGATGCGCGGCGATGACCGCCCGTATTTCATCGACTCACCCGCGAGTGCTCGCCGCTTGGTCGAGATTCCCGGTCGATGGGAACTGGATGACTATGCGACGCTCGCCTATCACCGCCAGCCGAACTTCCCGATCGGTCTTGACCGCAGCGCCAGCTATGAGACGACCTTCGACAACTGGCGGCGCGAGTTCGCAGGCTGTCATCGCGACGGCCTGTGCATGACGACCATCTTCCACCCCAAGGTCTCGGGCAAGCCGGGTCGGATCCTGCTGCTGCAACGATTGTTGCAGTACATGCGCGAGCAGCCGGGCGTCTGGTTTGCCACCGGCAGCCAGGTGGCTCGGTGGTGGACCAGCGGCCATGCCACCGTCGGTGCCGAGGCGTGAGCTCCATACCGCGCTGGCCCGACGGGAAGCGCATGGCGCTGCTGCCCACGGTCGACTTCGCCGGCACCAGTGGCATCCTGGCGCAAGTGCCGGACATGGCGGGCCGCGATAAAAGCCTTTCGGTCTGGGACTACGGCGCCAAGCGCGGCGTCGATCGGCTGCTGCGGCTGTTCGACGAGCTCGACGTCACGGCGAGTTGGCTCGTTGCCGGCAGCGTCGCGGTCGAGCACGCGCAGCTCGTGCGACGCATCCACGCCGCCGGTCACGAGATCGGCAACCTCGGCGCCGCCGCCGAGGACTTCGGTGCCTTGACTCTCGCCGCGCAGACCGCGAGCTTCCGCCAAGCACAGACCGCACTCATCGACAGCGCCGGGGTCGTGCCCGTGGGATTTCGCTCCGCGTTCGGCAATTGGGCGCCGGGCTTCACCGAGGTGCTGCGCCAGGCTGGCGTACGCTGGTCCTCGTCCTGGCGCGGTGACGATCGCCCCTACCTCCATCCCGGTTCTGGCGCCGCCGCGCCACCGCTCGTGGAGCTGCCGCTGCACTACGAGCTCGAGGACGAGCCCTTTTTTGCCTTCAATCTCTACCCACCGGTGCCCCCGGGCCAGTCGCGCATTGCGCCGTACCGCGACGTGCTCGCCAACTGGCAACAGGACCTCGCCGGTTTCCACCGCCTCGGCCTGCTGCTGCCGCTGCGGCTGCACCCGGAGATCATCGGCACGGCGGGGCGCATCGATGTGCTGCGCGAATTTCTGACCGCCGCGCTTGGCTTTGGCGATATCTGGATCGCTACCGGCAGCGAGCTCGCCGCCTGGTGGAGCCAAAACCACCAAGCAAACGAGCCCGATCATCCGGTAGATCTGTTCGCAGCGCTCCACGCCGCGCCCGACTCAAGATGAGTGCCACTGCGGCCGAGACGCTGGCGCGATTCAACGTCCAGACTCGTTTCGAGGACCTGCCCGCTGAGCTCGTGGCGCGCGCCAAGCGCCACGTGCTGGACACCGTCGGTGCGGCGTTGGCGGGCAGCGCCGCGGACGCGTCCCGTCGAGTGTTGTCCGTGCTGCACGCCGAGGCCGCGCAGGCCGCGGCCCCGGTCTGGGGTACCGCACGGCGGCTCGGCCTGCGTGATGCGGCCTTCGCCAACGGTGTCGCGGCCCACGCCCTCGAGCTCGACGACTCGGGCGGTTGCGACCACTCCGGCGCGGTGGTGTTGCCGGCCGCAATCGCAGCACTGTCCGACGCCGACCGCTCGATCTGCGGGCGCGACTTTCTGGTCGCCGTCGTGCTCGGCTATGAGCTCGGACGACGGGTGCTCGAGGCCTGTGGCGGCTACTCGGCGCACAACGGCCAGGGGTGGCATTCGACCGCCACCTGCGGCACCTTCGCGGCTGCCGCCGCGGCCGCACGCGTGCTGCGACTCGATGAGGCTCAGACCCGCTCAGCCCTCGGTCACGCGGCCAGCTTCAGCGGCGGTTTGTGGGCCTTCATTCACGATGGCTCGCAGACCAAGCGTCTACACGCCGGGCGTGCTGCCGAGGGCGGCCTGACCGCCTGCCTGATGGCACAGGCGGAACTGCAGGGTCCGGCGCAGATCTTCGAGGATGTCTGGGGCGGCTTCTTCAATGCATTCGCGCCGCAGTCGCGGCGGGACGGCGCGCTGCTGCAGCAGCTCGGCCGCACATGGCAGCTGATGCGCTGCTCGATCAAGCCGCATGCCTCCTGCCGCAGCACGCACGCGGCGGTCGATGCGGTGCTGCACCTGATGCGCGAGCACGCTTTGCCGGCGCCGCGCGTCCGCCGCATCGATGTGCGGACCAGTGCCTTCGTCATGGATATGTGCGGTAGCCGTGACCTGCGCACGCTCGCAAGCGCCCAGATGAGCCTGCCCTACGCGGTTGCGGTCGCCTGCATCTTCGGTGATGCCGCGCTCGAGCGCTATCTCGAGTCAGCGCGCGCCGATGGCCGAGTGATGGCCGCGATGGAGCGGGTGGTGCTGCACACCGATCCGAACCTGGCGGACCTCGACGAGCCTGTCGTTACGATCGAGGCAGAAGGAATGGCACCGCTCTCGCACCGCGTTGCGGTGCCCCTGGGCTCACCGCACAATCCACTCCCCGACCAGGCGCTGATCGACAAGTTTCACGCCTTGGCCGGTATCGCCCTGACCCGCGAGCGAGCCGATGGCCTCGCCCGCTTCATTCTCGAGCTTGACAGCGTCGACGATGTACGCGCTATCGTGCCGCTGCTGACCGGTCACGCCGAAAGGCATGCGGTCATTCGTTGATGCTTATCCGGAAGCTGTCATGAAAAGCTACCGCTCCGCTGCCGCGCAGGCAGGCATCGCGCTGTGCGCCGCGCTGAGTGCCGGTCTAGCCCAGGCCCAGGCGCTGCCGCCTCGTATCGCCCACAGCAAGATCATCAAGATCGGCGTCAATGCGATCTATCCACCGATGGAATACCTCGATCCCGAGAGTGGCAAGCTGGTCGGCTTCGACATTGATCTGGCCACCGCGCTGGCAAAGCAGCTCGGTGTCACGGTTGCCTGGCAGGAAGCGGGATTCGATCAGTTGCTGCCGTCACTGACCACCGGCCGCATCGACATAATCCTCAGCGCCCTGAACGACAGCCCGGCGCGTCGCGAGACGGCCGATTTCATCGATTACCTCAATTCCGGGGTCCAGTTCTACACCAGCGTCGCCCGCAGAGACATCAATCAGCCGGCAGATCTTTGCGGCAAGACGGTCGGTACCAGCCGCAGCACTTCGTTTCCCGGCGACGTCAGGAGTTGGAGTGACAGCCATTGCGTCGCCGCTGCCAAGCCGGCGATCCGGGTCGAAGGCACCAATGACAACGCGGCCGCCCGCTCGGAACTGAAGCAGGGTCGGCTCGATGCCGCGGCCCAGGGCAGCGAGACGGTGCCTTACGTGAGCGCACTGGAGCCCGGGGTCTTCAAGTCGATCGGCACCCCGTTCGGCGGCGTGCAGCACGGGATCGCCTGCATGAAAAGCGATGCGCCGCTGCGTAATGCGCTGCTGGCCGCCTTCAAGCAGCTGCTGGCCAACGGCACCTACGGCGCGCTCATCGGCAAGTGGAACCTGCAGGCCAGCGCTGTGCGACAGGCAGCGGTCAACGGCGTGCCGTCGCCGTAGGCTGTCGCCGTCACGGTGACGATTCACGCGCGGCTGCGTCCGGACCCGAGCAGCGCCGCCCGCAGCGCCCGATCCTGAGCCCTGGGGCTGTGCGGCACTGCGCTTGACCCCCTCACGGGCCCCCTCTAGACTGCGTGTCACTCATCGAGACCGGCTGAGGGAAAGGCCCTTAGACGCCGGGGCAACCGCCGGATTTCCGGAATGGTGCCAACTCCTGCGGCCACAGCAACGTGGGCCGATAGATGAGGGCCGCCAGGTCCAACGCTGCAGCCCTGTTACCAGCGTCGACGCTGTGAGGCGATCCGGTCCGCAGGAGTGCTCGAGGTACTGGCACACTGCGGAGCGGTAGATCTTGACCCTGCGTTCTTCGACACCTTCTTCCTCAGAGCCGAGCGAGGCACACGGCACCGCGCGCGCGACCGCCGGCGCGGCCGGCGCGTCCGTGCCCGAAGTGCTCGACGTGGCCGAGGGAGTGCTGGCGCTTGGAGAGCGGCTGGTACTGCACCATGGCGGCTGTCTCGAGCGCGCTCGCCTGGCGTGGCGTCTCGAAGGGCGGCGCGGCGCTCCGGTGGTAGCCGCGCTCGGCGGCATCTCGGCGCACCGGCGCGTATTTGATGTCACACGGCCGCGCGCGGGCTGGTGGGACGAGGTGGTTGGGCCGGCGCGTGCGCTCGATGCGCTGCGCGTACGGGTGCTCGGGATCGACTATCTCGGCGGCAGCGGCGAGTCGACCACGCCGGCCGCAGGTGAGAGCTTTCCGAGCCTCTCGAGCTACGATCAGGCCGAGACGCTGCGCCGACTGCTCGATCACCTGCAGATCGAGCGGCTGCGCGCGATCGTCGGCGCTTCCTACGGCGGCATGGTCGGGCTCGCATTCGCCGACCGTTATCCCGAGCGCGTCGCACAGCTGCTCGTGATCAGCGCCGCCGACCGCACGCATCCGATGGCCACCGCGTGGCGTAGCGTGCAGCGGCGCATGCTGCGCTTCGCGGTTGCGATCGGTCAGGGGCCCGAGGGGCTCAAGCTTGCTCGGGCGCTCGCGATGGCGAGCTATCGCAGTCCGGCCGAATTTGCCGCGCGCTTCTCGCAGCCGCCGCGCCGCGTGCACGAGCAGTGGGTGTTTCCGGTCGAGGAGTATCTGTTTGCGCGCGGCAGCGACTACGCGGCGCGCTATCGACCCGAGTCGGTGCTGTGCCTGTCGGAATCGATCGACCTGCATGCGGTCGATGCCCGACGCATCGGTACACCGACCGAGCTCGTGGCCGTACGCGAGGACCAGCTGGTGCCCCTCGACGACATGCGCGCTTTGGCCTCACGCCTGCCGCGCGCGCGGCTGCACGAGATCTCGTCGCTCCACGGGCACGATGCCTTCCTCAAGGAAGCCGAGGCGCTGCAGCCGATCTTTACCTGTCTCTATTCGCCTTCCGCTACGGAGTAGCCTGCGTGACCAAGCCAACTGATCCCATTACCCGCGCCGTGCGCGCTGGGCTGGAGAGCGATCATCTCACCGGGGCGGTGGTGCCACCGATCCACCTCAGCGCGACGTACGCCTTTCGGGGCTACGGCGACAAACGCAGCTACGATTACTCGCGCTCGGGCAATCCGACCCGTGATCTGCTCGAGGGAGCGCTCGCGCAGCTCGAAGGCGGTGCCGGGGCGGTCGTCACGGCCTCGGGCATGGCCGCGGTCACGCTGTGCCTGCAGCTGCTGCCGGCGCGAGCGCGCGTGGTCGCGCCGCATGACTGCTATGGGGGCACCTATCGGCTGTTCGACGCCCTCAGTCGTCGCGGTGATATCGAACTCGATTGGGTGAATTTCGCCGACGACGAGGCCTTGCGCCGTGCGCTGTCGCGGCCGGCGGCGCTGCTGTGGGTGGAGACGCCGAGCAATCCGCTGCTGCGGCTGACCGACATCGCGGCGGTTGCGATGCTCGGCAAGGCGGCCGGCGCGCTGGTGGTGGTCGATAACACCTTCCTGTCGCCGGCCTGGCAGCAGCCGCTCAGCTTCGGCGCCGACTTGGTCGTGCATTCGACCACCAAGTACATCAACGGCCACAGCGATGTGGTCGGCGGCGCGGTGGTCGCGGCTCGCCCCGAGCTGCACCAGCAGCTGTGCTGGTGGGCCAACAGTCTCGGACTGACCGGCGCAGCCTTCGACAGCTTCATGACGCTGCGGGGACTGCGGACGCTGCACGCGCGGCTCGCGGTGCACGCCCACAACGCCCTCGAACTCGCCACCTGGCTGACGCGCCAGCCGCAGGTCCGCAGCGTCTACTTTCCTGGCCTGCCTTCGCATCCGGGCTACGAGATCGCACGCCGCCAGCAGTCGGGATTCGGCGCCATCGTGACGTTCGAGCTGGCGGGCGGCATACCCGCGGTCAAGGCGTTCGTCTCGGGGTTGAAGTGTTTCTCACTGGCCGAATCGCTCGGCGGCGTCGAGAGCCTGATCGCGCATCCGGCATCGATGACACACGCGGCTATGAGCGAGCACGCGCGCCGTGCAGCAGGGCTGACCGACGGGTTGCTGCGGCTATCGGTTGGGATCGAGGCGCTCGAGGACCTGCGTGCGGACCTGGCGGCCGGGCTGACGCGCTGCGCCAGCAGCGCGAGCAGCGAAGCCTACGCTCTGGCTCGATAACGACCGGCGTCCATCTCCCGGCGGTTGCCATCAAGCCGGTCGAATGTCTCTACAGCAGCTGCTGCCACAGCCGCCAGAACTGCTCGCGCACCTTCTGCGAGAACGGCCGTGCGCGCCAGCTGCCGAGGTCGATCGGGTGAGCGTGCTGCAGGTCCTCCTGGAAATACTGCTCGAGCGTGGCGCCGGTGCCGCTGCCGATGACTACGGCATCGACCTCGTCGTTGAAGAGCACGCTGCGGTGGTCGAAGTTGGAGGATCCCACGACCGACCACACCCCGTCCATCACCGCGGTCTTCGAATGCAGCATGCCGTCGTCGCGCTCGAAGATCTTGACGCCGGCGTGTAGCAGCGGGCCGTAGTTGGAGTGTTGTACCGCCAGCGCCGCCTTGGAGTCGCTGCGCGCTGGCAGCAGCAGGCGCACATCCACGCCGCGGCGCGCCGCGCGCGCGAGTGCCTGGCGCTCCTGATAGGTCGGCACGAAATACGCGGCCGTGATCCAGATGCGCGAGGTGGCGGTGCGGATGGCAGACAGCAGCGTAGCGTAATAGCGCGGCAGCAGCTGCCCGCCCTGGCTGCCGATGACGCGCACCACCTGATCACCGCGCGGCTCGGGCGGGTCGCCATCGGCCACGAGATCGTCGGCACTGCCGCCCTGCGCGCGCCAGTGCTGCTCGAATAGCTTCTTGAGCTCGGCGACGGAGGGCCCGTCGATCTCGAGATCGGTGTCGTGCCA
>JASHTF010000383.1 GCA_030040715.1 Gammaproteobacteria bacterium | reverse complement strand
GCCGCGTACGGAGGTCGGCTGCTCGGCGCGTTGACGCTCGATCGGCGGGCGCTCGGCGGCCCTAGGCTCGGCCGCGGCGTATTCGATCGGCGTGGGCGCCGGCTCCTCGATCGCGGTCACGTCGAGCGCGCAGTCGCCCTCGGTCCACTCGAACACCTCCAGGATCGCCTGGCGCGAGGCAGTGGTCTGCAGCTGCAGACTCCAGGACAGGTAGCAACTCTCTGGATCGAACTCCTGCAGCGGCGGTAGCGCCGTCACGTCGGCGTGAACCCGTAGCTCCCCGAGCGCCTGCAGCCCGCGGAACAGGCGCAGCGGATCGTTGCGCCGTGCGAACAGATGCGGCAGCGGGCGCACGCTGATGTCGTAGCGACGCAAACCGCGGCGCGCAGCTTGCGGCGCATCCGCGGGGGCGTCCGCGGCCGGTGAAGCCACCGGGGCCGCGCCGGTGACTGCGTCCGCGGACGCTGCGGCCGACGCGTCGCTGGCCGCATGAGCGGCCGCACCGGCACCACCGCCGGCGCCGGAATCACCCTGCACGCTCCGCAGTGGGCGCTGCTGAGCGCAAGCGCGCTCCATCTCGAACTGCAGATCCACTATCTGCTGCGGGTTGATCGACAGCCGCGCGCGTTGTGCGCTCAGCATGCCCCGCAGCACGTCGACTGCGCGCAGCAGCAGCTGCGCCAGCGGCTGCGTCAGTTGCAGCCGCCCGCCGCGCACCTCATCGAGCAGGGCCTCGAGCGAATGAGTGAAGGAGCTGATCGACTGGAAGCCGAAGGTCGCCGCGCCACCCTTGATCGAGTGCGCCGCGCGGAAGATGGTATGAATCAGGTTCGGATCGCGCTCGCCGACATCCAGGCGCAGCAGCTCCTGCTCCAGGACGGCGATGGCCTCGAAGCTCTCCTCATAGAAGGTCTCATGAAATTGCGCCAGGTCTATGGGCATCGCGTCACGCGGCCGGCGCCTCGAGAACCTGGTCGATCTTCTCCTTCAGAGTCTTGGCCGAGAATGGCTTGACCACGTAGCCGCTCACGCCGGCCTGCACCGCCTCGACGATGTGCTCGCGCTTGGCTTCGGCCGTGAGCATCACCACCGGGAGCTTCGCCAGACGCTCGTCCGCGCGCACGTGCCGCAACACTTCCAGGCCGGGCGTACCGGGCATGTTCCAGTCCGTGATCACGAAGTCGAAATCGCCATTCTTGAGCAGCGCGATGGCGGCATCGCCGTCGGCGGCCATGCTGACCTGCGTATAGCCGAGCTCGCGGAGCGATTGCTTGATAAAGCGACGCATGGTGGCGACATCGTCCACGACGAGAAATTTGAGCTTTCGATGCATGGTCCCGCGTAGCTACCGCGATACCTATGAACCAGCACTCTATATAGAGCGGTATCCTGCCGCGGCGCCACGATCCGGACA
This sequence comes from Gammaproteobacteria bacterium, assembly GCA_030040715.1. GTDB lineage: Bacteria > Pseudomonadota > Gammaproteobacteria > Steroidobacterales > Steroidobacteraceae > FEN-1191. The sequence continues at coordinate 37,158 of JASHTF010000383.1, read as the reverse complement.
TCGCGTCGCGACACGGTTCACATATTGCGTCGCGACGTCGGCACGTGGGTACAGTCGGGCTGGTTTTATGTGGAACGCGAGCGCCGCGCCGACGCGCGCGGCAGCGACACGCGTGGCGACGGCGCGCGTGGCGACGACGCGCGTCTCAGCTCGACGCCGACAGGTGCGGCCAGGCAGCGCGCAGATACACCGCCATCGAGATCAGCGTCAGGGCCGCGGCGATCACCGTGAGCCACTGACCGAGCAGGTAGATCGGCAGCCCGGCGACGTCATTGCGAAACAGCAGCAGCGTGAGTCCCGTCATCTGCAGAATGGTCTTGAACTTGCCGATGCGCGACACCGCCACCGCGGCGCGCTGACCGATGCCGGCCATCCACTCGCGCAGCGCCGAGATGGCGATCTCGCGGCCGATGATCACCGCTGCCGTCAACACCATCAGTGTGCGTGGATCGCGGCTCACGATCAGCACCAGCGCAACCGCGACCATCAGCTTGTCGGCCACCGGATCGAGAAAGCTGCCGAGGCGGGTGGTTTGCCCGAGCCGGCGCGCGAGATAGCCATCGAGCGAGTCGGTGATGGCGGCGGCCGCGAACAACAACCCCGCGATCGGATCGGCCGGGCTGTGCGGCGAGCGCGCACCGATCAGAAACAGCACCACGACCAGCGGCACCGCCAGAATGCGCAGCCACGTGAGCACATTGGGCAGATTCCAGGTCATCTCAGGCACCGGGATGCAAGTGTTCGTAGATCGAACGCGCCAATGCCGGCCCGACCCCCACGGCGCTCTGTAGATCATTGAGGCTGGCGCGCATGACGCCCTGCAGACCACCGAAGTGCGTCAGCAGCGCGCGGCGGCGCGACGGTCCCAATCCCGGCACCGCCTCCAGCACCGATTCTCGGAAGCGGCGCGCGCGACGGCGGCGGTGGCTGCTGATGGCAAAGCGGTGCGCCTCATCGCGCACACGTTGAATGAAGTGCAGCGCCGCACTGGCGGCGTCGAGCACGATCGGCGTGCTCTGCCCGGCGCGATAGAGTCGCTCCTGCCCGGGCCGCCGGTCTGCGCCCTTGGCGATGCCAACCAGGATCAGATCGGGACAGCCCACCTCGGTCAGCGCCACCGCGGCGCTCTCGACCTGACCCGGCCCGCCGTCGATCAGAATCAGATCCGGGCGCGGCCGCTCGCCGCGCGCGATATGCGCGCCGTGCCGGCGCAGCGCCTGGTACATCGCCGCGTAGTCATCGCCGGGCGTCACTGCCTCGATGTTGTAGCGTCGATAGTCGCGCTTGCGTGCTCCTTCCGGAGTAAATACCACGCACGATGCTACGGCGCCTTCGCCCGCAGTGTGGCTGACGTCGAAGCATTCGACCCGCTCCGGCGGCGCCTCCAGCCGCAGTGCGCTCGCCAGCACCTGCATGCCCTCGGCGATCAGCTCCGCCTTCAGCGCTCGCATGCGCAGGTCGTTGCGGGCGTTCTCGAGTGCCAGCTCGAGCCACTTGTGTCCCATACCCCGGCGCGGAATCCGCAGCTGCACACGCCGGCCGACCGCAGCCCCGAGCACCTCGGCGAGAGCCGTGCCATCGGGCAGCTCGAGGTTGATCAACACCTGCGGTGGAGCGGTCTCGATCCGGTAGTAAAGCAGCAGGAAGTCGCGCAGCGTCGCGGCCGGATCGCTCAGGGCGTTGCCCGGGAAGTGGCTCAGCGTGCCGAGCTCTTGGCCGGCGCGCACCGGCAGCACGCAGATGGCATATTGTCCGGGCTCGCCGACCAGAGCGATGACGTCGGTATCTCCGACCCGTCGTGTCTGGCCGCTGTGCTGCGCGCGGATCTCCTGCAGCTCGCGCAGCTGATCGCGGAGTCGAGCCGCATCCTCGAACCGCAGCGCGGCGGCGGCCTGCTCCATGCGCTGCTGCAACTGCGCGATGACCTCCTCATTGCGGCCCTCGAGCACGCCGATCGCGCCGGCGAGATCGCGCGCGTAATCCTCGCGGCTGATCAAGCCGACACACGGCGCCGAGCAGCGTCCGATCTGGTACTGCAGACAGGGTCGGCTGCGATGGGCGAAGAACGAGTCGCGGCAGTTGCGGATGCCAAACACTTTCTGCAGATGCAGCAACACCTCCTTGACCGCGTAGGCGCTCGGAAACGGCCCGAACTGACGCGCGTTGGATTGCGGCGCGCCGCGATAGAACATCAGCCGCGGATATTCGTGCTCCAGCGGGCAGAGGATATAGGGATAGGATTTGTCGTCACGCAGCGCGATGTTGTAGCGCGGCCGCTGGGTCTTGATCAGATTGATTTCGAGCAGCAGTGCTTCGGGCTCGTTCGCGGTGACGGTGACCTCTATGCGCGCGATCCGCTGCACCAGCGCCGCGAGCTTGGGCGAGTCGTGACGGCCGCTGAAGTAGCTGCCGACGCGATCGCGCAGGCTGGCCGCCTTGCCGACGTACAACAGCTCGCCGTCGGCGTCGTACATGCGATAGACACCAGGGCGCTGCGGCAGCGTCGCCACGTAGGTCTTGGGATCGAATGTATCGACGCTCATTTGCGGCTTAGCGCCGCTTACGCATGCCGTTTGCTGCGCTCGGCGATCAGCATTGCCAGCTCGAGTGCCTGCTCGTAGTTCAGTCGCGGATCGACCTGCGAGCGATAGGCGCGCTTCAAGTCCGCGTCGGTCAACCCCCGCGCCCCGCCGGTGCATTCGGTGACGTCCTCGCCGGTCAGCTCGATGTGCACACCACCCAGATAGGAGCCGAGCTCGGCGTGGATACGGAACGACAGCTCGAGCTCCTTGAGGATGTTCTCGAAGCGACGCGTCTTGAAGCCGCCGGTGCTGGTCTCGGTATTGCCGTGCATCGGATCGCAGCACCACAGCACCGTGTGGCCGGTGCGGCGCACGGCTTCGATCGCCCGCGGCAACATGCGCTCGGTGTCCTTGACGCCGAAGCGGTGGATCAACGTGAGCCGTCCGGGTTGGTTCTGGGGGTTGAGCCGCGCGATCAGTTCCTGCAGCCACTGATCATCCATGGCGGCGCCGATCTTGACGCCGATCGGATTGGAGATGCCGCGGAAGAATTCGACGTGCGCGCCGTCGATTTGCCCGGTGCGCGCGCCGATCCAGGGCATGTGGGTCGAGAGATCGTACCAGCGATTCTGGCGTGGGATGAAGCGCGTCTGCGCCTGCTCGTACAGCAGGTGCAGCCCCTCGTGACTGGCGAAGAAGTCGATGCGCGTGGCCTCGTGCACCGCCTGGCCGGTCATCGATTCGAAGAAATCCAGCGCATCGGCGATCGAATGCACGATGCGCTCGTAAGCCGAGCCGAGCTCGGCGTGGCGCACGAAGCCGAGATCCCAATACTCCGGATGATGCAGATCGGCGAAGCCGCCATCGACCAGCGCGCGCACGAAGTTCAGCGTCAGTGCGGCGCGCTCATAGCCGCGCAACAGCAGCTGCGGATCGGCCCGGCGTGCCTCGGGCGTAAACTCGGGCCGGTTGACCAGATCGCCCCGATAGGCGGGCAGCGTCTTGCCGTCGCGCGTCTCGGAGTCGGCCGAGCGCGGCTTGGCGTATTGACCTGCCATGCGGCCGACGCGCACCACCGGCTTCTTCAACCCCGATAGCAGCACCAGGCTCATCTGCAGCAGCACCTTGAGCTGCTTGGCGATGCGGTCGGATTCGCATTCCTCCAGGGTCTCGGCGCAGTCCCCGCCCTGCAGCAGGAAGCTCTCACCGCGCTGGACCGCGGCCAGCCGCTCGCGCAGGTTCTCGATCTCCCACGAGACCACGATGGGCGGCAAACGTGCCAGCGCGGCGACCACGCGGCTCAGAGCCGCTGCGTCGTCGTACACCGGCTGTTGAGCGGCCTTGAGCGACTGCCAGCTGGCCGGATGCCAGGGCGTCGTGTCGGTCGAACGCATGCGTCAATGCTAACATGCGGGCTTTGCCCGTGCTTTGGCAGGGGTCACGCATGCATACGGTGCTGGTCTTGGGTGCCGGCAAAATCGGTGCGCTCATTTCCGGCTTACTCGCGCACACGGGTGCCTATCGGGTTCGCCTCGCCGACGTCGATGAGGGCGCAGCGCAAGCCGTGGTGCGTGCGCATGGGCTTGCCAATATCGAGCCGCTGCGCCTCGATGCGCGCGCGGCCTCGGCATTACGCGAGGAGCTGCGCGCGCAGCACCCGCACGCGCTGGTGTCGAGCTTGCCCTACTACTGCAATCCGCTGGTCGCGGCGGGCGCGCGCGAGGCGGGTGTGCATTATTTCGATTTGACCGAAGATGTAGAAGTCACACGCCGCGTGAGCGTGCTGGCGGGCGATGCGCAGTCCGCGCTGGTGCCGCAATGCGGTCTCGCGCCGGGCTTCATCAGCATCGCCGGCGGCGAGCTCATCCGCCACTTCGATACCGTGCGCAACGTGCGCCTGCGGGTGGGTGCTCTGCCGCAGCACCCTCATAACGTGCTGAAGTACTCGCTCACCTGGTCTACCGAGGGGCTCATCAACGAGTACGGCAACGCCTGCGAGGCAATCGCGGACCGGCGGCTCACGGAAGTGCGGCCGCTCGAGGGACTGGAGGAGATCGAGATCGACGGCACCCTGTACGAGGCCTTCAATACCTCGGGAGGTCTCGGCACGCTCGCGCAGACCTTCGGCTCGCAGTGCGAGAGCATGGACTACAAGACCATCCGCTATCCGGGTCACTGCGCCGAGATGCGGCTGCTGATGAATGACCTCAAGCTCAACCAGGACCGCGCGACGCTGAAGCGCATCCTGGAGAATGCCGTGCCGCAGACACTGCAGGATGTCGTGATCGTGTACGCCGCCGTGACGGGCCTGCAGCAGCGCGAGCTGCACGAGGAGAGTTATGTCAGCAAGATTTATCCGCAGCTGATCGCCGGTCGGCTCTGGTCGGCGATCCAGGTGAGTACCGCGGCGGGGGTATGCGCGGTGCTCGATCTGGTGCTCGCCCACCCGGAGCGCTACCGCGGCCTGGTCACGCAGGAATCGTTCCGCCTGCCCGAAATCCTCGCCAATCGCTTCGGTCAGCACCTCGCCGCCGGCGGCAGCAAGGAGGTCTCGGCCGACGTGGTGCTGCGCGGGGCGCCGGGTCGCCAGCGAGTGCTCGCGAGCTGAGTCCGCAGACGCGGCTGCGCCACATTATTGCGTTCGGAGATCATCATGGCTGATAGCGACATCGAGCAACTGTGCCGGCACTTCGACCTGCCGCTGCGCGTCGAAGGGGTGACGGGAGCGCTGGCCGCGACGGGTACCACGGGCACCGTAGGCATCGCGGCTCCTGCCGACGAGATCGAGTGCTTCAGTCCCATCGACGGCCGCCGGCTCGGGCGCGTCCCGGCCACCACGCCGGCCGACTATGAAGCCACCATGCGGCGCGCGGTCGAGGCTGCGCACCGATGGGCGGACGTGCCGGCACCGCGGCGCGGCGAGCTGGTGCGTTTGATCGCAGAGGCGCTGCGGCAGAATCTGAACCAGCTCGCCCAGCTGATCGCACTCGAGAACGGCAAGCTCATCGGCGAGGCCCGCGGCGAGGTGCAGGAGATGATCGATATCGCCGACTTTGCCGTCGGCCAGGCGCGCATGCTCTATGGGCGCACGATGCACTCCGAGCGCACGCAGCACCGCCTGTACGAGCAGTGGCATCCGCTCGGGGTGGTCGGCATCATCACCGCCTTCAACTTTCCGGTCGCCGTGTGGTCGTGGAATGCGTTCATCGCCACCATCTGCGGCAATGTCTGTGTCTGGAAGCCCTCGCCCAAGACGCCGCTGTGCTCGCTAGCCGTGCAGCGGCTGTGCCGGCAGGTGCTCGAGCAGCAACAAGCCCCGGCGGTATTTCAATTGGTGCTCGATCCCGGCACCCGTCTGGTGCGCGCCCTGATCGAGGATCGGCGCGCAGCGCTGATCTCCTTCACCGGGTCGACGGCCGTCGGCCGCCAGGTGGCCCAGACGGTAGCCGCGCGGCTCGGACGGGCGCTGCTCGAGCTCGGCGGCAACGGCGCCATCATCGTCGATGACAGTGCCGACCTGGAGCTCGCGACCCGCGCGATCGTATTTGGTGCCCTGGGAACCGCCGGACAGCGCTGCACGACGACGCGCCGCGTCCTGGTCACGCGCTCGCGCCTGGACGAGCTGCGCGCGCGGCTGGTGCACGCCTACCGGCAGGCGCGCATCGGCGACCCACGCGACCCCGACACGCTCGTCGGTCCGGTGATCGATCAGAACGCGGTGCGTAACTTCGAGCAGGCGCTCGCTGCCGCGCGCGCGCTCGGCGCAGAAGTGCTGGTCGGGGGCCGCGTACTGCCGCGCCCAGGCCACTACGTCGAGCCCGCGATCGTGCTGGCGCGCAACGACTGGGACATCGTGCAACGCGAGACCTTCGCGCCGATCCTCTATCTGATTCCGGTCGATTCGCTCGAGCAGGCGATCGAGTTGCAGAACCAGACGCCCTATGGACTGTCCTCGGGCCTATTCACCCGCCGACTGGATGCGGCGGAGCTGTACCTGAGCCACCGCGGCAGTGACTGCGGCATCGCCAACGTCAACCTCGGCACCTCGGGAGCCGAGATCGGGGGTGCCTTCGGCGGCGAGAAGGACACCGGCGGCGGCCGCGAAGCCGGCTCGGACGCCTGGAAGGCCTACATGCGCCGTCAAACCAATACCATCAACTGGGGCTCTACCCTGCCGCTCGCGCAGGGCATCGAATTCAAGGTTCCGCCCTGAGTTCAGGCGCCCGGCAGAGCGCCCTCGGACCAGCGCCCGGGCAGCTGCAGCTCGACCCGTGCACCACCGAGCGCCACCGAGGCGTCGATGAAGAACTGGCCACCGTAGAGCGTCACGGCGTCGTGGACGATGGCCAGCCCGAGTCCGTGTCCGGGAACGTGCACGTGGGTGCGCACGCCGCGCTCGATCACGCGCCGCCGATCGGCCGCAGCGATCCCCGGCCCGTCGTCGTCCACCACGATCGACAGCCGCTGCGCCAGCGGGCGCTCGACGTCGACGCGCGCGCTCACGGCGACGCGCGAGCGGCAATACTTGCAGGCATTGTCGAGCACGTTGCCGAGCACCTCGAGTAGATCGCTGCTGTCGCCCAGAAACGCGGCGGTGACCGGCACGTCCACCTCGAGGCGCAGGTCCTTGTTGGCATGCACTTTCAACAGCGCCGCGCGCAGCTCCATCACCGCCGGCAGCAGCGGCACGGGAACCTGACCGAGCGTCACGCCGCCACCCGCCACCGCACGCTTGAGCTGATGCTCGACGATCTGCGCCATGCGGTCGATCTCGAGCTGGACCGTCGCCTGGGCTTCCGGCGTGAGCGCCGTGCTCGCGAGCGCCGCCCCGGCGGACTGTCCGGCGGGCTCGGGTGTCCCGAGCGTCGCGCGGATCACGGCCAGCGGCGTCTTGAGCCCGTGTGCCAGGTTGCCGAGCGTATCGCGATAACGCGCGATGCGATTGCGCTCGGACTCGAGCAGCGCGTTGAGGCCGCGCGTGACGCCCGCGAGCTCGCGCGGATAGGCCTCGCCGAGCCGAGTCAAGGTGCCGCCCTCGACTTCGGTGATCTCCTGCTCGAGCCGCCGCACCGGGGCGAGCGCGCGGCGCATCATCCACGCCATCGTCGCCAGCAGCGCGAGCGCGAGCGCGCCGAACCATCCGGCGATCTCGCGCCGAAACGCCCACAGTTGCCGCATCTGCGGCACCGTGCTCGCCGCGACCGTGAACACGAGATTCTTGACGCTCTTGTCCGCGCCACTGCCGTACTCCCACTGCAGCCCCTCGCTCAGCTCGGCGACCTGGGTGCCATCGCGCGCGGTCAGGTAACGAAACTCCACACCGCCCCGCGGCACGCGGCCGCCGAGCACCAGCCCGGTCCCGCTCAGCGAGGGCGAGCGCCACAGCAGCCGACCGCTGGCGTCGCGCAGCGTCGCGTACTGCCCGGAGTTGGGTAGATCGAGGTGGTACTCCGGATCGAGCAGATTGACGACCAGGTCGCCGCGCGGATCGAGGTCGACCGCATTGACCAGCGCAACCACCTGCTCTTCCAGCACCTGGCGCAGCGAGGCGGTGGCGAGATGGCGGAACACGGTGTCCAGCACCACGACCGTGAGGGCGAAGAACAGGACGAGCGGCACCGCCACCGCGATCAGCAGGCCTCGACTGACAGAGGGCTCGGCGTCCAGTTCCATGGGTCTATTATCAACCCGCCGTCGATCCAGCGCGGCCCAAAGGGCTGGCAGCGCCGCCGGTCGTCGCCTCGAGTCCGCGCGGCGCACGCGCCCGCCGCGGTGCGGCCAGAGCGCAGATGGACCGTCCGAGTGCGGTCTGGGCCCTAGGCGGCGTGGCGCGGGAGGCTGAGCCGATAACCGCGGCCGCGCAGCGTCTCGATCGGCTTGAGACTGTCATCGGGATCGAGCTTGCGTCGCAATCGCCCGACCAGCACCTCCACGACGTTGCTGTCGCGGTCATAGTCCTGCTCATACAGCCGGTCGGTCAGCTCGGTCTTGGAGATGACTTCTCCGGCGCGCAGCATCAGATGCTCGAGAATGCGGTATTCGAAGCTCGTGAGCTCGACCGGCGCTCCGTGTACCGTCACCAGCTGCGCGCGCGTGTCGAGCTCGATCGGGCCGCAGGCGAGCTTGGACGTCGCCCACCCTCCAGCTCGGCGTAGCAACGCGGCCAGCCGCGCCTGCACCTCGGCAAAATGAAATGGCTTGGCCACGTAATCGTCCGCGCCAGCGCTCAGACCCTCGACCTTGTCCTGCCAGCGATCGCGTGCCGTCAGGATCAGTACCCCGTAGCTCTTGCCGCGCGCCCGCAGCCGTCGAATCAACTCCAGTCCGGACAGTTTCGGCAATCCCAGATCGATGATCGCCACGTCCAACGGGTACTCGGTGGCCATATACAGGCCTTCTTCCCCATCGGCCGCCAGATCGACGGTGTAGCCTGCCGCTGCGAGTTCCGCTTTCAGTGCCTCCCGTAGCGCGGTCTCATCCTCCACCACCAGAACACGCATCAGGGCACTTCCGCACCGGTGTGCGCGTCGATGTGCACGGTCCAGACCTTGCCGCTCCCGGACAGCAGGCGCAGCACATACAGGCGCCGCCCGCTCTTATCCTGGGTCTCGCTGCTGCGCACGACGCGCGCGCCATAGCGTACCTGCACCAGCTCGATCGCCTGTGCGCGTGACAGCTCGCGCCCTGAAGCCGGCGCAGTTTTTGCGCTGCCGTCGCCCGGCGCGGTGTCGTCTCCCGGCGCGGCGAGATCGCTCTGCGCAGCCGGGGTGCTCGGCGCGGCAGCGCTGCCCGGCGCGACCGAGCCAGCGGGCACACCCGCTCCCGCGGGTGGAGCCCCGGGAGACCGGGTGCCGAGCGCAAGCGCGATGCCGAGAGCAAGGATCAAGGTCGCGTAGCTCGCGCGCAGCTGCAGCGGCGTCGAGATGCGGCTCGACAGACTGTTCGAGATGCTGCGAACGAGGCTTCTGAGGCGCTCGCTGCGGGTCCGGTCTACTCGGGGGTCAATCCGGTCCGGGCTGCGTGGATGTTCCATGCTCGATCCTTGCGCGCGCACGGCACAATTCGACTGCGCAGAAAAGCCTAGGCGATACGCTCTGAACCGCGACTGAATCGCCCCGCGGCTCCAGGACTGCGGTCGCCGCGGGCAGGGTGCCTGTGATCGCGTTCACGCTCATCAGGATCGACCCCTACTTGCGGATGAGCGCTGCCGGATGAGCACTGCCGGATTAACTCGAGGATTGAGCCCCGGACTGCGCCCCGGAGTGCGCTCCGGATTTAGCCAGGCACCAGAGCTCATCCCATTGCGCCGCGCTCAGCCGCTCGAGCGTCAAACCGCGCGCGGCAGCGAGCGCTTCCATGTGCTCGAAGCGTTGCTCGAACTTGTCCGTCGCCGCTCTGAGCGCCGACTCGGGCTCGACCTGCAGATGCCGCGCCCAATTGGCCAGCGCGAACAGCACATCCCCCAGCTCCTCGGTGATGTTGGCCCGCTCGCCGCTGGCGAGCGCGGCGTCGAGCTCGCCGAGCTCCTCGGCGACCTTGACCCGCACCTGCTGCGCCTCCTGCCAGTCAAATCCCACTCGCCCGGCGCGCTGGCCGAGCTTGGCGGCACGCGCCAGCGCCGGCAATGCCCGCGGCACATCCGCCAGCACCGCGCGCTCGCCCGCGGCGTGCCGCTCGCCTGCCTTGTGTGCTTCCCAGCTCGCCTGCAGCTCCTCGGCCGCGAGCGCGCGCGGCTCGCCAAACACGTGTGGATGGCGGCGCACGAGTTTCTCATGGATGCCGCGAGCAACGGCGGCGAAGTCGAACAGCCGCTGCTCCTCGGCGATGCGAGCGTGGAACACCACCTGAAACAGCAGGTCACCGAGCTCACCGCGCAGTCGCTCCGTCTCGCCACGTGCGATCGCGTCGGCCAGCTCGTACGCCTCCTCGATCGTATAGCGCGCAATGCTGGCAAAGGTCTGCGCGCGGTCCCAGGGACAGCCGCGCACCGGATCACGCAGTGTGCGCATCAAGGCGAGCAGCGCCTCGAGCTCCTCGCCGCTCGCGTTCAAACGCCCGCTCCGCTGAGTCGTTGCTGCAGGCTGACCAGCACTCGCGCAGTCGCGCCCCAGATCGTGCGTGCCCCGTAGCACAGCTCCCAGAACTCGCGCTCGCTACCACGCACGATCTGACGCCGCAGCCGATAGTTGGCGCTCGCGAGGGCAAACGCCAACGGCAGCTCAAACACCTCTTCTACCTCGCTGCGATCCGGGGTGACCGTAAAGCCAGGACGCAACAGCGCGACGACCGGCGTCAAACGAAAACCACTGGCGACGATATGATCCGGGAGATATCCGATCGGCTCGATGAACGCGGCCGGTATGCCGACCTCCTCTTCCGTCTCGCGCACCGCGGCGGCGGCGGCATCCAGATCGCCGCTCTCGAGGGCACCGCCTGGAAAGCTGACCTGTCCTGCGTGCTGACGCAGATACCGCGAGCGCACCGTCAACAGCACCGTCGGCCGGTCGGGCCGCAGCACGATCGGCACCAGGGCCGCCGCCGCCCGCAAGCGCGGTACCATCGCTCGGGGCGCATCCGCCGTCAGTGGCTGGAGCGAGCCGGGCGCGGCGCCCCCCTGCTCGGGCGTCTGTCCCGCCCGCGCATCATCATCCGCCTCGCTCGAGTGATCCGGCGCCGGCAGTAATCGCGCGCGCAGCCGCGCCTGCCAGTCGCTCGGCAGTCGCCCGCCGTCACCCGCGAGCGCGGGCGTGGACGATGCGGCGCTGCTATCCCCCGGCGCCGGTTCCACCGTGGATGCCGCCATGAGTGAGCTCTGTCGGATCAAGCAGCCGCTCGAGCTGCTCACGCGGGAGCCCGCTCAGCGCGGCCGCGACTTCGCGGATCGGCTTGCCCTCGGCGTAGGCGCGCTTGGCAATCGCGGCACCCTGCTCGTAGCCAATCAGCGGATTGAGCGCCGTCACCAGGATTGGATTGCGCTCCAGCGCCTCGGCGAGCCGCGCGCGATTGACGCTGAAGCCGGCGATGGCACGATCGGCGAGCAGGCGCGCCACATTGGCGAGCAGGCGCATGCTCTCGAGCAGATTGTAGGCGATGAGGGGCAGCATGACGTTCAACTGAAAGTTGCCCGACTGGCCGGCGAGGGTGATGGCGGCATCATTGCCGATGACCTGCGCCGCCACCATGGCAGTCGCCTCGGGAATCACCGGATTGACCTTGCCCGGCATGATGCTGCTGCCCGGCTGCAGCGGCGGCAACGCGATCTCCGCCAGGCCGGCGAGCGGTCCGCTGTTCATCCAGCGCAGATCGTTCGCGATCTTCATCAGACTGACCGCGATGACCTTGAGCTGACCGGAAAGCTCGACCGCCGTGTCCTGCGCCGACAACGACTCGAAATAGTTGCGATTAACCCTGAAACTGACCCCGGTGAGCCGCGCCAACTCCGCGCAGCAGCGGTTGCCGAAATCGGGGTGGGCGTTGATGCCGGTACCGACCGCCGTGCCGCCTTGGGCGAGACACTGCAGCCGTGGCTCGCTGCTATGCAGCCGCTCCACGCCGTTCTCGATCTGCGTACGCCAACCCGACAGCTCCTGCCTGAGCGTGAGCGGCATCGCGTCCATGAGGTGCGTGCGTCCGGTCTTGACGATACCCTCGACCTCGGTCTCCTTCGCGTGGATGGTGCGAGCCAGATGTACCAGCGCCGGTTCCAGCTGCTCGCGCAGCAGCAGCAGCGCACTCACGTGGATCGCGCTCGGAATCACGTCGTTGCTGCTCTGCCCCATGTTGACCTGATCATTCGGATGCACGCGGCTACCGGCACGGCTGGCAAGCTGTGCGATCACCTCATTGGCGTTCATATTGCTGCTGGTGCCCGAGCCGGTCTGGAACACATCGATCGGAAACTCGCCATCGTGAGCCCCACGCGCCACCTGCTCAGCGGACGCAGCGATGCGGGCCCCGACGTCGGCATCGAGTAGACCGAGCTGTACGTTCGCGGTCGCCGCCGCCTGTTTGATCAGCGCCAGCGCGCGGATGAAGGCACGCGGCATGCGATAACCGCTGACCGGAAAGTTCTCGACCGCGCGTTGCGTCTGCGCGCCCCAGAGCGCGTGCGCCGGAACCTGCAGCTCACCCATGCTGTCGCGCTCGATTCGAAAAGCTGGCGAGTTCATTGCTGGCTCCGGAGACGACTGACCAATGCGTTATGATGTCAGTGTAGCATCTTGCCGGCGGCCCTCATGGACCCTCGCACGCTGTTGGATCCTTCCGCATCATCCAGCTCTACCGCGCTGTCCGCACTGTCGCCACTCGATGGCCGCTATGCGTCACTCGCCGCGCCGCTGCGGCGCTATTTCTCTGAAGCCGCGCTGATCCGCGAGCGCGTGCGCGTCGAGGCACTCTGGTTCCTCGCGCTGGCCGATCCGGCGCTGCGCCTACTGCCCCAGCCGCCGGCGGCTGCGGTACTCGAGCGCGCGCGGGCGCTGGCGCACCAGCCGCCAGCGGAGGCGCCCGAGACCGTCAAGAGCATCGAGGCCCGCATCAACCATGACGTCAAGGCGGTGGAGTATTTCGTGCGCGACGCACTCGCGACCGCGGGCGCTGGCGTCGCCGAGCTCGAGCTGGTGCATTTCGGCTGTACCTCCGAGGACATCAACAATCTGGCCTACGCCCGGCTGCTCGCCGGCGCGCGCACCGAGGTATTGTTGCCCGAGCTCGACGCGCTCACTGCCACGCTGGCACGCTGGGCACGTGAGTACGCAGAGCTGGCGATGCTGGCGCGCACGCACGGGCAGGCGGCCAGTCCCACGACCTTCGGCAAGGAGATGGCCAACGTCGGCGCGCGCTTGCGGCGCGCGCGGGCGCGACTGAGCACGGTCGAGATCCTGGCCAAATGGAATGGCGCAGTCGGCAACTACAACGCCCATCAGGCCGCGCGCCCCGACATCGATTGGCTCGCGCTCAGCCGCACCTTCATCCAGTCGCAGCGACTGGCCTGGAATGCCTACAGCACCCAGATCGAGCCGCATGATTGGATCGGCGAATACTGCGATGCCTGCGCGGCGATCAACGTCATCCTGATCGATTTATGCCGTGACCTGTGGGGCTACGTGGCCCTCGGTTATCTGCGTCAGACGGCCGTGGCCGGCGAGGTGGGCTCTTCGACCATGCCTCACAAGGTCAACCCGATCGATTTCGAGAATGCCGAAGGCAATCTCGGGCTGGCGAACGCGCTGCTGCGCTTCTTCGCCGACAAGCTGCCGATCTCGCGCTGGCAACGCGATCTGAGCGACTCGACCGTGTTGCGCAACGCCGGCAGCGCGCTGGCGCATGCGCTGATCGGCTGGAAATCGTTGCAGCGCGGGCTACCCAAGGTCAGTCCCGACCGCGAGCGCATGGCGTCGGACCTGGAGGGCGCCTACGAGGTATTGGCGGAAGCCATCCAGAGCGTGCTGCGGGCGCAGGGCGTTCCCAACGGCTACGAGCTGCTGCGCGAGCTCACCCGTGGCTCGCACGTCGATGCGGCGTCACTGCGGCATCTGATTGTGAGTCTGCCGCTGCCCGAGGCCGAGCGCGCACGGCTGGCGGCCCTGCGGCCGGCACAATATGTCGGATTGGCGGCGGAACTCGCGCGCGAGTTCGCCGCCGGCAAGCTCTAGCCGCATCAGCCAGCGCTGCGTTGCCGCCGATTCGTTAGCCAGCGCACACCGGGCGGCCGCCAAATGTGACGCGGTTGGCAATCCTTTCCCCGCCCTGTCACTACCATCCCCCTGCGAACACTGACCGGCAGTGGCAGCAGACCAGAATAGTGACCACTAGGGAGAACCGCGCGCTAACGACCTCGACCCGTCTCGCGAGCTTCGCGCTCGAGGATGGGCCGTTGGTGCCGACATTGAGCCCGCACCCGGCGGCCGTCGCCGCCGAAACCCTGCACGTTCTCGCAACCATGGACGAGGTGCGTACCGCCACCGAGACCGTGGCGGCCAGCGGCCAGCGGCTGATCTCGATCATGACTCCGGATCTCGAGCCCGATATCTACGATCAGCCACCGATCCTCGACATCATCAAGCGCTTCGTGCTCAGTCATAGCTTCGCCAAGGTGCGGGTGTTGATGCGCGATCAGCCGCGACTCACGCGTGGCGCGAATCGCTTCATCGCGATGGCGCATCGTCTGACGAGCTACCTGGAGATCCGGTTGCGGGCTTCGCAGTATCACGAGCTCATGGCCGCCTACTGCATCGCCGACGATCGCGCCATCGTCTACCGCCTGCGCGCTGACCGAGCCGAGGGTATCGCCGGCTTCAACAATCCGCCGATCGCGCGCCAGTATCTGCAGGAATTTGACGCCATCTGGCAGGCGAGCGGGGGCGAAGTACCCGAGCTGCGCGTCGCGCGCCGCTGACCGCCCTGCACGGCGCTGACGGCGCCGCATCGATCCGAGCGCTCCATCCGGCACGCCACGGCTGCCCTCGCTATGGCCGCCCTCGCTCCCGCCCGCGGCGACGGCGCGCCGCCTCTCGAGCTATCCTGTCGCATGGCTGGCAAGCCCGAGATCACGGTCGCGGCGCTGATCGAGCGCGACGGACAATTCCTCGTGGTCGAGGAGCGCATCGGCGGCCGTATCGTGCTCAACCAACCCGCGGGCCACGTCGAAAACGGCGAGTCGCTCGAGTTCGCGGTCAGACGCGAGACCCTCGAGGAGACGGCCTGGCACTTCACGCCCGAGGCACTGCTCGGACTCTACCTGTGGCGCAACCCCCGCGGTCACAGCACCCTGCGCATCGCCTTCGTGGGAGCACTCAGCGGCTTCGACGCACAGCGCCAGCTCGACTCGCCGGTGCTGCGTACCCACTGGCTGTCGCGCCGGGAGCTGGCGGCGCGCGCGCAACAGCTGCGCACACCGCTGGTCTTGCGCTGCATCGATGACTATCTGGCGGGCCAGCGGCTGCCGCTGACGGCGCTCGTGACCATGGAATCAGGAGCATAGGGCCATGCGCGTACCCTAGAGCCATGCGAGCCGAACGCGTCATCGTCGCAATGTCGGGCGGGGTCGATTCCGCGGTCGCGGCACTGCTGCTGCGGCAGGCCGGCTATGAGGTGCACGGCCTGTTCATGAGCAACTGGCAGGAGGACGACGTCCACTGCTGCACCGCCCAGGACCATCAGGATGCACGCGCGGTGGCTGCCGAGCTCGGCATCGTGCTCCACACGGTGAATTTTGCCGAGGAGTATCGCGCCCAGGTGTTTGCTCACTTCCTCGCCGAGTACCGCGCCGGGCGTACGCCCAATCCCGATGTGTTGTGCAACCGCGAGATCAAATTCGGGCTGTGCCTCGAGTATGCCCTGCGGCTCGGAGCGAGCTGCTTTGCCACCGGCCACTATGCGCGCCGCGGTGAGGCCGCGGATGGGATCGCGCTCTATCAGGCGCGCGACCGGGCCAAGGATCAATCGTATTTTCTGCACGCGGTCGAGCGCGCGCGCTTTGCCCGCGTGCTGTTTCCGCTCGGCGATTGGCACAAGAATCAGGTGCGCGAGCGCGCCCGCAGCGCGGGGCTGCCGGTACACGCCAAGCCCGACAGCACCGGCATCTGCTTCATCGGCGAGCGACCGTTCGGCGTGTTTCTCGGGCAGTACCTCGCACCCTCACCCGGTCCGATCGAAGGCCTCGACGGCCGGCGGCTGGGGCAGCATCGCGGATTGCCGTTCTACACGCTCGGCCAGCGCTCTGGCCTCGAGATCGGCGGTACCCGCGGCGTTGCCGCCGGAGCCTGGTACGTGTACGCCAAGCTCCCGGCCCGCAACGCGCTGATCGTCGTGCAACAGCACGATCAGTGGCGGCTACAATCGCGGCGCGTTCGTATCGGAGCGATCAACTGGCTGTGCGCGCCCCGCACGGGGACATTTACCGCTCTCGTGAAGCTGCGCTATCGGCAGGAGGCGCAGCCTGCGACGGTGCACGCCAGCGCGAGCGGCGGCGCGCAACTCGAATTCGAGCACGGGCAGCGCGCCGCGACACCGGGACAATATGCGGTGCTGTACGAGGGCGAGCGCTGCCTGGGCGGCGCCGTCATCGAGCAGGCCGAGCCGCTCCCCGATCACGCCGCCGAGGTGACCTGCAGCGAGCGGCGCGCCGACACGGCAAGCGCCGACGCCCGGGCGGATGCGCACGCTCGTGCGGCCGCCGAGACCGTCGACGCCATTGCATCGCAGCTATAATTCCGGCTGATCAGCCGCAGTCGCAGCCGCGGATGGCTGCGAGACGCGCCGTATCCACGCGGAGGTGCCATGGCCGACAGCTTCAAGGCTCGCTCGCTGCTCCAGTCGGGAGCGAACCAATACCGTATCTGGAGCCTCGCCGCCTGCGGCGCTGAGCGCGTTGCACGGCTGCCATTCTCACTCAAGATTCTGCTCGAGAATCTGCTGCGGTTCGAGGACGGCGTGAACGTCCGGCGCGCGGACATCGAGGCACTGCTCAACTGGGACCCGAAGGCACAGCCCTCCTACGAGATCCCCTTCACGCCGGCGCGGGTCATCATGCAGGATTTCACCGGCGTACCGGCCATCGTGGACCTGGCCGCCATGCGCGAGGCGATGCAGCATCTCGGCGGCGATCCCGACCACATCAATCCGCTGGCCGCGGCCGAGCTGGTGATCGATCACTCGGTGCAGGTCGATCGCTACGGCACCCGCGATGCGTTGGCCGAGAACAATTGCATCGAGTTCGCGCGCAACGGCGAGCGCTATGCATTCCTGCGCTGGGGCCAGTCGGCATTCCGCAACTTCAAGGTGGTGCCGCCCAACACCGGCATCGTCCACCAGGTGAATCTCGAATACCTGGCGCGCGTAGTGTTCGAGAAGCAGAACGGGTCCGAGCGGGAGGCCTACCCCGACACGCTCGTGGGAACCGATTCACACACCACCATGATCAACGGGCTCGGCGTTCTCGGCTGGGGCGTCGGCGGCATCGAGGCGGAGGCAGCTATGCTCGGCCAGCCGATCACCATGCTGATCCCGCAGGTCATGGGCTTCAGGATCAGCGGCAGCCTGCGGCCGGGAGCGACCGCGACTGATCTGGTTCTCACCGTCACGGAGATGCTGCGCAAGCGCGGAGTGGTCGATAAGTTCGTCGAGTTCTATGGCGACGGACTCGCCAACCTGCCGCTCGCGGATCGCGCCACGATCAGCAACATGTCGCCCGAGTTCGGCAGCACCTGCGCGATCTTTCCGATCGACGAGGAGACGGTGCGCTACCTGGCGCTCTCGGGTCGCTCGACCGCTCACGTGCAGCTGATCTCCGATTACGCGCGCGCACAGAGCCTGTGGCGCGCCAAGGGAGCGGCGCCCGCGGCCTACACTGACGTGCTCGAGCTCGACCTCGATTCGGTCGAGCCGAGTCTGGCGGGTCCGAGTCGCCCCCAGGACCGCGTGCCGCTGCGCGTCGCGCAGAGCGTCTACGAACGGCAGCACACGCGCATGGCACAGGAGCGCGCCAGCCGCCAGGCCGCCAGCGCAGGGCGCCAGCCCGCCGGCAACGATCAACCCCCCGCGAGCGGCAAGGCCCAGGTGACGCTCGACGGCAAATCCTTCGAGCTCGCCGACGGCGCGGTGTTGATCGCGGCGATCACCAGCTGCACCAACACCTCCAATCCCTCGGTCATGATCGCCGCGGGTCTGCTGGCGCGTAACGCGCAGCGCCTCGGTCTGTCCTCCAAGCCGTGGGTGAAGACCAGCCTCGCACCGGGCTCGCGTGTGGTGACGAGCTACCTCGAGCGCTCGAAGTTGCTCGAGCCGCTCGCGGCGATCGGGTTTGACCTGGTGGGATACGGATGCACGACTTGCATCGCCGCGGGAACGCCCGTACTGCTCGCCGACGGCACCAGCCGCAGGATCGAGTCGATGCCCGCCGCAGGCGGCAAGCGTGTGTTCGGCCCCACGAACGACTGCCAGCTTGCTACGGCTGTTCAAACCGAAATGATGGTCCAGGGTGTGCGCGATTGCGTCTCGCTCGTGCTTCAGGACGGCCGCACGCTCGTATGCACGCCTGACCATAAGATCCTGCGCGCCGATGGTTGCTGGGTGCGGGCCGATGAGTTAGTACTCGGCCGAGACCGAGTCGTGATGGGGCTCGAAGCACCGATCGACGAGCCCGCAGAGGATGAAGTGGGCTACGAGCTTCAGGCCGGCAGGTGGAAATTCACCTTCACGAACGAGGTCGAGCGCGCACGCTCGCTTGCTTTCGGACGCCTCCTCGGCCATCTGATCAGCGACGGCTCGATCAGTATCGCGGGGCAAGCAAGGATGAATGTCGGGCAGGTTATGGACCGCGACGCCGTGCTCCGTGACATCGAACTGCTGACCGGCAAGCGTCCGATCGGTGATCGCTGCGATGCGCGCAAGTGGAGCATCGTGTTACCGAAGCCGCTCACAGACGCGATCGTCACGCTTCCTGGTGTGCGCATCGGACGACGCATCGACCAACCCGCGTCGCTCCCGCAATTTGTGGCGGAGCCGCACTGCCCGGTCGCCCTGGTTCGCGAGTTTCTCGGTGGCCTATTTGGTGCCGATGGGCACGCCCCGGGCCTGCATAGGCAAAATTCAACAGCGGACAGCGCAGTCCTCACCGCGCCGGCATATTCACAGAGCGCAAAGCCCGAGCACGTAGAACAGCTGCGGGCAACCATGCAAACGCTCATTCAGTTGCTGGTCCGCTGTGGCGTCAAAGCACGCGGCGCCAGGCTGGCAACCTTTCCGACGCGATGGTCTGCCTCGAGTTATCCTGCAGCGCGCGACGGCGTCGCAAGGACGGAAGTGCGTCTGCAGCTGACCGAAGGTCTTTCGTTCGTCGAGCGCGTGGGCTTCCGCTATTGTGTCGACAAATCGTTACGTGCCGCCGCCGCCGCGGTGTACTGGCGCACGATCGACAACATCAATCGGCAGCGCTTGTGGATGGCGGATCAATTGGAGACACTCCATCAGCGAGCCCACGACCTGTCCTTCAGCCTCGCGCGTCATGCCGCAGCCGCCGAGCTGACACGCCTGGAAGCGCCGGTGTTTGCGCATTACTCCCTCATGGAGGGGCAGGACCGCTTTGATCGCCTGCCGTCGGCGGGCGAGCAGTACTTCAAGCCCCTGCATCGGGAGAGCTGCGGATTTCCTTCCCCAAGGGAGCTGTTTGAGCAGATTGGGGTCGGCGAATGGTTCGCCTCTCTGCAACCCCGCGGTGCCGGCGGACGGGCAAAACGATATTGCGTCGATAAGGACGCCAGCGCGTTGCCGACCTTCAGCCTGCAGGTCACCGATCGACGGCCCGTGGGTAGGCGAGCTGTGTTCGATATCTCAGTGGATCAACTGCACGCCTTCGTTGCGGGTGGGGTTGCCGTTCACAATTGTATCGGCAACAGCGGTCCCCTGCGCCCGGAGATCTCGGCTGCAGTCAAGGCCGGTGATCTGATCGGATGCGCGGTGCTCTCGGGCAATCGCAACTTCGAGGGACGCGTGCATCCCGAGGTGAGGATGAATTTTCTCGCCTCTCCACCGCTGGTCGTGGCCTATGCGCTCGCCGGCACGCTCGACATCGATCTCGAGCACGCGCCGCTTGGGCTGAACGCTCAGGGCAAGCCGGTCTATCTCGCCGACGTTTGGCCGGAGCCAAAGGAGGTCGCCGAGTATGCTCAGCGCTATCTCGATGCCGACATGTTCCGCCGCAACTACGGCAGCGTGTTCGACGGTGACGAGCGCTGGCGCTCGATTCGGGTGCCGGCGGGCAAGATCTACGCCTGGGACCCCAAGTCCACCTACGTAAAGAATCCGCCCTACTTCGAGGGCATGACGCTGCAGCCGCCCGCCATCCGCTCGATCGAGCATGCGCGCGTGCTCGCCCTGCTCGGCGACTCGGTGACGACCGATCACATCTCTCCGGCCGGCAACATCGCCAAGCAGAGTCCGGCCGCACGCTATCTGATGGAGCAGGGCGTGCAGCCGGTAGACTTCAATCAATACGGCGCGCGCCGCGGCAACCATGAGGTCATGATGCGTGGCACGTTCGCCAACATTCGCCTGCACAATCTACTGCTGCCGGGAACCGAAGGCGGTGTCACCGTATATCTGCCGAGCGGCGAACAGATGAGCATCTACGATGCGGCGATGCGCTATAAGGCCGACAAGACTCCGCTGATCGTCATTGCCGGCAAGGAATATGGCGCCGGCTCCTCGCGCGACTGGGCCGCCAAGGGCACGATGCTACTCGGCGTCCGTGCTGTGCTCGCCGAGAGCTTCGAGCGCATTCATCGCTCGAACCTCATCGGCATGGGCGTGTTGCCGCTGCAATTCAAGGACGGCCAGAACGCGCAGTCGCTCGGGCTGACGGGCCGCGAGACTTACGACGTCAGCGGCTTCGATCAGGGTGAGGCCCGCACTGCGCAGGTAGTGGCACAGGGCGAGGCGGGTCGCGCGCCGGTGCGCTTTGAGGTCCGGGTACGCATCGATACGCCGAAGGAGCGTGAATACTTCCGCCACGGCGGGATTCTGCAATACGTGCTGCGCCAACTCGCCCAGGCGCGCGCTGCCTGACCGTGCAGCGGCGCGGTGTCCCGCTTGCAGTATTTGATCTGGATGGCACCATCACTCGGCACGACACGCTGCTACCGTTCGTGCTCGGTTATCTGTGGCGTCATCCGTGGCGGCTGCCGCGCGTGCTGCGGGTGCTGCCGGCGGTCGCGCGCTATTTGATCGACCGCGATCGCGGCGCGCTCAAGGGCAGCTTGATTCACGCCACGCTCGCCGGCGCCTCACGCCCGAGCCTCAGACGCTGGGCCGATCGGTTCGTCGCACGCCTGCTGCACCGGGGAGTACACCGCGATGCCCGGTCCGCCATCGAGAATCACCGCCGGCGCGGCGATCGACTGCTGATGATGTCCGCGAGCCCCGACCTATACGTGCCGCAGATCGCCGCGACGCTGCGCTTCGATGAGTGCATCTGTACGCCGGTGCGGTGGCGCGCGGACGGACGGCTCGACGGGCGACTGGCCGCTGAGAACTGCCACGGCGAGGAGAAGCAGCGACGGCTGGCCGCGGTGATTGCGCGCGACGGCCCGGCGCGGGTGTACGCCTACGGTAACAGCGCCGCCGATCTGATCCACATGCAGCTCGCCGACGAGTCATACCTGGTGAACTACCACGGCCGGCATTTGCCACTCGAGCCGGCGGGATTACAGCGCGTGCGCTGGCGCGCGTGAGCGCTGTCAACCACCCGCGACCTCTCGTCCTGCCGCGTCGAGCGAGCAGCGTAGCTAATCGATGTCCTGCTGAACGGGCAGGTCGCGAGAGGATCCTCCGACGCTCACCGTCCGCGGACCCTTGGGAGTCACCCATTGGCTGCTGCTCGCTGACCAATATTGCAACTGCCTTGGCGCCACATGCAGTGTGACGTTCTTCGATTCCCCGGCCGCGAGGTGCACTCGATCGAACGCGACCAGGCTGCGCACCGGAAACTGCACGCCGACGGGCCGTTCCTGCGGCGGACCGAGATAGACCTGTGGCACTTCGTCGCCGTCGATCCCACCGGTGTTCTGGATCCGCACGTCCACATCGATGCCGCCATCGCCGGCCTGGCGGACGCGTAGCGCGGAATAGGCGAAGCGCGTATAGCTCAGACCGTGGCCGAACGCGAACAGTGGTTCGATCCCTTCGTGATCGAACCAGCGGTACCCCACGTAGATACCCTCGCTGTAGGTCGTCTTATGATTGATACCCTGTCCAGACCGCTCAGGATAGCGAGGATCCGTCGCCGGATAATCTGCGAGGCGCCTGCCCCAAGTCACGGGCAGATGCCCTGAGGGGTTGGTCTTGCCGAGCAGCAGTTTGGCGGTGGCCCAGCCGCCCTCATCGCCCGGCCACCACATTTCAAGAATTGCCCGGACTCGATCAACCCACGGTAGCTCGACCGGCTGGCTGGTGTTGAGCACGACGATGGTGTTGGCATTAGCCGCGGCGACTTCCTCCACCAGCTTGTTCTGCTCCCCCGGGAGGGCAAACGCGGGTGAGCGTCGAGCCCATACGAAAACGATCGCGACTTTGGCACGTCGAGCCGCGGCAATTGCCGCTGCGTGGTCCGCGCGTCGCTGTGCCGGCGTATACCAGTTGAGCCGTAGCTGTACCGGCGCGTTGGAAGTATCAGGACCGATTCTGAGCTTGATGGCGTGCGCGCCCTTGCTCAGCCGCACCGCCTGGCGCACGTTGTCCAACCCATCCGTGGTGGGGATGGCGTTGTCCTGGTTTGCTTGCAAAATGTCTCCATGCACATCGCCGGGGAAGGTCCCGGTCACGTCGACTCGCTTGCCGTCGACGTACAGCGCAGCGATGCTGCCCATGGCCTGTAGATAGAGCCAATAGATGCCCTCATGTGCAACGGTAAGCGTACCGTCCCAGCTGGCCTTGGTGTTGGGCGGCAGGGCGTTCCCTCGCTTGAGGGTGAAATCGACGGTCGAATCGATGCGCGAGCTGTCGGCCTCGGTCCTGATCAGTCCCGCCACGCCCCGGTGGGTCAGGGCGGATGCCGGAATCGGAGTGCCCGTCATGTCGTCATCGACCGCGAACTGAATATGCGGGTGGTGCGACAGCCGCTTCAGCGCCTCCAGCGGACCGACTTGCCGTTCCGGCAATCCCATCGAGCGCTCACCGTTGATGCCGATGGCGTCGACCTGCATCGCCGTCGGGCCGAGCAGCACGACGGAATCTAGATCCGCCGCTTTCAGAGGCAGAGCTTCCCCCTCGTTCTTCAACAGTACCGCTGCTTCCTCGGCGGTCTGTTCAATGACGCGCGCGTTGGCTTCAATCGATTGCGCCGTCACTGTGTGCTTCGAGTGGCCGTCGAGGTAGCCGAAGCGGTCCATCTCGTACAGCAGCAAGCCGGCTGCGCGGGTCACGCTCGTAGCGGTGACGGAGCCGTCCTTGAGCGCCTGCGCCAGGGTCTCAGGCTTCACCTTCGCACCCCAGTCGTCATCGCCGACGCTCGCAACACCCGGCTCTTCCGGAATGCTGCCGCCGTAGATGTCGCCCTTGCTCTCGCCGTCCGAAGCAAGCGGTGCCGGCAATGCGGCGGGCTGTGCGCCCAGAAACGCCGGTTCCTGGTATCCGGAGCTGTCGGGGCCATCGATCATCTCGAGGTCCTCGCCGGCGTTCAGGAACTGCGCCGAGTGGGTCGCCCCCCAATCGGAGGTGACGAAACCCTTGAAACCCCACTGTTCACGCAGAACTCCGGTAAGGAGAGACCGGTTACCGCAGGCATACACCCCGTTCACGTGATTGTATGAGCACATGATCGCCGCGACCCCGGCCTTGATCGCCGCTTCAAACGGCGGCAGATAGATCTGGTGCAGAGCCTGCTCCCCTACCCAGACGTCGGTTCCGGCCGAGTCATAGGCGATGAAGTGCTTGGCCATGGCCATCACGTCTTGCGATTGAATGCCGCGAATTTCTGCAGCGCCGATCCCGCTCGTCAGCAGGGGATCCTCCCCGAAGGTGTTGTAGGCGCGCAGGAACGCAAGGTCGCGATCGATGTTGATGAAGGGCTGCAGGCTGACGTCGATTCCAAGTGCACGCGCTTCGCGACCAATCACCACGCCGTTCAGCTCTGCAATGTGCGCATCAAACGTCGCCGCGACGCCCATCGTCGCCACTTCGGCCTGCGCGGGATGACGCGTGAGCACCCCTGGTGGCCCATCCGCAAGCCGCAGGCCCGGAATGCCAAGACGCGGTGCACCGCTTACGTAGCCGGCCTGGCCTTGATATTCGCTCGGATTCTCCGGTCCATCGTGAATTAACCGCAGCTTCTCCTCGAAGGTCAAACGGCTCAGCAGCTGCGCAACGCGGGCATCGTCACTGACCGGCGCAGCGGCGCTCGGTTCCTGCGCCAGAGCGGAGCCACCGATCGCCGTGAGGACGGCCGTCAACAACACCTTGAACAACGTCGCATGTCGCCGGGCTGCAATCATCGGGCGCTGCTCTTTCCGGGTAGCTCGAGCTCGGCGCCGGTCCGTTCCGACCCCGCGCCAGATTTAGTGCCGTACATCATAGCCACGCCCGCCGTAATCGTGGGGTTGCGCTGCGGGATCTGCAGCCATCCCAGTGCACCGCTGATGTGACAGGCCTGCGACGGGGAGGGATAATAAGATGCTCGAATGGCGAGCATCGATCGACGTCTTTGGAGCATTCGGTCGTCCGAGCGCGGAAGGTGCGCCTGGAATCGAACGCGTGGGAATTGAGGGAATCGAGGGAATCGAGGGAATTAAAGGAATCGAGCATGCTGATCCGCAGACCATCAGACATAAAGCCCTCAGAGATCACACCCGAATCGATCTACCTGCGCCGGCGCGAGCTACTCGCTCAGGCGATCGCGGGCGGCCTGATCGCGGCGGCGAGCCCGGTGAGTTTTGCCGAGCCGACGCCAGCGGCCGGGCCCGCAGCGACACTCAATTATCGCGTCAACGCGCAGTACACGGTGAGCGCGGCGGCGAACACCTTCGAGCAGATCACCCACTACAATAATTTCTACGAGTTCGGCGTCGATAAGACCGATCCGGCGAGCTACTCGGGCTCCTTCAAGCCGCATCCGTGGAGCGTTGAGATCGCCGGTGAGGCGGATAAGACCGGCACCTTCACGCTCGAGGATATCCTCAAGCCCCACCCGCTCGAGGAGCGCACCTACCGCTTCCGCTGCGTCGAGGCGTGGTCGATGGTGATCCCGTGGGTCGGTTTCCCGCTCGGTGATCTGCTCAAGCGCTTCAGTCCCACCTCGCGCGCCAAGTATGTCGAGTTCACCACCGTGCTCGACCCCAAGGATATGCCGGGGCAGCGCGAGCGCATTCTGCCCTGGCCGTACGTCGAGGGATTGCGGATCGATGAGGCCATGCATCCGCTGACGCTGATGGTGGTCGGCCTCTATGGACGCGAGCTGCCCAACGTCAACGGCGCACCCATGCGGGTTTTGATTCCGTGGAAGTACGGCTTCAAGGGCGGTAAGTCAATCGTGCGGATTCGCTTCACCGAACGGCAGCCGCGCAACACCTGGAATGTCGCCGACCCGGAGGAATACGGCTTCTACGCCAACGTCAATCCGAACGTGCCGCATCCTCGCTGGAGTCAGGCGACCGAGCGGCGCATCGGCGGCGGGTTTTTCGACCAGCGCCAGCCGACGTTGATGTTCAACGGCTACACCGAGGTCGCAGGCCTCTACCGTGGCATGGACCTGAGGGCAAATTACTGACGCGCCGTCCTGTTGATCAGCGCTATCGCTACCTCTATAAGCCGCTGGTCTTTTGCGCCTGTCTGATCCCGTTCCTGGGCTGCGCCGGCGGTGTCCTGGCGCTCTCGGGCGTCTCATGGGTGCCGGGGTTCGCGCTCGGCGTCGACCCGGTGCGCTTCGTACTCGACACCCTCGGCAAGACCGCCCTCAATCTGCTGCTGATCACGCTCGCGGTGAGTCCGGTGCGACAGCTCGCCGGCCTGAGCAACCTCATCCGACTGCGCCGCATGCTGGGACTGTTCGTGGTGTTCTACGCGTCGATGCATTTCCTCACCTATATCGGACCGTTCCAGGGTTTGAGCTGGCCCGCGATCGCCCAGGACATCGGCAAGCGACCGTACATCACGATCGGCTTCACCTCCCTGCTGCTGCTGATTCCGCTCGCGGTCACGTCGACCGATAAGATGATGCGGCGGCTCGGACGGCGCTGGCAGACGCTGCACAGGCTGATCTATCTGATTGCTCCGCTGGTGGTGCTGCACTACTGGAAGATGCTCAAGCTCGCCGGTCGCGAACCGCTGGTCTACGCCTCGATCCTGGCAGTGCTGCTCGCCTGGCGGGTTTGGCGACGCTACGGCCGGGCGCGGCGCCTGCGGATCGGTCCTGCCGCGGCCAGCAAAACCGTTGCCAGCCGGGCCCCGGCGGGCACCTCGGTGGGTTCTTCGAATTAGTCGTTGGCGCTGCTGCCGATCGTCCCGCGTCAGCGGTGCACGAACATCCAGCCCGGCACGCGTCGCCAGCCGCGCAATAACTCCCGGTCGAGCGCCCTGCATTCCGGCTCGTGGCGCGTCACCTCCGCCCAGAAGCGTCGTGAGTGGTTCATGTGCTTGAGATGTGCCAGCTCGTGAATCAGCAGGTAGCGCACCACCTCGGGGCGCTGGAACAGCAGACAGGCGTTCAGACTGATGGTGCCGCGACGCGAGCAGCTACCCCAGCGCGTGCGTTGACAGCGTACCTGCAAGTCCCGCGGCTTGACGCCGAGCTGCGCGGCCAGGGTGGCCAGCGGCCGGGCGAAAGAGCGCTTGGCGTGCGCCACGAGCCAGCGGTTGAGCGCACGGCGCAGCCCTTCACGGTCACTCAGATCGCCCTGGAGCTGAAGCTGCGCGCAGACACTCTCATCGATGCGCACTTTCCCCGAGCCGCCCACGACGACGCAACGCCATCGCTGACTGAGTGCGCTCAGCTCGAGTGCGTCCGGGGGTAGCGGCCAGGGAAGCGGAGCGATCGCGCGCCGACGCTGGCGCTCGATCCACTCACGCTGCTGGCTGACGAAGGCAGTGATGCGTCGGTTCGAAGTGCGTGGTGGTACGACCACCTCGACGCTGCCGTGTCGAAACACCCGCACGCTCAGCCGGCGCGCCCGAGCGCTCTCCCGCACGGTCCAGCCGTGCTCGACATCGTGCGGGCCCCAAAGCTCTAACTGCTGCACCATCCGCTGCGGATCATAGCAGGCATGGCGCGCGCCTTTGGCAGTAGAGTAGCGCCATGCAATGGCTGGACATCGGCGCCAATCTTACCCATCGCAGTTTCGATGCCGATCGACAGCAGGTGATCGAGCGCGCGCGCGCTGCCGGTGTCAGCCCGATCATCGTGACGGGCGCGGACCTGGCGAGCAGCGGCGCGGCTGCAGAGCTGGCGCGCGCGCATCCCGGCGAACTGTTCGCGACCGCGGGTGTTCACCCGCACCACGCCGGCACGATCGAGTCATCGACCCTCGATGCGCTGCGCGAGTTGCTCGAGCAGCGCAGCGTGGTCGCCGTCGGCGAATGTGGTCTGGACTACTATCGGAATTTCTCGCCGCGCGCAGCACAGCGCCGCGCCTTCGAGAGCCAGCTGCGGCTCGCGGCCGAGACCGGACGACCGGTATTCCTGCACCAGCGCGATGCCCACGGAGACTTTGTCGCGCTACTGCGCGATTTTCACCGCCTGCTGTCCGGCGCCGTGGCGCACTGCTTCACGGGCGGTGCCGCCGAGCTGGAGGAGTATCTTGCGCTCGGGCTCTCGATCGGCATCACCGGCTGGTTGTGCGACGAGCGTCGCGGCACCCACCTCAGGGAGTTGGTCGCGCGCATTCCCGAGCAGCGCCTGATGCTCGAAACCGACGCACCCTACCTGCTGCCGCGCGACCTCGATCCCAAGCCGCACACGCATCGCAACGAGCCCATGTATCTGCCTCATATTGGCGTGCAAGTGGCACGCGCGCGCGGCGAGAGCACCGAGCATTGCGCGGCCCACACCAGCGCGCACGCGCGCGCGTTTTTCCGCCTGGATAGCGAGCGATCGATTTCGAGATCGGCTGCAGTCGACTAGACTCGAGCCTACATTCGGCAGCCGTCGAGGCCACCCTCAGGCACAGCGTTGCGCCGTCAATCCGATCAGAGCCCCGTCATGATCGACCTCGATATCGAGATCGATCGGCTGGCAGCAGATCTGGCAGTCCTCGACGTAGCGCGCCGATCCGGCACTGAGATCGAGCAGCAGTTCGAACACCTCGCCACAGTAAGGACATTGCAGCGACTGAAACTGCGCCGCGTCCGAAGCGCCCGTGCGCGCCGCGGCGGCGCCGGGCTCGAAGACCGGCTCGAGACCGTAGCGCTCGTCGATGCGGCTCGCCTCCTTGGGATCCGGGACGCGAGCCGGGTCGGGCCCGCGGCTTTTGCGGTGCTTCATCAGATCGCTGCTTTCGGCGCGACCAGCTCGCTCGGGGCGACCGAGCGCTTCAGCAGCTCCCAGCTCGGCATCCAGCGCTCGAGCAGGTCATCCCTGACCTCATCGCTGACCATCGGGAACTCGGTCGCGAGCGATTCGAGCATCAGCGTGTGGCGCGGCAGTCCCTTGGGGAAACGTCCGCGCGAGGTAAACACGATCAACCCCTCGACCGGGGCATCCTGCGCCAGCGCTCGCACCGCCGCGATCCGGTCATATAGCCCGGTCTGAGGATTCGTGAAGGTATAGCGCTGGCTGTGATGCATGACCGTCCACTCGGTCATTTGATCACCCCCAAAGATGTTGCCGGCGACGTCGCGCAGATCGATGACGATCACGCCGCGGGCGGTCAGCAGCAGGAAATCAACGTGCACATTGGCGCCTTGACCATCCGGCACCAGCACATCACGCAGGTGCTCGAAGCCGCAACGGGTGATCGCGAGCGCGCGCGCGGCACGCAGCCGCCGCCGTCGCTCCCAGCGCCACAACAGCACCAGCGCGATGATCAGCGCCGCGCCCGCGAGCAGCGCGGCGATCAGCTCCATATCCAACTGCGGCGCGAGCTGCAACGACGCTAATGTTTGCGGGAATGGTTTCATCTATAACCGCTATAACCGCGCTGGTGAAGTGTCGTCCCGGCCGTCACTGTCGTCACCGTCCCTCACAGCACCTGTTTGAGCGCCTGCAGCGTGGGCTCGAGTGGCTGAAAGCTCGCCGGCCGCTCGAACAGGCGCGTGAGGCTCGGCGGCAGCGGCACGGTGCGGCCGATGATCGGCTCGATGGTCTCGCGGAACTTGGCCGGATGCGCCGTCGCGACCAGCACCCAGCGGTTGGCTGCGGTCTGCGCGGGCGGCAGCCGCGCGTAGGCCTCGGCGGCGACCGCCGAGTGCGGACACCAGACGCGGCCGTAACGCTCGAAATCGCGGCGGATACGCGCCCGCGTGGCATCATCGTCGATCGACACGGCACTCACGGCCGCGCGCAGCCCATCGATATCCGGATGCAGCGCGCGCAGCCGCTCGAGGTTGCTCGGATCGCCGACGTCCATCGCCGATGACAGCGTCGCCACGCTCGGCCGCACCTGCAGTTCGCCCGTCGCCAGATAATCCGGCACGGTGCGATTGCGGTTGTGCGCGAGCACGATGGCACCGATCGGCGCGCCGAGCGCGCGCGCCCACACGCAGGCGGTCGCGTTGCCGAGATTGCCGCTCGGGATGACGAACGCGGCCCGCTGTCCATGTGCCTGCCAGATCCTCAGGCTCGCCGCCCAGTAGTACACCGTCTGTGGCAGCAGTCGCCCGAGGTTGATGCTGTTGGCCGAACTGAGCTCGCGGCGCGCGCGTAGCTCCCGATCGGCGAACGCTTGCTTGACCAGGCGCTGGCAGTCATCGAAGCGGCCGCGCACCGCGAAACTGTGCACGTTGTCACCCCAACAGGTGAGCTGCTGCTGCTGCGTCGGCGACACCAGACCCGCGGGGAACAGCACGATGACCTCGGTGCCGGGGCGGCGATGAAACGCGGCTGCGACCGCCCCGCCGGTGTCACCCGAAGTCGCCACCAGCACCTCGAGCGTGCGGCCGCTCGCGCGCGCATGGCGAGCGAGCGCCGCCGCTAGGAAGCGCGCGCCGAAATCCTTGAACGCCGCCGTCGGGCCGTGAAACAGCTCCAGCACCTCGAGCCGCCGTGCTTCATCGAGCCCCACCAGCGGTGCCGGGAAATCGAACGCCTCGCGCGTGAGCGCCGGCAGCTCGGCTTCGAGCGGATCGCCCGAGGCGAACGGTTGCAGCAGCTCTGCAGCCAGTGCGGGCAGATCGTTCGGGTCGGAGCGGGGCGCGAGCTGCGGCCACTCGCTGGGGACGTACAGCCCGCCGTCCTCTGCCAAACCTCGCACCAGCGCCGCGCTCATCTCGAGCCGCAGTTGCGGGCTGCGGGTGCTAGCGAACCGCATCACTCGACCAGGCGCGCGCCTGCGGTGCGCAGGCTCGTGATCCATTCATCGCTGCGCAGACCGTGGTGCGAGAACGCCTCGACCATCGCCCGGCTGACGCCAGGGGCATGCCGCTCGAGACACCAGGCGAATACCGTGGGGCCGGCCCCCGAGATCGAGCAGCCGAGCGCGCCGGCCGCGAGGCTCGCGCGCCGCACGTCGGCAAATCCGGGAATCAGCGCCGCACGCTGACGCTCGATCACGACGTCCTCGAACGACTCGCGCAGCAGATCGAGGTCGTTGGTGTAGCAGCCGCAGATAAAGCCAGCCAGGTTCGCCGTCTGCCACACGAAATCTGCCATGGCGACGTTACGGTCGAGAATCGCGCGCGCCATATGGGTCGACACCGCCATGTGCGGATGCACGATGACCGCGCAGATCCCCGGCGGCACCGGGATCTGCTTGACCCGCGGCTGATCGATGCCCACGGTCAGCACCAGTCCGCCAAACAGCGACGGCGCGATGTTATCCACGTGCAGTGAGCCGCTCGCGACGGCCTCGCCTTGCATCGCGTACTTCAGCAGCTCGAGCTGCGGGCGCGGCTGCTCCAGCAGGGCATTGGCTGCCACGACGGCCGCGACCGCAGAAGCCGCCGAGCCCCCGAGCCCCGAGGCGAGCGGGATGCCCTTGTCGAGCTCGAGCTCGAACCCACCCGCAAGCCGCAGCGCTTCCTGCATCGCCAGCACTGCGCGGCCGGCGGTATTGCGCGGTGCTTCAAGCGGCAGCTCCTCGGCGACTCCTCGAATGGCCGTGATGCGCACGCCAGCGGCGCGGGTGCGTCGCACGATCGCGCGATCGCCGATGGCATCGAACGAGAAGCCGAGGATATCGAAGCCGATCGCCACGTTGCCGACCGAGGCGGGCGCGAAGGCAGTCGCGCAATCGGTCGCACACTGCGTCCCGCCGCCGCTCACAGGTGCGCTCCGAGGTAGGTGGCGAGACGCAGCAGGTCGGCGAACACGCCGCCGGCGGTGACCGCGGGCCCCGCACCCGGTCCTTGCACGATCAGCGGATTGTCGCAGTAGCGCGCGGTCGAGTAGCGCACCACGTTGTCGGTCAGCGCGATGTTGGCGAACGCATGACCGAGCTCGAATTCGGCCAGGCCCACGCGGGCGCGGCCGTCAGCCGACACGCTGCCGACGTAGCGCAGCACCCGCCGGCGCGCGCGCGCGGCCTCGTAGCGCTGCTTCATCGGTGCGTCATAGCGCGCCAGCCCGGCGAGGAACTGCTCGCTGTCGCCGCTCACCAGATCAGCCGGCACCAGACTGGCGACTTCGACATCGTTCAGCTCGAGCGGCAGTCCCATCTCACGCCCGAGGATGATGAGCTTACGTGCCACGTCCATGCCCGACAGATCATCGCGCGGATCGGGCTCGGTGTAGCCGCGCTGCTTGGCCTCCCGGACGATCGCGGAGAACGGCGTGCTGCCATCGTAAGCATTGAACAGGTAGGCGAGCGTGCCGGAGAAGATACCCTCGATGCTGGCGATCTCATCGCCGGTCTCGCGCAGATCGCGCAGCGTCTGGATCACCGGCAGACCCGCACCGACGGTGGTCTCGTACAGATAGTGCGCGCCGCTCGCCCGGCGTGCGGCCCTGAGACTCCCATAATAGGCGAGATCACCGCTGTTGGCCTTCTTGTTCGGAGTCACGACGTGGATGCCAGCGGCGAGCCAGTCGCGATAGCAGCGGGCGAGCTGCTCGTCGGCGCTGCAGTCGATCACCACGGCGTGCGGCAGATAATCTACGTGCACGTGCTCGATGAAGCGCGCCACGTCCGCGGCGATCGCCTGCGTCTCGAGCTGCTCGCGCCAGCGCGTCAGGTTCACCTCGCGCTCGGCGAGCAGCATCTGCGCGCTGCGCAGAATGCCGCGCACTCGCAGATCGATCTTGAACTCGCGCGCCAGGCGCTCGCGCTGACTGGCGAGCTGATCGAGTAGCACGCGGCCGACCGTGCCGGGTCCGATGACGCCGATCGAGAGGGTGTGAGGCGAAAGATAAAAGCTCGCGTGCGTCGCACGCAGCGCGCGCGTGGCCTGCTTGCCGTCCACTACCACGGAGATGTTGCGCTCGGAGGCACCCTGAGCGATCGCCCGCACATTGATCTGCACGTCGCCGAGCGCGCCGAATACCTTGCCGGAGATGCCCGGGGTACCGGCCATGCCGTCGCCAACCACGGCGAGTATCGACAGGTCCGGCGTGACGTCCACGTCCTGGATCTGCCCCTCGGCCAGCTCACGCGCGAAGGTGGCGCGCAGCACGCTCTGCGCGCGCTCGGCCTGCTCCTGCGGGATCGCACAGCAGATCGAGTGCTCCGAACTGCCTTGCGAGATCAGAATGACCGAGATCCCCTCCTCGCGCAGCGCTCCGAACAGACGGTAGGCGGTGCCAGGCACGCCGATCATGCCCGGGCCTTCCAGATTGATCAGTGCCACCCGGTCGATGCTGGTGATGCCCTTCACCGGCAGCGCCGAGTTCGACGTGGCCGAGATCAGCGTCCCCTGCTTTTCCGGTGCGAAGGTATTGCGGATCCAGATCGGAATGCCGCGGCCGACGGCCGGGGCCATGGTCTGGGGATGCAGCACCTTGGCGCCGAAGTAGGCCAGCTCCATCGCCTCGTTATAGGACAGCGAGTCGATCACCTTGGCATCGGGCACGCGTCTCGGATCGGCCGACAGCACCCCATCGACGTCGGTCCAGATGTGAATCTCCGCCGCGTCGAGCAGCGCGCCGAAGATAGAAGCCGAGAAGTCGCTGCCATTGCGTCCGAGCGTGGTCTGGACTCCATTCGGATCCGTGGCGATGAAACCCGGGATCACCACCGCTCCCGCGGTGGGTGCCGGCAACAGCGCCTTGAGCTTGGTCCTGGACTGCTGCCAATGAACCGCCGGCCCGAGCGGTCCCCACTCGACGATCAGGCAGCGTCGGGCATCGAGCCACTGCGGGCTCAAGCGCGCGGCACGCCGCTGCAAATAGCGGTGGAACAGCCGTGTCGACCAGATCTCCCCGCAGCCGGCGACCAGATCGCGCACCGCCTGCGCCGCCGAGCGCATCACCGCCGTCGCCTGCAGCACTCCGCCGAGATCTGCCAGGTCGCGGTCGAGCTCGCCGAGATATTCGGCTGCGATCGGCTCATCGAGCAGCGCCCGTGCGATGGTCGCGTGGCGCTCGCGCAGCGCGCTCAACCGCTCGCGCCACGCCGGGTCCTGCGAGGCGGCCTGATTGACCAGCTCGAGCAGCGCATCGGTCACACCCTTGCATGCGGACAGCACTATCGCCAGCGGCGGCCGGGCCGTCGGCAGCGCTGTTCCCTGGGATTCGATGATGCGCGCGACGCGCTCGAAGCATTGCGCGTCGGCCACGCTCGAGCCACCAAACTTATGGACTACCCACGCGCGTGGGTCGACGCTGCTCATGAAGGAACTAGATTCTAATGGCTCCCAGGGTGCGCCGCCCGGGGGCGACGCAAAAGTCTCGGCACTCTACTCATGCCCTCCGCCGTGCGCAACACCTTGATCCAGAGCCCTCGCTGCACGCACCGGTGGCCCGCGCTAGACTGTTCGCGCTGGCAGATCGGCCACGAGGGCCAGGACGGACAGGGCGCGACGGGCATGCCAACGATCATCGCACGCAGGCGGGTGGGCGCGCTGCTTACCGCCGCTGGGGCGGGCAGCCTCTGCGCCGTGGTCTGCTTGCTCGCTGGCGCAGCCGGTGCCCTGAGTGCTTCTGCCCCGGCCCAGAGTGCCGACAATCCGGCGCACCCCCTCGCCACGGTCATCGAGCTCGACGGCGCCATCGGCCCCGCCATGAGCGATTACGTCGATAACGCCCTGCAGGCCGCGAGTCACAGTGAGGTGATCGTGCTGCAGATCGATACGCCCGGAGGCCTCGAGACCTCCATGCGCGACATCGTCAAGACCATCCTCGCTTCGCCCGTGCCGGTGGTGGCCTATGTGGCTCCGAGCGGCGCGCGCGCCGCCAGCGCCGGCACCTACATCCTGTACGCCTGTCACGTGGCCGCGATGGCGCCAGCGACCAATCTCGGCGCGGCGACGCCGATCTCGCTCGGGGGCGAGGAGCCGCGCACCCCCACTCCGCCGACCACTCCGACCACTCCCACGCCTTCCGCGAACCCCGTCAATCCCGCCAACCCCGTCGCATCAGGGCACGCGGCCGCCCCATCGGGCCACGCGGCCGCCCCCTCGGGCCACGCGGCCGCCCCGGCGGCTGGCGCTCATGGCGACGGCGGCGGCAACGCCCCGCGCGCGGCACCAAGCTCCTCCTCGCCGGCGACGGCCCCCGCAGGCTCCGCCACCTCATCCCCGGCCGCCACACCCGAGCTGACGACGGCGAGTGAGCGCAAGGCGGTCAATGATGCGGTGGCCTACATTCGCTCGCTCGCGCAGCTGCGTGGCCGCAACGCCGACTGGGCGGAGAGTGCGGTGCGCGGAGCCGCGAGCCTGTCGGCCGAGGATGCGCTGCGGCAGCACGTGGTGGAGCTGATCGCGCCCGACGTCTCGGATTTGCTGCGGCAGTTGGATGGGCGACGGGTGCAAATCGAGGGCCGCGAGGTGGTCCTGCACACCAGGGACATCGGCGTGCAGCGCGTGATGCCGGATTGGCGCACGCGGCTGCTGCTGGTGCTGAGCCATCCAACGATTGCCTATGGGCTGCTGCTCGCCGGCATCTGGGGACTGCTGCTCGAGGGCTATCATCCGGGCGCGGCACTGCCGGGGGTGGTCGGGGCACTGTGTCTGCTGCTCGCGCTCTATGCGCTGCAGCTGCTGGCGGTGAACTTCGCCGGACTGGCGTTGATGCTGCTCGGCGTCGGCCTGATCATCATGGAGTTTTTCATGCCGGCCTACGGCTCGCTCGGGGTCGGCGGGCTCGCGGCATTCGTCATCGGATCGATCCTGCTGTTCGCGAACCCGGGGGCGGGCGGACACGTGGCCCTGCCGCTCATCGCCGGATTTGCGATCGTCGGCGCCCTCGTGATCGGCATCATCGTCGCGCTGGCGACGCGCGCGCGACGCAAGCCGGTCACGACCGGGGCCGAGGCGATGATCGGTGCGACCGTCGAGATCGTCGATGGCAGTCGCGACCCCTGTCTGGTGCGTTACGGCGGCGAGCTGTGGAACGCCCACGCATCGGCGCCGGTGCGCACCGGAGAATGGGCCTCGATCGTGAAGGTGCACGGTCTCATGCTCTGGATCGAGCCGCGTCCGCAATCGCCGCCGTATTCCCGCTAGCCCCAACAGCCATCCCACAACCAACGGAAGCGCTCATGAACGTCTCACTGCCCGTCGTCATCGTACTGGTGCTGCTGATCCTGGCGAGCTCGCTGCGCGTGCTCAAGGAATACGAGCGTGGCGTCATGTTCACGCTCGGTCGCTACACGGGTGTCAAGGGTCCAGGGGTGCGGCTGGTGCTGCCGGTCATCCAGCAGATGAGAAAGCTCGAGCTGCGCACCGTGGTGCTGCAGGTGCCCAAGCAGGACGTGATCTCGCGCGACAACGTGTCGGTGAAGGTGAGCGCCGTGGTGTATTTCCGCATCGTCGATCCGGAGAAGGCGGTGCTGCAGGTGGTCAATCCCTATGAGGCCACGAGCCAGCTCGCGCAGACCACGCTGCGCTCGGTGACGGGACAGCACGAGATGGATGAGCTGCTGGCGCAACGCGAGAAATTGAACGCCGCGCTTCAGCAGGTGCTCGACCAGAACACCGCGGCGTGGGGCGTGAAGGTCACCAACGTCGAGATCAAGGACATTGATCTGGATGAGACCATGATTCGCGCGATGGCGCAGCAGGCGGAGGCGGAGCGCTCACGGCGCGCCAAGGTGATCCACGCCGATGGCGAGAAGCAGGCCGCGCAGACGCTGACCGAGGCGGCGCGGCTGCTGACCAGTGAGCCCGCCTCGCTGCAGCTGCGCTACCTTCAGACGCTGGCCGATATCTCCAACGAGAAGAGCTCGCTGATCGTGTTCCCGCTGCCGCTCGACCTGGTGGCGCCGCTGCTGAAGCGCGGCTCGCCCTCCTGAGCGCAGCTACCGCAGTGCTCGATTCAGCAGCAGCGCCAGACGCACGCCCGCGCGGCTGAGCTGCGTTGCAACGGCGGGCGTCGCCGCATCGAGATAGTCGCGGGAGAGCAGGTACTCGCCGCCGCCGCGCCCCCGATCCGGGCCTTGCGGCGGAGGAAGCCTGCCATAGGCGATGCGTCGGGCGATCTGATGGGACTCGAGCGCCCAGTCGACGGTCTGCCCGCGTCTCCAAGCCGCAAGCTCAGCCGGGCTGATGCGCGCGATCAGCGCCGCGGCGACCTGCTGCGGATCGGCTCCGAGCCGCTGCACCAGCTCGACATCCCAATAGCTGTGCAGGCTCGCATGAGCCCCCTGCTCATCGAGCACGTGCTTGCGATTGCCGCCCGCGTCGTGATCGGTGCTGGCGTGCAGGGGTTGGTGCAGATCCGCGACCAGGTGCAGCACAAACTGCAGCGCCACGCGCCGCTCGGCCCGGTCGGTGGCAGGCTCCTCGAGCTCGGCCTCGAACTGATCGATCTTGTCGACGATGCAGTCCTTCGCCGGGCCCTTCGATGCGGGCTGTCCGGGCGGAAGCGGCGGATGGCCATAGCAGGCGCGATCGAGGCTGGGAC
>JASHTF010000382.1 GCA_030040715.1 Gammaproteobacteria bacterium | reverse complement strand
CCTACGCGCGCTTCGAGCATAACTGCGGCAACGGTGCTGGTCATTCGGCAACTCCTGGGCAGCTCGCGGGGCGAGTCGTCATTGTATGAGTGACCGCAGTCGGTGGATAGTCGCCGATATACCTCGGCGCGGCCTAACCTGCACAACAGTCGCGAGCAGTACGGGTGCCGACGGTGGCCGGAAAATCGCCGCCGTTTAATGCAGCGCCACTGCGGCGATGAAGATCAGGAAGATCATGAAGACGGTACCGGCGACGCACAGCAGTGCCAGTGTGCGCCACAGCGCCGCCACGACGTCGAGCCGATAGGTTTCGCGCAGCTGCGCGAACATGTGCAGCGGCGGGATCGCGAGCACCAGCAGCGGCACGACGCTACCGAGTCCGACCGCCGCCAGCAGCATCAGACCCACAAACAGCAGCGCCATGAACGACAGCGAATACAGCGAGAACACGGCGTGATCGTACATGGTGACGGCAGGTCGGCCGATAAACATCAGCCACAGAAATGGCAGGGAAATCGGAATCAGCAGGAACGCGAATTTGGACCCGGCAGTGCGCAGCTTGTAGAGCAACAGATCGGGATTGCTCAGTTGCCGGTGCAGCGTGGCATCGAGCCACGGCAAGCCGGTGTGAAACGGCATCGCTGCCAGCAGGGCGAGCGCGGTCGACATCGACGTTATGGTTGATTGGTTGGCCGCCGACTGACCCTGAGCCGGTGCCAGCGAGCGCTCGACGATCTGCTGCGCAGCTTGAGCGGCGGCCAGATCAGCCCGAGTCTCGGCAAGGTGCTCGGCCCCGCGGTCGCCGCGCTCCGTTGTGGCGTGCTCGATGTCGGCGCGATCGCGCGCGACCTGAGCGGCCAGCTGCGACCGGAGCGAGGCGGCGTCGGACGCACTGATCTGCTGGCTGCCACCACCGGTGAGCGCCGACACGAAGAACAATAGCACCACCGCGAACAGGAACAGCGGCAGTGGAGCGAGGTAGCGCTTGCGCTGACCCTCGATATAGCGTCGCGTGAGCAGGCCGGGGCGCCCGATCAGCAGCGGCAGCGTGCGCCATCCTCTGGTCTCGAAGTGCAGCAGATCATGGACCGCCTCATGAGCCAGGTGTAGCAGCGAGCGGTGCAGGTGCGCGGCCTGTCCGCACCGGTGACAGTACACGCCGGCGAGGGGGGTGCCGCAGTTGCCGCAGCTCTCGCTCGCGGGCGCATCGGAGTGCATCGTTGTCGGCCTCGTCCTACGCTCAGAATCTAGCGGCAAGGCCTCCGGAAAGCGAACTTCACCGCGACGCTCGTGTGCCGCGGCCCCATCACGGAGTCATGGCGGGCCGCATCGCGGGCTGGCGCCGCTAATCAATCAAAGCCACGCTCTTGATCTGCGCGTAGAGCGGCATGCCTCGCGCCAGACCGAGCTGATCGGCTGAGCGCCGGGTCACGCGCGCGAGCAGCCGCTCGTTGCCGAGCGCCAGGCGTACGGTTACCTGGGCGGGATCGCGGTCGGGTTGCAGGTCGAGGACCGTCGCCGGCAGGACGTTGCTGATGCTCGTGAGCTCGGGGGGCTTCAGCGCCACACTGACGTCGCGCGCGTCGACGCGCACCCGTACGCGGTGTCCGATCGGCAGTGCCTTGAGCGCGAGCGCGACCCGTCCTCCGGGTATGCTGACGAAGCTCAGGTGATAGGCCGGATCGTGCGCCTCGATGGTGCCTTCGAGTACCGCCCCGGCGTTCTCGAGGTGGGCCAGAGGCAGATCCTCGCGCGTCAGCAGCTCCTGCAGCCGCCCGGCGGCGCGGACCCGGCCGTCGTCGAGCAATATCAACTGGTCGGCCACCCGCATGACTTCCCCGAGCGCGTGACTGACGTAGATCATCGGAATCGACAGCGAGTCGTGCAACCGCTCGAGATGCGGCAGGATCTCCGCCTTGCTGGTCTCATCGAGGCTCGACAGCGGCTCGTCGAGCAACAGCAGGCGCGGGCTGGCGAGCAGCGCGCGTGCGATCGCGACCCGCTGGCGCTCGCCGCCGGACAGCTGCTCGCTGCGATGCTGCATCAGTGTCTCGAGTCCCAGCAGGCTCACGGCCTCATCGAGCTGAATCTTGCGCTGCGAACGTGGGAGCCGCCGGAACCCGAATTCGAGATTGCCGCGCACGTCGTGGTGTGGGAACAGACTCGCTTCCTGGAACACGTAGCCGAGCGCGCGTCGGTGCGTCGGCACGAATCGCGACTCGTCCTGCCAGACCTCGTCGTCAAAGCACACGCGCGCCCGCGCGAAGCGCTCGAGCCCGGCGATACAGCGCAGCAGCGTGGTTTTGCCGCTGCCCGAGCGTCCAAACAATGCGGTGACGCCGCGCGCGGCGAACTCGCACTGCACCTGGAGCGTAAAGCCGGGCCGTGCGAGTGCGAGGCTCAGCGCCAGGGCCATGTGCGCACCATCGCCGTCGGCCCGCGTGCCGAGCGCGTGACGGCATAGAGACCGACCAACAGCACCAGCGCGATCACGATCAACGTCGCCGACAGCCGATTGGCCGCGCCATAGTCGAGTGCTTCCGCGTGATCAAAGATGGCGATCGATGCGGTGCGCGTCCGTCCGGGGATACTGCCGCCGATCATGAGTACCACGCCGAATTCCCCGAGCGTATGAGCGAACGTCAGCACGGCGGCGGTCACGAAGCCGCGGGCCGCGAGCGGCACACTCACGCTGAAGAAGCGATCCCACGGCGAAGCGCGCAATGTGGCCGCCGCCTCGAGCATGCGCACGCCGACCGACTCGAAAGCATCGCGCAGCGGCTGCACCACGAACGGCAACGAGTACACCATCGAGCCGATAACCAGGCCGCTGAAGCTGAACACCAGTGCCTTCAGGCCGAGCGCATGTACCGCCGCGCCGATCCAGCCATGCGGCCCGAGCAGCACCAGCAGATAGAAGCCGAGCACCGTCGGTGGCAGCACCAGGGGTACGGATACCAGCGCGTCGATCAGCACGCGCCAGCGTGCCCGCCCGCCGGCAAGCCACCAGGCGAGCGGCGTACCGAGGGGCACCAGCAGCGCGGTGGTGATTGCGGCGAGACGCAGCGACAACCACAGCGCGCTCGCATCGGTATCGGCCAGCGACATATGCACAAGTATATAAGGCCGCGACCCAACCTCGAACTACCGCCCGCAAGTGGGTACGCGTGAGCTCGCAGCGTCGGACGGCGACGACGCCACCGCGGTCTCGGAGTTGCTAACATTGCCAGGCGCGCTGACACGCGACGGTCGCTGACTGCGGTCATCGACCTGCCATTACTACCAACGCCGAACCCCGCGGAGGAGCTGATCATGAGCTTCACATTGCCCCCACTGCCGTTTTCGACCAATGCCTTGGCTGCCCGTGGCATGTCCCAGGAGACTCTGGAGCTGCATCACGGCAAGCATCACCAGGCCTACGTGACAGCGCTGAACAATCTGGTGGACAGGAACGCCGCTCTCAAGAGCAAGACCCTCGAGCAGCTCATCTTGCTATCGCATAAGGATTCAGCACTGCAGTCGGTGTTCAACAACGCAGGACAACACTGGAACCATTGCGTGTTCTGGGAATCGCTGTCGGCGCAAGGTGGGCGCATGCCGGGCGCGCTAGAGAAGAGAGTGATCGCCGACTTTGGCAGCGTGCAGAAGTTCCAAGAGGAGTTCAAGGCTGCGTCGGCAGAGCAGTTCGGCTCCGGCTGGGTGTGGCTGGTGCTCGCTCCCGAGGGCAAGCTCAAGATCAGCAAGAGCGCGAATGCCTCATCGCCGCTGGCCAGCGGTGAGGGCCGGGTGCTGTTGACGCTCGATGTTTGGGAGCATGCGTACTACGTGGACTTCCGCAATCGCCGCCCCGACTTCACCGAGAATTTTTTGAGCAAGCTGGCCGATTTCGAGCGGGCGGCGCAAAAGCTGGCGCAGACGCAGGCCGAACCCGTGCAGCCGGCGCGAGCCCCGGCCGCGCAGGCAGCGCGCGGACAGGCCGCGCACGGGCCGCAGCCGGCGGCCTGAAGCCCGCACCGCACCGGTACGGTTCTCGCGGCGACCCTCAAGTAAAGCCCCGAGCGCAGCCGCAAAAGGCGAGCTCGGGGGCGGCGCCGCACTCGGGCGCCGGCAGGGAGCGTCGACGGCCCGGGCGGATTCGGCGGATTCGCCCGCAGTGGCCGCCCCGGGCGGCTCCCGTAGCGCTAGAGTAGCGCCCGCGGCAATTCGCCGCGGCGGGAGGGGCGATGGCCGCAGCCGCCTACGGGATTTCGTTACAGGACGTGCGCGCCGCGCAGCAGCGGATCGGAGATCAGCTCGACGCGACGCCCTGCCTGCACTCGCGCACGCTCTCGCGGCTGACCGCCACACAGCTGTACATCAAGTTCGAGAACCTGCAGTTCACCGGCTCGTTCAAGGAGCGCGGCGCCTTGAACCGCCTGCTGCAGATTCCGCCCGCCGAGCGCGCGCGCGGGGTGTGCGCGATGTCGGCCGGCAATCACGGTCAGGCGGTCGCCTATCACGCGCACCGTCTCGGCATTCCCGCCACCATCGTCATGCCGCGTCACACGCCGTTCGTGAAGGTGGAGCACACGCGCGCGCACGGCGCCAACGTGATACTCGCCGGTGACTCGCTGGAAGAGGCATTCGCACACGCGCAGCAACTCACGGCCGCCCAGGGCCTGATCTTCATCCATCCCTACGACGATCCCGCCGTCATCGCGGGGGCGGGCACCGTGGCGCTCGAAATGCTCGCGACCGCGCCGAATCTGGACCTGCTGCTGGTTCCGATCGGCGGCGGAGGCCTGATCTCCGGCATTGCTATCGCCGCCAAGGCGCTGTCGCCGGCGATCGAGATTTACGGCGTGCAGACACGCACCCATCCTTCGATGGTCGCGGCACTGCAAGGGCGCGAGGGCGTGTTCCGGGGCGATACCATTGCCGAAGGCATTGCGGTAAAGGCGGCGGGCAAGCTCACGCGCGAGATCGTGCGTGAGCTCGTGCGAGATATCGTGTTGGTCGGCGAGAACGATCTGGAGTGCGCGATCGCGTTGCTGCTGAACGTCGAGAAGACGGTGGCCGAAGGTGCCGGGGCGGCCGCGCTGGCAGCACTGCTCTGCGAGCCCGAGCGCTTTCGCGGCCGCCAGATCGGGCTGGTGCTCTCGGGTGGCAATATCGACCCGCGCCTGCTGGCATCGGTGATCATGCGCGAGTTGGTGCGCCAGCAACGCATCGTCACGCTGCGGATTCCGATCCTCGATCAGCCCGGCGTGCTCGCTCGGATCAGCCAGATCGTGGGTGAACAGGGCGGCAACATTCTGGACGTGTTCCATCGCCGCCTGTCGTTGAATCTGCCGGTCAAGTCAGCCACGCTGGAGCTGAGCTTTGAGGCACGGGATGCGCCGCATGCCCAGGCGATCATCGCGGCGATTCGCGCCGCCGGCTTCGAGCCAACCATTCTGCCACCTTGATTCTGCCACCGTGAGGATTACCGATGCAGTCGTCTGACACCGCCGTCGCTGCCGCCGCCACCGCGGCCGCAGAGGTCAGTGCCGCGGACGTGCGAGCGGCTTACCAGCGCATTCGCGCGGCGATCCGACGCACGCCGGTGCTCGAGAGCACCCAGATCAACGTCGAAAGCGGTGCGGCCGCACGTGGCGCACGGCTCTACTTCAAGTGTGAGAACCTGCAGGAGATCGGTGCGTTCAAGGCGCGCGGTGCCGCAAATGCGATCTGGACGCTCGCGCCCGAGGCGCTACGCGCCGGCGTGGTCACGCACTCCTCCGGCAATCACGGTACCGCGGTCGCGTGGGCGGCGCGCCAGCGCGGGGTGAGTGCGCGCGTAGTCATGCCGCGCAACAGCTCGGCTGCCAAGCAGGCCGCCGTGCGACGCTATGGCGGCGAGGTGCTGCTGTGCGAGTCGACCCTCGCGGCGCGCGAAGCGATGGCCGCAGAGGTCGTCGCGACGACCGGGGCCGTGTTCATCCATCCCTACGACGATGCGCGCGTGATCGCGGGCCAAGGCACGATCATGCTCGAGCTGCTCGAGCAGCTGCCGGAGGTCGACTGCGTGCTGTTGCCCGTGGGCGGCGGCGGACTCGCCAGCGGCGTCGCGGTGGCTGCCAAGGCGCTGCGACCGCAGATGCATGTGATCGGCGTGGAGCCTGCCGGAGCCGATGACGCCAATCGCTCGTTTCATTCGGGCGTGCTATCGGGTGTCTCGCACCCGCAGACCATGGCGGACGGTCTGCGGGCCTCGCTCAGCGCGCGGACATTCGCGCTCATACGTCGCTACGTCGACGATGTCGTTACGGTGCAGGAGGAGACGCTGGTGCCGGCGATGCGCTCGCTGTGGATCAACCTGCACGTGCTCGTCGAAGTCTCGAGCGCGGTGCCCTACGCGGCGTTGCTCGAGCGGCGTCTGCAGCTGCGGCAGGCGCACGTCGCGGTGATCCTTACGGGAGGGAACGTAGACCTCGACGCCCTGCCTTGGGCGCAGCCTCAGCGTTAGTCACCCACGTCGTCACCATCAATCTATCCAATCTGCTCGTATCCCTTAACAAGACAGATATGTT
This sequence comes from Gammaproteobacteria bacterium, assembly GCA_030040715.1. Taxonomy (GTDB): domain Bacteria; phylum Pseudomonadota; class Gammaproteobacteria; order Steroidobacterales; family Steroidobacteraceae; genus FEN-1191. Next base: position 10,209 of record JASHTF010000382.1, on the reverse strand, counting down.
TGACGGTGGCCACGTTGGTGACTAAGCGTTGACGTGCATCTCACGGTTGCTGGCCAGGTAGCCGTAGTACATCTGGCCGGCGTTGTGGCGGGTGACGATCTCACCGTGCCGATCGACGGCGATCACGCCGCCGCGACCGCCGATCACCGCCAGCCGCTCCTCGAGGGCCCGCTCGACCGCGACCGCGAGCGCATCGCCGCGATAGCACACGCGCGCTGCAATGTCGTGGGCGAGCACGGTGCGCAGGAAGGCCTCACCGTGACCGGTGGTGGAGACGGCGCAGCACTGGTCGTCGGCATAGGTGCCGGCGCCGATCACCGGCGAGTCGCCGACCCTGCCGACGCGTTGACCGGCGGTACCGCCGGTCGAGGTGGCGGCGGCCAGTCGTCCCTGATGATCCCGCGCCACGGCGCCGACCGTGCCCAGCGGCGGCTGCGACTCGGGCGAAACTCGGCCTTGTTGCTCGCGTTGGGGCTGACGTACCTCCGCGCGCGCGGGCTGACCCGCTTGCGCGCGGCGCTGCTGCAACACGGCCAGCTGCTGCATGCGAGCGGGGGTGATGAAATATTCGTTGGAGACCAGCGTCATGCCGGTCTCGGCGGCATAGGCTTCTGCGCCGTCACCTACCAGAAACACGTGGGGTGACCGCTCGAGCACCCGCCGCGCGAGCCGTATCGGATTCGACACACGACGCAGTTGCGCGACCGCACCGGCGCGCAGCGTGCTGCCATCCATGATCGACGCATCCAGCTCGACCGTGCCCGCAAAGGTGAGCACGGCACCGCGACCGGCATTGAATAGCGGGTTGTCCTCCAGCAGCGCGACCGCGGCTTCCACGGCGTCGAGCGCGCAGCCGTGCTGCTCGAGGATGCGCTGGCCAAGCTCGAGCGCTGCGGCAAGGCCGGTGTGGTAGTCCTGCCGCGGTGCGTGCCGCTCGCCAGCCTGCCCGCGAGCAGCCGCGCCACCGTGGACCGCGAGCGCATACATGGGGATGAAGCCTAGCAGTGATGAATCGAGCTATCGATGGAGCAGCATGACCGAGCGTCGAGCGCGACGGCAAGTGGGGCGCGGAGTGGGGCGCGGTGCCCGGCGCGCTGTCGGGCGCGCTGCCGGGCGCGGTGTCGGAATCCCCTGACCTGACGTCCATGACCGTTACCCGATGCTCGGCGCCGCCGGGTCACGGCACGTAGTCACCGGAGTGTGGCATAGTAATCCCTCCTCGATCGCCCCGCTCGATCGTCCTCAAGCGTCTTTGCCACTGGAGCGTCAGCCGTGAGCATCCACTCGAGAATTTGGTCGATTCCCAAGGCTGTCCGCTCGAGGCACAGCGCCGCGTTGCTGCTCGCGCTGTCCGCGAGCCTGGGAGTCTGCGCGCCCACGCTGAGCGCCGCGGCCACCCCCTCGGGCTCGCAGACCGAGGTGGTGCGCGCTACGCTCGACAACGGCCTGCGCGTGATCATCGTGCGCAACCGGCTCGCGCCCGTGGTGTCGACGGCGGTCAACTATCTGGTTGGTTCGGATGAGGCGCCGCCCGGTTTTCCGGGCATGGCGCACGCCCAGGAGCACATGATGTTCCGCGGCAGCCCGGGCCTGACGGCGGATCAGCTGGCTGATATCGGCGCGGTGATGGGCGGCGATTTCAATGCCGACACGCGTGAGAGCATCACTCAGTATCTGTTCACGGTACCGGCCGACGATCTGAGCGTGGCGCTGCATATCGAGGCGCTGCGCATGAGTGGCGCGGACGACTCGGCGAGTGAGTGGGCCAACGAACGCGGCGCAATCGAGCAGGAGGTGGCGCAGGACTTGTCGGATCCGGGATACGTGCTGTACACCAAGCTGCGAACGGTCGCCTTCGCCGGCACCCCCTACGCGCACGATGCGCTTGGGACGCGGCCCTCGTTCGACAAGACCACCGCGCAGCAACTGGCGAGTTTCTATCACACCTGGTACGCGCCCAATAACGCCATTCTGATCGTCGTCGGTGACGTGGACCCGCAGCAGACACTCGCCCGGGTGCGCGCGCTGTTTGGCGCGATTGCGCGCAAAACGTTGCCGCCTCGCCCCTCGGTGGTGCTGCGCCCGATGCCGATGCACGCGGCACCGTTGACCGCCGATACCGATCAACCCAATGGCGCGCTGCTGCTCGCGCTGCGAGTACCTGGTGTTCACAGCTCGGACTTCCCCGCGCTCGAGGTCCTGTCCGACGTGCTCAGCAGCCGCCGCTTCACCTTGTATGGATTGGTTCCGGAGGGCAAGGCACTCGATGCGAGCTTCTCGCTCGATCCGCTGCCGCAGGCCGGACTTGCCTACGCCGCGCTCGACTTCACGGCCGGTACCGACGTCAAGGCACTCGAGCAGCAGGTGCGTGACGTGCTCGCCACAGTCGCGCGCGACGGAGTGCCGGCCGACCTGGTGGCAGCGGCGAAGCTGCAGGAGCGGCGCGAGGACAGCTTCGAGAAGAATTCGATCCAAGGGCTGGCTTCAGTGTGGTCCGATGCGGTCGCGCTGTACGGGTTGAGCTCGCCCGAGGAGGATCTCGAGCGCATCGAGCGTGTCACGGTCGCGGATGTGAATCGGGTAGCGCGCGAGTATTTGAAGCTCGACCAGGCCGTGACCGCTGTGATGCTGCCACGGGGATCAGGCCGGCCGGTCCCGGCCTCGGGCGGCTTCGGCGGACAGGAGAACATCTCCCTGGGTCAGGGTGCTCCCACCAAACTCCCCGAATGGGCTCGGCAGGCAGAGAGCACCCTGACCGTTCCGGAACTGACGACGCATCCGACCGTCACCGTGCTGCCCAACGGTCTCACGCTGATCACGCAGCCCGAGGATGTCAGCGATACCGTTAGTGTGTACGGACACATCCGCAACCGCCCGGAGACAGAAGCCCCGGGCGAGCAACAGGGAGTGGCATCGCTGCTCGATCAGCTGCTGCCGTTCGGTACCGAGCAGCTCGATCGCGTGGCCTTTCAACAGGCCCTGGATGCGATCGGGGCCGAGGAGCAGGCGGGCACCGACTTCAGCGTCCAGGTGCTCGCACAGAACTTCGACCGAGGAGTACAGCTGTTAGCCGACAACGAGCTGCACCCGGCGCTGCCTGAGCGCGCGATGACCATCCTTCAGGGGCAGCTGACGCAGGAGGTAGCCGCGCGCGACCAGAGCCCCGGATTTCTTGCGCAGCGGGCATTGCTCGGCGCGCTGTATCCACCGGATGATCCGAGTCAGCGCGAGGCGACACCGCAGAGCGTGCGCTCGCTCACTCTGCAGGACGTGCGCGCCTATGAGCAGCGAGTGTTTCGGCCCGATCTGACGACGGTCGTGGTTATCGGCGAGATCACCCCCGAGCAGGCCCAGGCGACGATCGGCAAATATTTCGGCGGCTGGAGCGCGTCGGGGCCGAAGCCGAATGTGGACCTGCCGCAGGAGCCACCGAATCGCGCGGCCGTCATCAATGTACCGGACGCGAGCCGGGTGCAGGACAGCGTGCTGCTGGCACAGGATCTGGGTCTGTCGCGCTCCGATCCCGACTACTATGCCCTGGAGCTCGGCAGCGCAGTGCTCGGCGGCGGCTTCTACTCGACCCGCCTGAGCGTCGAGCTGCGCAAGGATCGCGGACTCGTGTACACGGTGGGATCGCAGCTCCAGGCGGGGCGCACACGCAGCGTCTACTTCATCGATTACGCGTGCGATCCACCGAACGTCGTCAAGGCCGCGGCGATCGCGACGCAGGAGCTGCGATCGATGCAGACCGCGCCGGCCGGCGCGGCGGAGCTGCTGCGGGTAAAGGCTTTGTTGCTACGACAGATCCCGCTGCGGGAAGCGAGCGAGGGCGCCATCGCTCAGGGCTTCTTATCGCGCGAGGATGTCGGACTGCCGCTCGATGAGCCGGCCCGTGCCGCGCGCCGCTACATCGAGCTCAGCGCGCAGGATGTGCAGAACGCGTTCCAGAAATGGATACGACCGGATGCCATGGTGCGCGTGGCGCGAGGACCGACGCCGCCGGATCCGTGACCACCGGATCCGTGACCGCCGGATTCGTGACCAGTGGATCGGACTAGATCGTAGCCACCTGGATCGGCGACCACTAGACGTGGAACGACGGTTCCACCATCGCTTTCCAGGCGAGCAGCCCTCCTTCGAGCTGCAGCGGCTCGCGCACTCCCGCGCGGCGTGCGAGCGCACAGGCTTTGAGACTGCGCACTCCGCTGCGACACATGAAGATCGTAGTTGCCTCGTGGGGTAAGGTCAGCCCCTGCTGCTCGATCTGAGCGAGCGGCAGGTTGATGGCGCCCGGCAGGTGACCATACGCGAATTCGGCCGGCTCGCGTACGTCGATCAGTGTCAGCACGGCGCGGTCGAGCTGCTCGGCCAGCTCCGGCGCCGAGATGCGCCGTACGCGGCGCTGCTCCTCTACGGTGCAGAAGCCCAGCGGATCCTGCGGCCGCGTGATGCTCGGGTGCTCGCCGCACACGGCACAGTCGGCGCGCCGGGCGATGCGAAATTCGTGGAAGCTGAGGCTGAGCGCATCGTAGGTAAGCAGGCGCCCCAGGAGCGGGTCACCGATGCCGAGCAGCAGCTTGATGGTTTCAGTGGCCTGGATCGCGCCGAGCACTCCCGGCAGCACCCCGAGCACCCCGGCCTGCTCGCAGTTCGGCACTACGCCCTCCGACGGCTGCGGGAACAAGCAGCGATAGCACGGCCCACGGTCCGGCGCGTAGCTCATCGCCTGCCCTTCAAATCGGTAGATCGCCGCGCTCACTAGGCTCTTGCGGTATATGACACAAGCGTCATTGACCAGATAGCGCGTGGCGACGCGATCGCTGCCATCGACGATCAACTCGTAGCTGGAAAAAATCTCGCCCACATTGGCGGCGCACAGCTCGACCGCATGCGCCACCAGCCGGATCTCCGGGTTCAGCTGCCGCAGCCGCTCGCGTGCACGGTCGACCTTGGGCGCGCCGACGTCCTGCGAACCGAACAGGATCTGACGCTGCAGGTTGCTCTCATCGACACTGTCGCAGTCCAGCAGCCCGAGCGTACCGACGCCGGCGGCCGCGAGGTAGAGCGCCGCCGGACAGCCAAGTCCGCCCGCGCCGACGACCAGCACACGTGCCCCCTTAAGGCGGCTCTGTCCCTCGATGCCAATCTCCGGCAGCGCCAGATGACGGCTGTAGCGCCTGCGCTCTGCGGGTCCGAGGGTGGTCACGACCGAGGCTCCGCGGGGTGCATTCAGCCGCCCGACAGCGCACACAACAGGTGCACCGGCTCCTGTGGCGCGACCGGTTGCTGCAGGTCGCGGATCTCGCGCGTCGCGACGAAGATGCGGATGTGCGGTCGGATGCGCTGCTGCTCATCGATCATGCGAAAACGCATGCCCGGGTAGCGCCGCTCGAGATCGGCGAGTAACTCCGCTACGGTGCTGCCTTCCGCAGCGACGGTGGCGGCACCGCGCGTGTAGTCCCGTAGCGGGCTGGCGATGTGTACGGAGCTCATAGTGGCAGAGGCTCGATCGGCCGTGGCACTCGTTCCCGAAGCGGCCGGCACGGTGTCAATGCTCTCTCAATGCTCTCTCAGCGGCTCAGTGAGATGTTTCAGTGGACCGCGGCGGTGACCGAATGGATCTCGGGCAGGCGTTGCGCGATGCAGTGCCAGCTGTCGCCGCCGTTGATGCTGGCCCAGACCTCTCCACCCGTGGTTCCGAAATAGAGCCCAGATCGAGCTTCCAGGTCGCCGCACATTGCCTGGCGCAGCACCGTGAGCCAGGCGCGCGAGCGTGGCAGCCCACGGTCTCGGCGTTGCCAGCTCTTGCCGCCATTGTACGTGCGATAGACCGCCGGGCGCCCGCCGACCGACGTACGCGGCCACACGCTGGTGCCATCCATCGGCAGCACCCAGGCCGTATCCGGGTCCTGCGGGTGCAGCACGATCGGAAAACCGATGTCGCCGACCTTGGCGGGCATGGCGCGCCCGATCCGCTCCCAGCGTCGCGCCGGACGATCGAGCCGGTAGATGCCGCAATGATTCTGCTGATACAAACGATCCGGATTCCTCGGATGCATGACCACGCAATGGGGATCGTGCCCGAAGGCGACGCTGGGGTCGGGTAGGAAGTCGGCGGACACTCCTTCGTTGAGCGGTGCCCAGTTGCTCCCCCCGTCGGTCGACTCGAATATCCCTCCGATCGAGATCGCAAGATAGATGTGCCGGGCATCGCGCGGGTCGATCAGGATCGAGTGCAGCAACTCGCCGTCGGGGGTTTTCCAGCCAGGCGCCCACTGCGGAAACATCGGGTGATCATTGAACCCAGACACCGGAGCCCAGGTCGAGCCGCTGTCCTCGGAGCGAAACAGGCCCGCAGGCGAGGTTCCCGCATACCACACACCGGGCTGATCGCGGTGCCCCGGAGTCAGCCAGAACACGCGCTCGACCGCGCGCGCCGCCTCTGCGCTCTCGCTCTTGCGAAACGCGGGGGGTGTGGACACTTCGAGCCACTTGCGCCCGCGGTCGAGCGAGCGATAGACGGTTGGACCAAGATGACCGGTTTTGGCGCCGAGCAAGAGCGTGTTGGGTGCGCGCGGATCCTGCACGATGTGCTGGATCACGTGTCCGAGAAACAGCGGTCCGCGCAGCGTCCAGTGACGGCGCCGTCGGTCGGGGCGAAGCGCAAAGGCGCCCTTGCGCGTGCCAATCCACAGCGTCGGCGTTGTCATGCGCCCAGCATCGCGTTCCAGTGTGGGGCTGTCAATCCAGCGAGCCAGCAGGTGCAGTCATGCAGGATAATCGCGCCGGACGGGGCGAGACAGGTGCTGCAACAAGACATATCGGCGCGCGCGGGCGCGGCACGCGGAGAGTCGCGGCGTGCTGCCGTCTGGATGTGGCTGATCGCCGCGGCGCTGTGGTTTTTGCCGCTGAATACCCCGCACCTGTTCGATCCGGACGAGGGCCGCTACGCCGAGATCCCGCGCGAGATGGTCGCCAGCGGTGACTGGGTGACTCCGCGGCTCGATGCCGTCAAGTACTTCGAGAAACCCCCGCTGCAGTACTGGGCCACCGCCGCGACCTTCGAGCTGTTCGGACAGCATGCCTGGACGGTGCGCCTGTGGGCGGCGCTGTGCGGTTTTCTCGGGCTGGTGCTCACGCTGGTGTCAGGCCGGCGGCTCTATGGGATGCGCGCGGCCGCCTTCGCGGTCATCGTGCAGGCGAGCTCGCTGCTCTACATTGCCATGGCACGTGTCGCGACGCTCGACATGAGCTTGAGCTTCACGCTGCAGCTCGCGATGACGGCCCTGGCCCTGTTGGTGCAGCGCTCGGAGGGGGTGGCGGCGAACGGCGCAGCGGCGAGCCCGGCGACGGATGCACCGAGCGCGCTCATCTCGCCATCCGAGGCGCGCTGGCGGCTGCCGCTATTGCTGGGCGTCGGAGTGGCACTGGCCGTGCTGACCAAGGGATTGATCGGCATCGTCATTCCAGCTGCGGTCGCGCTGCTGTTCATGCTGATGTATCGCGACGCGCGGCTACTCCTCGCCTCGCGTCCGTGGTGGACGCTGGCGGCGTTACTGGTCATAGCGACTCCATGGTTCGTGCTCGCCTCGGCACGTAATCCGGGGTTCGCGCGGTTTTTCTTTATTTTCGAGCACTTTCAGCGCTATCTGAGCCGCACCGGCTTCGAGCGCTATCAGCCCGACTGGTTCTTCGTGCCGGTACTGCTGGCGGGATTGCTGCCCTGGACCAGTCTGTTACCGCGCGCACTGATCGGGGCGCTGCACGCCGCGCGGCGCGGCGAGCGCGCGACCGGGCTACTGCTGATCTGGGCAGGCTTCATATTCGTGTTCTTCAGCCTGTCGCAGTCGAAGCTCGTTCCCTACATACTGCCGCTAGTTCCAGCGCTGTCACTGCTCATCGGACGCGAGCTGGCACGCTGGGAAGCGGCTCGTCTGCGCGTGCACCTCGTGGGCATGGCGATCGGGGCTGCCGTCATGACGATCGCGGTGCTGGCAGCGTGGCGGCTTCCAGCCGCAGCCCGGCTGGTCGCGCAAGCGTCGAGCACCAGCATCGCGGCGCTCGCGGGCGCCTTGGCGGCGCTGGCGCTCAGCGCTGCGCTTGCGGTGCGCTGGTGTCAGCGCGGGCGCATGCTTCAGGCCGCCACGAGCGTCGCGGTCGGCGTATTGTGCCTCACCCAACTGGTGCTGTTCGGTGCCGATCGTCTGCCACGCATGCAGGCGCTGGTCACCGCGGTGCAGCGCCTGCGCCCCTGGGTCGATCGTTCCGCCCCCTTCTACTGCGTCGGTCTCTACCCTCAGCCGGTGACGTTTTACCTGCGCCGGCCGTGCACGGTGGTCGGCTATGAGGGTGAGCTCGAGTTCGGTCTGAGCCAGCAACCGTCGCATGGGGTAGCACAGTTGCCGCAGTTCGCGCAGCTTTGGCGCCAGGAGCAGGCCGCGAGTGCCATTGTCACACCGGTCGACTACCAGAGATTGGAGGCATTGGGCGCCCCGATGGACGTGATATACACTGCGCCGTCACTCATGGTGGTAGTCAAATCAAAATGAGAGGCGCGGATCTGGCGCTGATCCTCACGGGCGTGGCGCTCAACGCCGGCGCGCAGTTGCTGCTCAAGGCCGGCGCGCGCGTGCTCGGCAACGAGCCACTGCAACTCTCCAACGCGGCCGCGATGCTCGAGCGCGCGCTCATGAACGGGCCAATCCTGGCCGGCCTGGCCTGTTATGTGATCAGCGTTGGATTCTGGATCCTCGCGCTCACGCGCGTGGACGTGAGCATCGCCTATCCGATGCTATCGATCGGATACGTGCTCAATGCTGTGGCCGCCGCGGCGCTGTTCTCCGAGCAGCTGAGCGCGCAGCGCATGGCAGGGATTGGAGTGGTCGTGCTCGGCTGCTGGCTGATCGCGCGCAGCTGACTGCACGCATGATCGGACCGCATAGCCGGGTCGGAAGCCACCCGTGAGCAACGAATATCTACCCTTTGCGCGCCCATCAGTCGACGAGGACACCATCGCCGCAGTCGGCGCGGTGCTGCGCTCGGGTTGGATCACGAGCGGACCGCGAGTGCGGGAATTCGAGCAGCGGCTATCGGAGTATTTCGGCGGCCGCTCGGTGCGAGCCCTGAGCTCGGCCACGGGGGGCCTGGAGATCGGGCTGGCGATCGCGGATGTGGGCGCCGGTGATGAGGTGATCACGTCGCCGCTGTCCTGGGTTGCGACCGCGAACGTCATCATCCGCGCCGGTGCGCGACCGGTGTTCGTGGACGTGGACGCACGCACCCGCAATCTCGATCTCGATCGGGTCGGCGACGCCATCACTCCGGTGACGCGCGCGCTGCTGCCGGTGGATCTGGCGGGGCTGCCGGTGGATCGCGATCACCTGTATGAGATTGCGCGTCGGCACGGATTGCGGGTGCTGGAGGACGCCGCCCAATCGATGGGCGCGAGCTGGGGTGGCCGGCCGATCGGTGCCAGCGGCGATCTGGTGTCGATCAGCTTCCAGGCCAATAAGAACATCACCACCGGGGAAGGCGGTTGCCTGGTGCTGAACGATGCTGAGGAAGCAAGACGCTGCGAGCTGTGGCGGCTGCAGGGCGTGGAGCGCTTCGCCGATGGCGATCTGGACGTGACGCTGCCGGGCGGCAAGCACAATCTGACCGACATAGCCGCGCAGCTCGGTCTCGGCCAGCTCGCGCGCCTGGCGGAGTTCACCGAGCGCCGGCGCGCGCTCGCCCGCCGCTACTTCGAGCTGTTCGACCGCTCGCTCGGCTGCGAGCTGCCGCCGGAGGATTTCACCCACAGCTGCTGGCACATGTTCCAGATCGTGCTGCCCCCGCACGTGCCGCGCGGCCGCTTCATTCGGGCCATGCACGAGGTCGGTATCGGAGTCGGCGTGCACTATCCGGCCATTCATTTGCTCTCGCTGTATCGCGATATGGGCTTCAAGCCGGGCGACTTTCCGATCGCCGAGCGCATCGGTGCGAGCATCGCGACGCTGCCGCTGTTTCCCGCCATGCGCGACACGGATGTCGATCGCGTCTGCGAGGCGGTGTCGGTCGCGACCAGACGACTGCTGGCCGCGCCACCAGGGAGTGGCTCATGAAGCGTCCGCAGCCCGACCTCTCGGTCATCATCCCGATCTATAACGAGGAGCAGGTGCTACCGGGGCTGTTTGCGCGGTTGTATCCGGCGCTCGATGCGCTCGGGCG
>JASHTF010000381.1 GCA_030040715.1 Gammaproteobacteria bacterium | reverse complement strand
GCCAGCGCGCGTCTGCGCGAACTCATCGAAAGCGTGGTCGAGAACTGCGGCGCGTCCCGCATCGACAATCAACTGCTCGCACTGAGCGCATCCTGACGTGCAAGCAAGCAGGTGCTATCTCGGCGCCGCGATACGCTGCGTGTGTAGTTTGACTCGTCGGGGAAAAAAATAGGCGCACCGCCTGGGAGTGGCCACGATGCGCCTAATAACGCAGTACAAGTAGCTTGACGGCTCGACAGGGAGGGATAACCGTCAACTTGCTCTACCTGCTGCGGGCCAGTGAAGAGTAGGGAGCACGCCTCATGCCACGCAAGCGCGACCGCTGGATTTGTCTTCCCTTTGGAGCCGAAAGGCCCTTAAATATCAGCTCGTTGCCTGAAGTTGTAGGATACGGCCGACGGCGCCTCGGGTCCGGACCGTAGCTTCCAGTATTGGCCGGCGCGCCGTCGCGCAGGCACGGGCGATGCGGTCGAGGGAGCATCCAGGGGCGAACGGCTGTAAGGTTTGCAATAGTCGGAATGAAGCTGAGCATTAATTGCTACAAGTTGGGGAGGATGGCCGATGAAGGCGATTCGATTTCATGAGCACGGAGGACCGGAGGTACTGAAATGGGAGGAGGTGACGCTACCCCCGCTCGGTCCCGGCGATGTACGGGTGCGCCACACCGCGATCGGCCTCAATTTCATTGATATCTATCAGCGCACCGGCTTGTATCCCCGTTCCTTGCCGTCCGGCTTGGGTATGGAAGCGGCGGGCGTCGTCGAGGAGGTCGGCAAGCGAGTGCGGGGCCTGAAGCGAGGCGATCGCGTCGGTTACCTGACGGAGCAGCCGGGTGCCTATGCCGAGCAACGCGTGCTTCCAGCCGCCGAGCTGCTCAAGATTCCGGCGCGCGTCAGCGATGAGCAGGCCGCGGCGGTGCTGCTCAAAGGCCTGACGAGCTGGTATCTGGTGCGCGAGACCTATCGGCTCAAGCGCGGCGACTGCGCGCTGGTCACGGCCGCCGCCGGCGGCGTCGGCTTGATCCTCGTTCAATGGGCGCGTGCGCTCGGCGCCCGGGTGATCGGCGCGGTCGGTTCGGAGGAGAAGGCCGAGCTCGCGCGTCGCTATGGCTGCCGTCAGGTCATCGTCGGCTATCAAAACCTGGCCGCCGAGACGCGCAAGCTCATGCGCGGCAAGGGCGTGGACGTGGCCTATGATGGGGTGGGCAAGGACAGCTTCTTCGGTGGGCTCGATAGTCTGCGACCGCGTGGGATGATGGTGAGCTTCGGCAATGCTTCCGGAGCGGTGCCGCCGATCGCTCCGCTCGAGCTCACCAAGCGCGGCTCGCTCTATCTCACGCGTCCAACCAGCAGGGATTATGTCTCTACACCCGAGACGCTGCGCAGGGCGGCGCGCGAGCTGTTCGGGTTGATGGCACGCAAGGCGGTGCGGCTGCACATCGGACAGCGCCATCCACTCGCGCAGGCGGCGCAGGCGCACATCGAGCTTGCGAGCCGCAAAACCTCGGGGTCGACCGTCCTCGTGCCGTGAGATTTGTGCGAAGATCCGGCGCCATGAGCGGCAGCTGGGTTCGAGCACCGGCACTGATCGTGGCGTGCGCCTGCACGGGTGGTTGCGCCAGTTCGACCGCGGCTCTACGCCAGCAGCTCGCCATGAACAACACTCAGACGGTGCTCGCGTTCGAGGAGACGGTTTACAACAAGCACGAGGTGCGCGAAGGCTTCGAGCACTACGTCGGTCCGATCTATCGAGAGCACGATCCGCGCATCGCCGACGGCAAAGAGCCCGCCATCAGCACGCTCAGCCAGCTGGTTGCGCGTTTCCCCGGTTCGCGCGTGACCGTTCGACGCACGATCGCACAAGGTAATCTGGTCGCCGTGCAGCTGCTGTGGACGCAGCAGCCTGAGCAACCCGGTGCTGTCGTGCGCGTGGATATCTATCGGCTCGAGAATGCCCGCATCGTCGAGCATTGGGATGTCGCCCAGGAGTTGCCGACTACGTCCGCCAACGGCAATTCCACGTACTGAGAGCAGCTCAACAGAAGTCGGGGGGCAGAAAGAGCCATCCCTGGCTGACCAACCCTCCCTGGTCCGCGCTAAAAGTTTCTGTGTCTCTCAGTCGCGTCTCTCGATAGGGTCGAAAGACTCGCAGCTCCCTCGATCAAGACCCGCGCCGGGAGTTTATTTTGTTTGGCTCGCTCGCCGTACACTCTGTCTCCGGCGAAGCCCATTTGCAAGCCCTTTTTGCGCGCCTGCCAGGACGCGCACCGCCCCGCCGAGCCGGCCGGTCGGATCAACCGTCCTCGATCGCGGCAGGTCGATCGACCCGCAGCATGTAACCGACGCTCGGCACCGTGCTGAGCCAGCGCGGCTGCTCTGGATCGTCCCCGATCTTCTGTCGCAACCGATGCACCAGCTGCTTGAGTAGCTGGCGGTCGCCGCCGCCCCGATGACCCCAGACGTGTACCAACAGCCGCTCGGTATGTACCACCTGTCCGACATTAGCCAGCAGCAGATGCAGCAGCCGCGACTCCAGCGGTGTCACCTTGACTTGGCGATCGGCGATGCGCAGCGTGAGCTGATCCGGGTCGAGAGCGAGTTCACCCGCCTGCGTCGGGCTCGGGGCCTCGTGTCCAGCCCGCCGCAGCAGCGCCTTGACGCGTGCCACCAGGGTACGCGGACTGAAGGGTTTGGTGAGGTAGTCATCCGCCCCGAGCTCGAGCGCCCGCACCAGGTCGGCTTCCTCGCCGCGCGCCGTCAGCATCATGATGGGCGCATTGCTCTCCTTGCGTAGCAGGCCGCACAGCTCGAAGCCGGAGCCACCCGGAAGATTGATATCCAGGATCGTCAGATCCGGGCGCTCGGTGCGAAACGCGCTCAGTCCGGTGCCGAAGCTGTGCGCCGTTACGACCGGAAAGCTCGCCTGGCGCAGCGCAAAACTCACCACCGCGAGCATGTCGGCATCGTCATCGACCACCAGCAGCTTCACGCACGACTCTCTATCGGCGCCCCGCCGGGCCCCGAACCGGACTCGCCACGGGTCTCCGCGAGCGGCAATGCCGGCGCCGTCAGTGGCAGCGTCAACACGAAGCGCGTGCGTTGCTCGGCCGTGCGCTCGACGCGGACGGTGCCGCCGTGCCGCTCGACGATCGACTTGACGATCCACAAGCCGAGGCCGAGCCCCGGCGCCTCGGGCTCGGCGTCGGCGCCGCGCTGAAAGCGCTCGAAGATCGCCGTGGTGCTGGCACTCGGCACACCCGGGCCATCGTCTTCGACCCAGACCTCAACCTCCGGCGTGCGAGTCGCAAGGCGCCGGCCGCCGATGCGAATGACGCTGCCGGCCGGGGCAAACTTGATGGCGTTGGCGAGCAGGTTAACGAACACCTGCAGCAGTCGCTGCGCATCGCCGCGGACCGTTACGTCCACACCCGCATGGTCGACCGCGACGCGCAGATCGCGTTGACCCAGCAGCGGTGCGATCAGGTCCTGGACCTCCAGGATCACCTGGATCAGCGGCACCGGTTGCTGCCGGACGGACAGCTGCCCGGCCTCGATCCGTACGCTCTCGAGCAGGTTGTCGATGAGGCGCATCAGCCGCAGCACCCCGCGCTCGACGTTGGCGAGCAGCTCGCCCTGCGCCTGACGACTCATGGTGCCGAGCCCCTCGCGCAGCATCTCGATCGAAGCCAGCTGCGCGGCGAGCGGGGTGCGAAACTCGTGCGAGATGTTGCCGAGTACGCCGTCGCGTGCCCGCCGCGCGGCCTCCAGATCGGTCTCATCGCGCAGAATCTGTACCTGGATCCCCTGGACCGGCGGGGCCGACAGCACGATCGCCGAGCGCGTCTCGCCTTCGCTCAGGCACAAGATCTCGCGCGCGCTGCTCTGCGGTGCACTGCGGGCCGCGAGGATCGGGCAGGAGCGCTCGCATGGACGCTCGCCCTGCACGAGCTGCGGCCGCAGCACATCGCCGCAGAAGCGGCCGACGATCTCCGTCGGCGCCAGGCGCAGCAGTTTCGCCGCCTGCGCATTCGCATAACGAATGTGCCTATCGGGATCGACCGCGAACACTCCCTCCACCACGCCGCTGAGCACCGCCTGGGCCTCGGCCTCGCGTCGTCGCAGCGCATCGGTCAGATCGACCAGCCGCCGTCGCATCTCGTCCATGGAGCGCCCCAGCGCTCCCACCTCAAGCGGTGCCACCGCCGGGACTGCCGCCGAGAAGTCGCCGCGGCCGATGCGCTCAGCGATATCACGCAGCGCCACCACCGGGCGCGCGAGCCAGCGGCCATAGAGCATGCCCAGCACGCCCGCGGCGATCGCGACAATCAGCGCGGCGATCAGCAGCACCCGATCGAAGCTGCGCACCGCGGCAGCGAACTCGGCACCGTTGACGCTCGCATCGAGCAGCCCGACGACCTCGCCGGTCTGTGCGGCCAGCACCATGCTGGCCGCATACTGATTGCCGCGGGCGAGCCGGGCGGCCGCTCCGCCGCTCGAGCCCTGCAGCGCGCGTGTATGCAGCGGCGTCAGCGCGTCGTCTGGCGGGGCGTGATAGGTGGCGAAGTTGATGATCTGCACGTCGGCGCCGACCTGGTTGCTGAGCGCAGCCAGAAACGTCGCTGAGCTCAGCTGCAACACCACCGCGCGCGCGGGCGTCCCCACGATCGGCGCGGCCGCCCCGAATATCAGCGGGCCCCCGGTCTTTGGGGCCACGATGAAGCGCTCGCCCTGCTCCTGCAGGGCCGTGACGATTTCGGCCCAGTCGAGCGCGGCGCCCGATTGCGCCAGCACCGTATTGCCCTGCAGCAGAGCCGCGACATCGACATTGGTGGTCTCACCGAAGCGGCGCAGGAACGGCTCCAGACCTCCGTTCTGGGGCGTCTCGAGCAGACGCGGCAGCGCCGGTCGATCGGCCAGCACGCGCGCATTGGTGAGCAGATCTTCGCCGTCGCGCCGGAGCTGCTCACGCGCAGAGGTGACCGCGAGCTGCGCGCGCACCAGCGCTTCCTGCGCCACCTGATGGTCGAGCAGCACCGCGCACGCGATCGCCATGGCGGCGACCGCCAGCAGCACGATGAAGATGCTTCCGCCGCCCAACCAGGAGGCCAGACCGACCTGGGTTTGTGTAGAGGGATTAGGTCTGTTCAAGCGGGAACTGTGTCGCGTGGCTGCAGCTGAAGACGGTGTCGCCGGGTACTATACGGCCTGACGGGCGGCGCGGGCGCGCAGCTCAGGCTGGCGACGCTCCAGCAGCGCCTTGGCCACCAGCGTGACCAGGGCAAGCATCGCGAGGATCGAGGCCGTCGCAAAGGCGCCGACGTAATTATAGTCGCTGTGCATGATCTCGATGTGCAGCGGCAGGGTGTTGGTCTGGCCGCGGATATGTCCCGAAACCACGGAGACAGCACCGAACTCGCCCATCGCGCGCGCGTTGCACAGAAGCACTCCATAGAGCAGGCCCCAGCGGATCTTCGGCAGCGTGACCAGCCAGAAGGTCTGCCAGCCCCCCGCGCCCAGTGACAGCGCTGTCTCTTCCTCTTCGTTGCCCTGGGTTTGCATCAGCGGAATGAGCTCGCGCGCCACAAACGGAAAGGTCACGAACGTAGTCGCCAGCACGATGCCAGGCACGGCGAAGATGATGCGGATGTTGTGCTCGTTGAGCCAGGGGCCGAGCCAACCCTGGGCGCCGAACATGAGCACGTAGATCAGCCCCGAGATGACCGGCGAGACCGCAAACGGCACGTCGATCAGCGTGATGAGCATGTTCTTGCCGCGGAACTCGAATTTGGCGATCGCCCAGGCGGCCGCGATGCCGAAGGTCAAGTTCATCGGCACGACGATTGCAGCCGTCAGCAGCGTCAAGCGCATGGCGGCGAGCGCGTAGGGATCGAGCAGGGCCGCAAGGTAGCTGCGCACTCCGCCCGCGAACGCCTGCACGAACACGATTACCAACGGCAGCGCGACCAGCACGAGCAAATATAGCAGGGCCACGCCGAGCAGCGTCGCGCGCCCGAGCTCCTCGGGAATCTGCTGGCGGCGAATCATCGGCAGCGGCGGCAACTGCGGACGGCCGAGGCCGGGCAGCTGGGCGATCCGATCGATCATTGGGCGGGGGCCTGTCATCCGCGCCGTCCGCGCGTGCGCGCCTGCGCCCACAGCTGCAGCCCGTTGATCCCGAACATCAGACCGAAGGAGGCGAGCAACATCACCACGGCGATCGCGGTCGCCTGGCCGTACTGGTATTGCTCGAGCTTGGTCATGATCATCAGCGGCGCGATCTCCGACACCTTGGGAATGTTGCCGGCGATGAAGATCACCGAGCCGTACTCGCCGACCGCACGCGAGAACCCGAGCGCTACGCCCGTGAGCAGCGCGGGCCAGATCGTCGGCAGGACCACCCAGAGCAGCGTCTGGAGTCTGGAGGCGCCGAGCGACTGTGCGGCCAGCTCGACCTCGAGATCCAGGTCGCCGAGCACCGGCTGCAGCGTGCGCACGATAAACGGCAGGCTGACGAACGCCAGCGCGACCACGACGCCGAGCGGCGTGAAGGCGACGTGGATTCCCAGCGGAGCGAGCAGCTCGCCGATCCAGCCGTTGGGCGCATAGAGCGCGGTCAGGGCAATGCCAGCCACGGCGGTCGGCAATGCAAATGGCAGATCAATCATCGCATCGAAGATGCGCCGCCCCGGAAAGCGCGAGCGCGCCAGCGCCCAGGCGATGATGAAGCCGAACACGGCATTGATCAGCGCCGCGAGCAGCGAGGCACCGAAACTCAGACGCAGCGATGCCAGCACGCGCGGCGCCGTCACCACGTGCCAGAACTGCATCGGGCCGAGCTCGGCGGACCGCACGAACGCGGTCGACAACGGCAACAGCACGATCAGCGACACATAGAACAGCGTGTAGCCCAGGGTCAGTCCGAAGCCGGGCAGGACGCGAAACTGCCGCTCACTACGGGTCGCGCCCTCGGCCGGCGTCCAGGGACCGCGGGGGCTCGCCGCCCCACCGACACGCGTGGGCCAGGTCTGCACTGCCTCAGCCATGCGTCGCCGCCTCAGCCATTCTCCGCCGCCTCAGCCAGTCGGCGCCATCTCAGCCCCATGCGCCGTCGTCGGCGTGACGCGTTAGCCACAGCCACGACTACTGGCCGTAGATCTGATCGAAGACCCCGCCGTCCTCGAAGTGCACATGCTGCGCGCGCTCCCAGCCGCCAAAGGCCTGGTCGATCGTCACCAGCTTCACGGCTGGAAATAGCGCCTGAAACTGCTGCTGCACGGCTGGGTCGCGTGGGCGGAAAAAATTCTGCGCGATGATCTGTTGGCAGACCGGGGTGTAGAGAAATTCCAGATAGGCCTGCGCGACCGCGCGCGTGCCGTGACGGTCGACGTTCTGGTCGACGACGGTAACCGGAGGCTCGGCCAGCATGCTCAGCGAGGGCGCCACGATTTCGACGCGGTCGAGTCCGAGCTTTTTGCGGGCAAGCAGCGCCTCGCTCTCCCAGGCGATCAACACGTCGCCAATGCCTCGCTCAGCGAAGGTGTCGGTCGAGCCGCGCGCACCGGAGTCGAGCACCGGTACGTGCTGATAAAGCTGTTGCATGTAGCGTTTCGCCGTCGCCTCGCTGCCGCCGGGCCGCCGCTGCGCCCAGGCCCACGCGGCCAGATAGTTCACGCGCGCGCCGCTGGAGCTCTTCGGATTGGGCGTGATGACCTGCACGCCAGGACGCACCAGATCGTCCCAATCACGGATGTTCTTCGGGTTTCCCCGTCGCACCAGGAAGACGACCGTCGAGGTATAGGGGGCGCTGTTGTCGGGCAGACGCGTGGCCCAGTTGGCCGGGATCAGCCTCGCCTGCTGCGCGAGCTGTATCACATCGTAGGCCGAGCCCAGCGTCGCCACGTCCGCTGCCAGGCCGGCGATGATCGCGCGCGCCTGAACGCCCGAGCCCCCATGGCTCTGCAGAATGGCGACCTGTACTCCGCTCTGAGCCAGCCAGCGAGCGGCAAACTGCGGGTTGACCGCCTCATACAACTCGCGCGTCGCATCGTAGGAGACATTCAATATTGAGGTGCGCGCTGCAGACTTCGACTCGCCCCATCCGGGCAGCGTGCACGCGGTGAGGGTCGCGCCGAGCAGGCGCGTGAGCGTGCGCCGGCTCAGCGTCGCTGCCGATCTCATGCCGGCGTTCCCGGGAGCACCGGCACCGCGGCCGGCGCTGCGGCCGCCGCCCCCTGCGGCGTCTGGGCGGGGAACAGTGGCGACATCGTGTCCAGCCGCACGCCTGCGAGCTGCGCCTGCGACTCGGTGTATGACAGCAGCACGACGCTGGTGCTGACGTCACTGAACAGCGCACCGAAGTCGCTGCTCAGGATGCGTTCCAGGTCGCTGGGGGTGGACTCGACGCCCAGCACCACCAGCGCGGGCTGCGCGGTCACGGCGAGCTGTGCAGCCCAGCTCGCGGGATCGCCGATGTGCACGTCGGTGCGAATGTCGAGGCCGTGGATCTCCTGCAGCTCGGCGCGCGCATCGAGCAGCCGTCGAAAGGCGCTGGTCGCCTCCGCGCGCGGTGCCGCCGGGCTTTGCAGGCTGACGAAGGTTGCCTCGGCGCTCAGGTGCCGCATCACGCTCGCGACCAGTCGCAGGGTCGACGAGCGTGCCGCCTCATAGTCGCACTGGATCAGGATGCGGGCCGGCAGCGCCGCGCGCGGGGGGATACAGAGCAGCCAGCGCCTGCCCTGAGCGGCCGCGCGCGCGATCTCGCCGATCGAGTGGCTACCCGCGGCGATGACCCCAACGCCCGCCTGTATGCCCTCGCGCTCGCTGCCGGTCGGAGCATCCTGCGCGTCCAGCACCGGCGCCTGCATGCTCTCGACCAGTTGCCGCAGCAGCGGCGAGCTGCGCAGGGCGGCGACCGTGGCCGGTGCGGTCGCGAGCAACCGAAAACTCGCGATCGGCGTGGGAAGCAGATGAAAGCGCCGAATTCCGAGCGCCACGCGCAGGCCGGGCTTGAGCGCCAGACGCGCCTGCTCCGCGCTGGTGCGGGTGATATCGACGATCTGCTGCTCGCCGGTCGGCGCGGTGCCGCCGACGGCACGGTGCTCGCGCCCGATGGCGGAGGTCACGTCCCACTCGGGCTCGAGCTGCACGCGTAGCCGTTCGGAAGCTCCATTGAAATCCACCGACAGCACCTGTCCGGCGCCGAGAGCGCCGCTGTCGAGCTGCTCGTCGTGCTCGGAGACTTCGATGTCCTCGGGACGCACGACGGTGACCACCTCGTGATCGCCGCTCGGGTCGCCCTTGACGGCCCGCAGGCTGGTACCGCTGGCGATGAAGCGCTTGCCGAGCCGCAGTCCCGAAGGGCCGCGCTCGCCGAGGAACAGGTTCGCTGCGCCGAGAAAAGTAGCCACGAAGCGGGTCGCGGGATGCCGGTACAGGCTCTCGGGGCGTCCGGTCTCGAGCAGACGGCCGTTGTGCATGATGCCGATGCGATCGGCGAGCGAGAACGCCTCCTCCTGATCGTGAGTCACGAGGATGGTGGTCATGCCGAGGCGCCGCTGCACCTCGCGGATCGTCTCCCGCAGCTCCACGCGGATCTTGGCATCCAGCGCGCCGAACGGCTCGTCGAGCAGCAGCACCTGCGGTTCGTGCGCCAGTGCGCGCGCGACCGCCACGCGTTGCTGCTGCCCGCCCGAGAGTTGATCGGGCATGCGGTTCCCGTAGCCCTCGAGCGCCACCAGCTGCAGCAGTTCCTCGCGCCGCCGCGCCCGTGCGCTCCGTCTCACGCCGCGCACGCGCAGGGCAAACTCGACGTTCTGGCCGACCGTCATGTGACGGAACAGCGCATAGTGCTGAAACACCAGCCCGACCCCGCGGTCGCGTGCGCGCACGTGCGTGACGTCACGGCCATGCAGAGAGATGCGTCCGTGGTGCACCTCGGTCAGACCGGCCGCCAGACGCAGCAGCGTGCTCTTGCCGCTGCCGCTCGGCCCGAGCAACACGAAGAACTCCCCCGGGCCGATGCGCAACGACACGTCGTTGACGACCGGGCCGGCGTTATAGCGCTTGGTAACCTGCTCGAAGGTGATCGACATGGCGGCTCCGCCCCCATCGTAAGAAGTCAGCGGCATCCGGTCAGTTCCAAACTGGTGACAAGGAGGTTATGAGGCGGTACCAGGGCTGCCGCGGCCACCAGCCTGGGGGTCACGGCAGGGGGCGTAGGCAGGGTCGGGCACTTTGCTTTGGCGGAACCGTTCGGCTACGCTGGCCCGCCCTCAAATCCAGGATTTTCATGAAGATTGCGATCTACGGGTCGGGCTACGTTGGGCTCGTCACCGGTGCCTGCCTGGCGGAGGCTGGCAATCAGATCGTCTGTGTGGACGTCGATCGCGAGCGCATCGCCCGCCTGAACCGCGGTGAGGTGCCGATCTATGAGCCCGGCCTCGGGCCCTTGATCGAGCGCAACCGCGAGGCCGGACGGCTGCAGTTCACCACCGAGGCCGCTGATGCGGTGCAGCATGGGTTGTTTCAGATCATCGCCGTGGGCACTCCGGGGGATGGTGAAGGGGGCGCCGACCTGCGCTACGTGCTGAATGTGGCGCGCACCATCGGTCAGCATCTGACCCAGTACGCCGTCGTCGTGACCAAATCCACCGTACCGGTTGGCACCGCCGATCGCGTGCGTCGCGAAGTGGCCTCCGAGCTGGCCACCCGCCGTGTCGCGGTCGAGTTCGACGTGGTGTCCAATCCCGAATTCCTCAAGGAAGGGGCAGCGATCGACGACTTCATGCGTCCCGATCGTGTGATCGTGGGCACGGACAATCCGCGCACCACTGAGCTGATCCGTCTGCTGTACGAGCCGTTCACACATAGCCACGATCGCCTCGTCGTGATGGACATCCGCTCTGCCGAGCTCGCCAAGTACGCCGCCAACGCCATGCTTGCGACCAAGATCAGCTTCATGAACGAGATGGCCGCACTCGCCGAGCGCGTCGGCGCCGATATCGAGAAGGTGCGCCTCGGCATCGGCTCGGACCCGCGCATCGGCTACAGCTTCATCTATCCGGGGCTCGGCTACGGCGGCTCGTGCCTGCCGAAGGACGTGAAAGCACTGATCCGCGCGGCGCGCCACGCGGACCTCGACGCGGAGCTGCTGCGCGCGGTCGAC
>JASHTF010000380.1 GCA_030040715.1 Gammaproteobacteria bacterium | reverse complement strand
ACCGCGCGCTCGCCCGGCGGCCCAAAGGCGTGCGCCGGGTCGTGGCAGCTGGCGCAGGCGAGGCGGCCCGAGCCCGACAGGCGTTGATCATGGAACAGACGCCGACCGAGCAGCGCCATCGCCGACAGCGGCCGATTCGGCGGCAGGCGTAGCGCGTAGGGGTGGGGGTTAGCGAGCGCCTCGGCCGCTGCTACCTGCGCCGTGCCGAGCCTCAGCGAGGCGAGAACAAGCGCGAGCACACACAGCAGCGCGCCGGCTCCTCGCGGAGTCCGGCGCACTGCCGGCGCGGTCAGCAGGCGTTGCCTCATCAGCGCAGCCTCAGGCGCCGCTGTCTCACCGCAGCCGCAGCCAGCCGCCTGATCGCGACTGCCCGCCCGCGACGGCGCGCGCCGTCAGGGGAAAGGGCTCGGGCCCGCCGGCAGACCAGTGTCCTCATCCAGGAGCAGCGGTGGATTCGGGAAGCGCGTGTCGAAGTCGAACAGGTCCATGATGCTGCCCGCGGTAGCATCGAACGAGCCGTCGTTGAGCCGCTCCCCGTTCAGCCAGTTGTCCTCGATGAAACGGATGATCGAGGACTGGCTGATCGGCGTGTGGCTGACGTAGTTCGGCTTTGCATACGGGGAGATCAGCATGAACGGCAGCCGCGGTCCGGGGCCGCAGCGTCCCTGCACCGGCTGACCATTGAGACCCGGCAGCGGTGTGCCGCTGCCGCACATCTGCGCGCCGTCGAGCTCGTCGGCAAGGCTGAACGAGGGGTTGGTGGGCGTCATGAACGCATGGTCGTACCAGCCATCCGAGTCGTCCCAGTCGATGATGATGGCGGTATCCCTCCACTCGGGTCGCTGCTCGATGAAATTGATCACGTGCGCGAGCCAGGCCTGCTCATCGAGCGGATCGGAATAGCCGGCATGACCGTCCTGAAAGGCTGGAGCCTTCAGATATGCCACCGCCGGGAAGTTGCCCGCCTCGACGGCGGCGTAGAAGTCGTTGATGTCGTACTCGTGGTTGGCCGGATCGGGCTGACCGTTCGCGTCGGTGCTGTGTCCAATCGCCCACACCGAGCTCGGACGCGCGTGCGTCGGATTGGCCGTGGAGGCGTAGTACTGGAACCAGTTGTGATGCGGCACGTAGTCGGTTTCGGCCTCGTTGGTGACCGTCGAGGTGGTGAAGCGGGCACAGCCGGTCGACCCGTTGGCGTTGGTCACGCTCAGATCGAAGCCGCCCATGAATCCGCCCCACGAGATGTGGTGCGCGTTCAGCAGGTCGCCGATGTTGGTGCCGAGCATCGACATGTTCTCGTTGTTGTCAGCGTCGGTTGCTTGCGTCGCGCAAACGTCGACCGGGTCGACGTCGCCGATGTCGGTGTAGCCGCCCTGGCCATCCTCGACGAACGCGGACGACTTGGTGTTGCCGACGGTCTGATAGCCATCCGTCTGACCGCTGATGGCCTCGAGCGCCCCGGGCGTCGACGGCCCGAAGGTCGAGCCGTAGTGGTTATCGCTCATCGCGAAGTGCTGTGCATAGTTCCACAGCGCGGTCACGGTATTGCCATCGAAGTAGCCCAGCACCTGGCCGGTAGTGCCGAAGGTGCCGGCCCCGCCGGGCGTACCGCTGCCGGTGTACTTCGGGAATAGATCCATCTTGCCGCCGTCAAAAGCCTGCTGCTCGGGCGTGTAGCTGTGGTCCTGGTCCTCGGTGGCCGCCTGCGTGCGATCGAGGCGGAAGGGATTGGCCGCGCCGGCGCCGTTCGCGGGATTGAGGTTCGGGTTGTTGGTGAGCAGGTTCGCCGTCACCAGGTTGTTTACCCATGGCGTGAACGGAACCGGGTAGAACGGCGGCTCGCCCGAAGGATTGGTGGCGTGGGGATAGGTAGCGAAATAATGATCGAACGAGATGTTCTCGTCGTAGATCACCACCAGATGCTTGATGGGTGTGGCGGTTCTTTGGCCCTCGAAGTTGAATGCCGATGCCGGCATGAACGCGTAGGCCGCCATCGCTGCGGCGCCGATGATCACCGGCAGCTGCCGAAAGGGTGTGTGCATACTGATCAGCCTCCCTGAGTGACAGGATGGATCGACGACCGCGCATAGCGTCAGACCTGCCGCGGTCGCGACGGACGTCGGAGCGCGCGCCACTCTAGCGGCGGCAGTTGACCAGCCCGTTGCGCGCTGATGGCAGCATTCTTACAGTGCGGCGCAGGAGTCCGGCCGCCGGCAGAGGAGCTGGTCGATGCGCCTGCAAATTTTTCAACTCGATGCCTTCACCGCGCGCCTGTTTGGCGGCAATCCCGCGGCGGTCATGCCGCTCGCGCGTTTTCCCGACGATGCGCTGCTGCAGGCGCTCGCGGCCGAGAACAATCTGTCCGAAACCGCCTTCCTCGTGCCGCAAAGCAGCGACTATCGACTGCGCTGGTTCACGCCGCTCACCGAGGTGCCGCTCTGTGGTCACGCGACGCTCGCCAGTGGCGCGGTGGTCATGGAGCGGCTGGAGCCCGGCCGTGACGTGGTGGTGTTTCATTCGGCCAGCGGCCCGTTGACCGTGCGGCGTGCAGCATCGGGCTACGTGATGGATTTCCCCGCGCGCCCCGCCGAGCCGCTCGCATCGCCGCCGGCGCTGCTGCAGGCGCTGCGCTGCACTGCGCTTGCCGCGCGCGAGACCTACGTCAATGACGCGAGCTACATGGCGGTGCTCGATAGCGCGGCGAATGTGCGCGCGCTCGCACCGGATATGGCCGCGATCGCGCGTCTCGATCGCGGCAGCGTCATCGTGACGGCACCGGGCGAGGGGGACTACGATTTCGTCAGCCGGTTCTTTGCGCCCGCCAAGGGCGTGCCCGAGGACCCGGTCACCGGCTCGGCGCACTGCACGCTCGTGCCCTATTGGAGCCGGCGGCTCGGACGGGAGCGGCTGCATGCCTATCAGGCGTCGCGCCGCGGCGGTGAGCTGCGCTGCCGCCTGGTCGGGGAACGCGTGCAGATCGCCGGCCAGTGCGTGTTCTACCTCGAAGGCGAGGTGGAGATCGCCGACCGCTAATGAAAATCGCGCGAGCTGCGTGTCATGCCGCGGAGCCACTGCGAGCCGTCCTGCAGCCGCTGCGCAACCACGTGCGCGACCCGATCGCGTCGCTGCAGTACTCCCTCGACGACCAGCAGACTCGCCTCGAGCGCGCAGCGCCGCTGCGCGGCGAACACGCTCGGCCAGAGGATGATATTGACGATGCCGCTCTCATCCTCGAGCGAGGCGAACACCACGCCCGAGG
>JASHTF010000001.1 GCA_030040715.1 Gammaproteobacteria bacterium | reverse complement strand
CCGAGCACGAACGCGGTCTTTGACAGCCCATCGGTACGGGTGGCTGTATCCGCGATGACGGTGGCACTGCGGACCTTGCGCGCCGAGTCGCCGGTGCGCGGGTCGATGATGTGGTGATAGCGCACGCCGTTTTCGATGAAGTAGCGCTCGTAGTCCCCTGAGGTCGAGAACGCCGCGTTGACCAGTGGGAAGCGCGTCACGATCTCGTCGGCGCGGTCGGGATTCTGGATACCGACCATCCACGGCCGGCCGCGACGATCGCCGATCACGCGGCTGTCGCCGCCGGCGTTGACCAGCGCGTTCTTGAAGCCGCGCGCGAGCAGAATCTCGATGCCCTTGTCGACCGAGTAGCCCTTGGCGATGCCGCCGAGATCGATCTGCACGCCAGGCATTGAAAAGCGCACGCTGTGTGTCTTGGGATCGAGCAGCAGATGGTGGTAGCCGATCGCGGGAAGCGCGGCCTTGATCTGCTCGGCGGTCGGCCGCTTGTGGGCGTGGAAATCATACAGATGCCCGACGCTCGCATAGGTGATGTCGAATGCGCCCTCGGTGATGCGTGAGTACATCAGCGCGGTCTGGAGCAGATGAAACAGCTCCAGACTGATGACCACGGGTTGCTGGGCCGCGAGCCTGTTCACCTTCGAGACCTCGCTGGTCGGCTTGAAGGTGCTCATGGTGTCGTCGATGTGACGCATCTCGGCCATGACGGCGTCGATCGCCGCTTCTCCCTGGGCGGGATCGTCGGCCCACAGCTCGACGAAGATGCGCGTCCCCATGATCCCATCCACGGTACGCGACACCCATTCTGCATGTGCCGGGGCGGCGGCCAACGCCGCCACGCAGGTCATCAACGCGCAGATGCTGCCCGCGACGGCGCGAGGGGCGACGGCCCGCAGCCGCTCCGATCGCGGTCGGCGCCAGGGGATCGATGTAAATCCCATCACTCGAGGGTAGCGGCGGCGGTCGCGACCGTCCAGGATTTCAGGCGCCGCGTGTGATGGCCGTATCGGCGCCGAGGGCTTCGCGACTGAAGCCCGCCGCGTCGAGCAGGCCCTTCTGAGCCAGCCATTGCCGACTGAACAGACGCGAGACGTACTTGGCGCCGCTGTCGGACAGGATCGTCACCACGGTATGCCCCGGCCCGAGCTCGCGAGCGACTCGCGCGGCTGCGGCGACGTTGATGCCGCTGGTGCTGCCGACGAACAAGCCCTCCTCGCGCAGCAGCCGATAAACCCAGCGTACCGTCTCCGGATCCTCGATATGGAGCGCATCGTCGATCGGTGCGCCCTGCATGTTGGCGGTCACGCGTCCGATGCCGATGCCCTCGGTGATCGACCCGCTGCCGGTGGCCTTCACGACCCCGTTGCGGATGTATTCGTACAGCGCGCTGCCGGGCGGGTCCGCGAGCACCGTGCGGATGCGGGCGTTGCGACTCTTGAGATATTCGGACACACCCGCAATCGTGCCGCCGGTGCCGCTGGCGGCGACGAACGCATCAACGCGGCCGCCGGTCTGCTCCCAGATCTCTGGACCCGTGGTCGCGACGTGCGCCGCGCGGTTGGCAACGTTATCGAATTGATTGGCCCAGATCGCGTCGGGCAGCTCCTGCGCGAGGCGTCCGGCGACCTTTTGGTAGTGATTGGGATCGCTGTACGGGACGGTCTTCACGCGCCGCACCTCGGCGCCCAGAGCCTCGATCAGGGTATATTTTTCCGGCGACTGATTGTCCGGCATCACGATGACGCAGCGGTAGCCACGCGCATTGCAGACATGCGCCAGCCCGATGCCGGTATTGCCGGCCGTGCCCTCCACCACCGTGCCGCCGGGCTGCAACTGGCCACGGCGCTCGGCATCGAGGATGATGCCGCGCGCCGCGCGATCCTTGACCGAGCCTCCGGGATTCATGAACTCGGCCTTGCCGAGAATCTCACAACCGGTCTCCTCGCTCAGTCGCCGCAGACGGATCAGCGGCGTACGTCCGACAGCGTCGACGAAATCCTGCAGTATGTTCATGCGCGGGCCATGTCCTTGACGTTCTGTGGGAACGCGTGCGCGCCGAGGGTAGCACGAGCCTGGGCCGCCACGTCGCCGACGATCAGCAGCGCCGGGGCACGGATCAGCGCAGTGCTGGCGCGCCGTAGCAGTTCGCCCAGCGGGGCCGATAGCACGCGCTGCTCCGGCAGCGTCGCACGTTCGATGATAGCGGCGGCCCGCTCGGGCGGCGCCCCATGCGCGAGCAGCTGCTCGACGATGCGCGGCAGTTGGGCGATGCCCATGTAGAACACCGCCGTGTGCAGCGGCGCCGCGAGCGCCCTCCAGTCGAGTCGCTCAGCACCCTCTCCCACGGCGGTCACGAGCGTGACGGCCTGCGACAGGCCACGCTGCGTCAGCGGCAGCTCGGCGCTCGCTGCCGCGCCGAGCGCCGCCGTGACGCCCGGGACGATCACGATCGGCACTCCGGCGCGCCGCAGCACCTCGACCTCCTCGCCGCCGCGACCGAACACCAGCGGATCGCCGCCTTTGAGGCGCGCGACGCGCAGCCCGCGCGCCGCGTATTCCAGCAGCAGCGCATGAATGCGCTCCTGCGTGATGTCATGGCGGCCCGGCTCCTTGCCGACGTAGACGCGCTCGGCGTCGCGGCGCGCGCGCGCCACCACCGCCGCGCTCACCAGGCGGTCGTACAGCACCACGTCCGCCTGCTGCAACAGCTGCTGCGCGCGCAGCGTCAGCAGGTCCGGGTCACCGGGGCCGGCACCGATCAAATAGACCTCGCCCGCGCGTGTCCTCGCGGCGCCTGCCGCGTCCGAACCGTGCACCCGCTCCGCGCGCGGCGACTGCAGTTGACCGAGCTCCTGCTCGAGCAGCTGCTCCGCCGCTGCGCCGTGTCCGGCGAGCACCTGGCTGGCGACGCGGCCCGCGAACAGCCGCTCCCAGAAACGCCGGCGCGCGATCAGATCGGGCAGCAGTCGATGCACTCGCTCGCGCACGCGGCCGGCGAGGCGCGCGAGCTCTCCGAGGCGCTCCGGCAACAGCGCCTCGAGTTGCGCACGCAGCCGCCGGGCCAGCACCGGAGCGTGCCCGCCGGTGCCGACCGCGACGATGACCGGCGAGCGATCGATGATCGCCGGCATGACGCAGGAGGAGTCCGCATCGCTGTCGACGACATTGACGAACAACCCACGTTCAGCGGCCGCGGCGGCCACGGCGCGGTTGACCTCGGGCCGATCGGTGGCTGCAAGCGCAAACACCGCGCCGTCGAGATGGTGCGGCTCGAACGGCGCACCGATGTGCTCGATGCGGCCGGCGTCGCGAAACAGCGCCAGCTCGGCGTGCAACGCCGGGGCGACCACGCGCACCTGCGCGTGAGCCTTGAGCAGCAGCTCGACCTTGCGCGCGCCGACCGCGCCACCGCCGACGACGAGCACCCGCCGGCCCGCGAGATTCAGGAAGACCGGCAGATAGTCCATGGCGCCGTCTCTGCCCACCACACACCCGCTCGCATGCGACCGCTCAGCCGCTGACTGCAGGACGGGGGCGCGGATGCAGGCCGCATTCGCGTGAGTCGGCCTGCTCCCACCACCACCGGCCGGCGCGATGCTCCTGTCCGGGCTCGACGGGACGCGTGCACGGGGCACAACCGATGCTCGGATAGCCGGCATCATGCAGGCTGTTGTAGGGCAGCCTTTTCGCCAGGATGTAGGTCCAGACCGCCGTCTCAGTCCAGTCGAGCAACGGGCTGACCTTGATCAATCCGTAGTGCGGATCGTGCGCGCACGGCTGGCTGTCTGCGCGCACGGCGGACTGCTCACGGCGCACTCCGGTCACCCAGGCGTCATAGCCCTGGATCGCGCGCCTGAAGGGCTCGATTTTGCGAATCTGGCAACAGCTCAGGCGCTGCTCGAGACCGTTATAGAAGCCGTTGACGCCGTGCTGGCGCACGTAACCCTCGATGGCGCGCCCTCGAGGATAGTAGACCTGGATGCGGCGCTGGTAGCGTTGCTCCAGGCGCTCGAGCAATGTCAGCGTCGACTCTGGCAGCCGCCCGGTGTCGATCGTGACGATATCGATCGCGGGCACCTCAGTGCAGATCAGGTCGGTCAGTACGATCGCCTCGGCGCCGAGGCTGTTGGCGTACACCACCCGCCCATAGTCGCTCACCGCCCGTCGCAGCAGCCCCACGCTCGCCGCGACGCGCGCCGCCAGCGCCGCGTCGATGGTGGGAAGCGGAATGATGGGACGCGCCGGCGTGTGCAGATGAGCCACCGGGTTCCCGGAGGAAGGAGCTGCGGCCTGTGCCAGGGACTGTGACATCGCGAGCTAGTGTGCCGCCCGGGGTCATAACTTTGGCTACATAAGGTCAGTCATGGGTGGCTGGGTGTGACAATGCGTGACCGCCGTCGATCTGCTTCCGGGCACACTGTGAGCTTCGTCCGAGGGCTGTGGCCGTCGTTGAGTAACCTCTCTATGAGCGATCCGCGCGAGCCGTTCCCGCTGAGCTCTCTCAATCTGCGCCGGCTGCGACAGGACGAGCACGTGCGCGCGCTGACGCGCGAGGTGCACATTCAGACCGAGCAGCTCATTCAGCCGCTGTTCGTCGCCGAGGGCATCCCAACCCGCCAGCCCGTCCCGGGTCTCACCGGTGTCTGCCAAGAGACCGCCACCTCTTTGCTGCAGCAGGTGGAGGCAGATCTCGAGGCCGGAGTACGCAAGTTTTTGTTGTTCGGCGTACCGCTGGCGCGTCGCGAGCGCCAGATCGACTGGTCGTACACGGCCGGACAGATTACTGCCCTGAAGCGGCGCTTTGGGCGCGATCTGTGGTTGGCGACCGACGTCTGTCTGTGCTCCTCGACTCCGCACGGCCACTGCGGCGTGCTCACGGCCGAAGGCGACCATGTCGACAATGACGCGAGCGTGCAGGAGCTGACTCAGGCGGCGCTCGCGTACGCCCAGGCCGGCGCCGACTGCGTGGCGCCGAGCGACATGATGGACAGTCGGGTGCTGGCCATCCGCGGCGCTCTCGACCGCGCGGGGCTGGCGCGCACCGTGCTGATGAGCTACGCGGTCAAATTCCACTCCGCTCTCTACGGACCGTTTCGTGTCGCCGCCGACTCGACTCCGCGCGCGGATGGCCTCAAGGATCGAGCCAGCTATCAGCTCGACCCAGCACGTCCGAGCGACGCCTGGCGCTGCGCGCAGCGCGATCTGGCCGAGGGCGCGGACATCCTCATGGTCAAGCCCGGATTGCCGTACCTGGACCTGCTGCGTGAGCTGTCGCGCGCCATCCGCGCGCCGTGGGCGGTCTATCAGGTCAGCGGCGAATTTGCGGCGCTTGAGGCACTGGCGGCCCAGGGACTCGCGCACCGTGCGGCGCTGCATCGCGAGATCCTGACGGCCTTCAAGCGCGCCGGCGCTCAGATGGTGATCACCTACGGGGCGCGCTATGCGCGCGAGTGGCTGGCAGCATGAGTACCCGCCAGCGACCGATCAGCGCCGACGAACCGCCGAGCGCCCCGCATGCCGACCGCAGCGAGGCGCTGTTCGAGCGGGCGCGGCGGGTCTCTCCGGGCGGCGTGCACTCGCCGGTGCGCGCCTTTCGCGGCGTCGGAGGAACGCCGCGCTTCATGAGCAGCGGCGCCGGCGCGCGGCTGCGGGATGTCGAAGGTCGCGAGTATCTCGACTTCTGCCTCGCCTTCGGCCCGCTGATCCTCGGCCATGCCGATGCGGACGTGCGCGCGGCGGCGGAGGCGGCACTTTCGCGCGGCTGGAGCCTCGGCACCGCCGAGCCCTACAGCCTCGAGCTGGCCGAATTCATCACGACCCGCATTCCGTGGGTGCAGAGCCTGCGCTTCGTGAATTCCGGTACCGAGGCGGTGATGTCGGCGCTGCGCGTGGCGCGCGCGGCGAGCGGGCGTTCCAAGATCGTCAAGTTCGAGGGCTGCTATCACGGCCACGTCGATTCGATGCTGGTGCGCGCGGGATCGGGTCTGGCGGAGGCGCCGCAGCTCGACAGCGCCGGACTTGCGCCCGAGGTCGCGCAGGAGACGCTGGTCGCACCGCTAGACGACAGCGGCGCGCTCGAGGCGATCTTCGCGCGTCATGGCGAACGCATCGCCGCGACCATCATCGAGCCGGTGCCGGCTAACTACGGCCTGCTGCCGCAGCGCGTCGAGTTCTTGCAGGCGGTCGCAGCCGTGACGCGCGCGCACGGCGCGCTGCTGATCTTTGATGAAGTGATCTCAGGCTTCCGCGTCGCATTTCAGGGCTACGCGGGGCTCAGCGGCATTCATCCGGATCTGGTGATCTACGGCAAGATCATCGGCGGCGGCTTTCCCGTCGGCGCCTATGGCGGGCGGCGCGAGTTGATGGAGCTGGTCGCCCCGGTGGGCCCGGTCTATCAGGCCGGCACACTCAGCGCCAATCCGCTCGCCATGTGCGCGGGATTGGCAAACCTGCGTCGTCTCACCGATGGCAGCGTCTATCGCCGTCTGGAGGAGCTCGGCGAACGCCTGCAGCGTGCGCTCACCGGTCTACCCGGTATCGCCCTGGCGCGCGTCGGCTCGATCTTCTGGCTGCTGAGCTCGAGATCCGCGTTGCCGCCGCTGCCCGTGCGCACGCTCAAGGGCTTTCCGGTCGATGCGGCAGCCTGCTTTGGGCCGCTGTTTCATGCGTTGCTCGAGCGCGGCATTTATCTGTCCCCGAGCGCATTCGAGGTCGGATTTCTCTCGAGTGCGCACACCGAGGCGGACATCGACGCTCTGGCGCGGGCGCTGCGCGAAATCACGCGCCCGAGGTAGCGTTCGCAGGCGCCTCCGCGGTCGACTTGGGCGGCGCGGGCCGCGGCGCCTTGTCCGGCTGCAGCGCCGACTGCGCGAGCGGATGCAGAGCAATCGCAGTCCCCGGCGCGTCCGCCACGCAGGTGAGCAGCTGCAGGCTCTGCGACGCTACGTCGAGCCTCGGCTGCTCGATCGGCCGATCATTCGCACTGAGATCCGCGCTATCGATGCGCAGCGTCCACTGAAACAGCGGCTCGGGCAGCTCGAAGGCGCGCACCGCATCGGTATTGTTGATCAGCAGCAGGCACAGCTCCACGCGTCCGTCCTCGAGTCGCAGTGCCCGCCGCACGCACAGCAGCCGGCCTTCCCAGTAACCCCAGTCCTCCTGCCGCAGGGTATCGCCGTTCTCGTCGAACCACTCGATGTCGCGCACCGCCGGCAGCGGCTCGAGCTGGCCGTGCTGAAAGTAGGGCGACCGCAGACAGCGCAGCTCACGCCGCAGCGCGATCAGTCGTGCCACGAAGGCCTGCAACTCGCCGGCGGGCGGCGTTTGCGCCTGCGTCCAGTCGAGCCAGGACAGCTCTGAATCCTGGCAATAGGCGTTGTTGTTGCCGCGCTGCGTGCGGCCGAACTCATCGCCCGCGAGCAGCATCGGCGTGCCGTGGGAGCACAGCAGGGTGGCGAGCATCGCGCGCGTCGCGCGCTCGCGATGGGCTCGTACCTTGGGGTCATCAGTCGGTCCCTCGACGCCCCAGTTGTTGCTGTCGTTGTCGTTGGCACCGTCCTGATTGTTCTCGCCGTTGGCCTCGTTGTGCTTCTGGTTGTAGCTCGCCCAATCCTGCAGCGTGAACCCATCATGCGAGGTGATGAAATTGATCGACGCCCACGGCCGACGGTACTGGTGATCGAACACATCCGCCGAGCCCTGCAGCCGCGCGGCCAACGCGCCGCGTAGTCCGCCATCACCGCGCCAGAATTTGCGTACCTCGGCACGAAACTTATCGTTCCACTCAGCCATGCCGGGCGGATGATTGCCGAGCTGATAGCCGCCCGGACCCACGTCCCAGGGCTCTGCGATCAGCTTCACGCCCGCGAGCACGGGATCCTGCATGAGCGCATCGAAGAACCCGGCGCCTTGATCGAAGCCGTCCTGCTCGCGGCCCAGGGTTGCGCACAGATCGAAGCGGAAGCCGTCGACGTGGTAGTCACTGACCCAATGGCGCAACGAATCGAGCGTGAGCTGGATCACGCGGGGGTGCGAGAAGTTCACCGTGTTACCGGTACCGGTGTCGTTGACGCAGTAGCGCGGATTGTCGCTCTGCAGCCGGTAGTAGGCACTGTGGTCGAGACCGCGCATGCTGAGGGTCGGCCCGCGCTCGCTGCCCTCACAGGTGTGGTTGTAGACCACGTCCAGCAGCACCTCGATGCCGGCGCCGTGCAGGGACTTGATGGCCTGTTTCAAGCTGTTCGGATCTCCGTCCGTCAGATAGCGTGGCTCCGGGGCGAAATAGCCGAGCGTGTTGTAGCCCCAGTAGTTCAACAGGCCCCGATCGAGCAGCGGCCGATCGTGGACCAGCGAGAAGATCGGCAGCAACTCGATCGCGGTGATTCCGAGGCGCCGCAGATGCGCGATCGTGGCCTGGTGACCCAGTGCGGCGGAGGTGCCGCGTATCGCTTCGGGCACCTCATCGAGCCGCATCGTCAGGCCGCGCACATGGGCCTCGTAGATGATCGTGTCGGACCACGGAAT
>JASHTF010000379.1 GCA_030040715.1 Gammaproteobacteria bacterium | reverse complement strand
GGCAAATGGCGGGTGGTCCTGGTCGGGGAGTCGGTTGCGAGAGGCTACCTGTACGATCCGGAATTCAATCCGGCTTCGGCCTTGCAGCAGATGCTGCGGTCCTATCTCGGCTCGGCAGAGATCGATGTCGTCGATCTGGCAAAGTCCAGTGCCACCATGCAGCCGCTCAAAGAATTGATCGGACAATCTCTGGCGTTGTCCCCCGATGTCCTGGTCGTGTTCGCCGGGAATAACTGGCATATGCAGTTGAGGGACTCAGACATTGCCTATGTCGACAGCACGTTACGCAGGGATGGGGTGCCGGGGCTGAAATCATACGTCGACAGTCTGGTTCGCCATGCCGTCCGTCAGCTCACCGCACAGGTGAGCACGTTGATGAACGGCAGAGAGGTAACGGTAATATGGGTTGTCCCCGAGTCCAACCTGGACGATTGGCATGATCCTGTTTCGACGGCGCCGCTTCTTCCGAGGCAAGGCAACAGAGAATGGCACGAGCTGAATCAGAGAGCGAGCCGGGCGTTGCAGCAGGGTGACCTCATGCGAGCCGAAGAGCTCGCGCAAGCCATGGTACGCCTCGACGGGGGCACGAATGCCGTGCCACTGCGAACCCTCGCCGAATGTTGCCGCAGCAGGACGGATCTTCGAGGAACGAAGCGCTACCTGGAGATGTGCCGAGACGCTGAGGGTTGGAACCCGTCGTTCCCCTACAGCCCGCGTACCTCGGTAACAATCCAGAACGCGCTGCGCGATGCGGCTTCTGTTCCCGGCCACATCGTTGTTGATCTGCCGCAGTTATTCGGCCGCTATCTGGATGATCGTCCGCCGGGCCGGCGGCTGTTCCTCGATTACTGCCATCTCACGTCCGAAGGTATCAACCTGGCGATGGCCGCCGTAGGCGCCCGCGTCTTGGAATCGCTAGGCGGTCAACCCGTGGCTATCGAAGAGCTGCTGAGCCGTCCTCCTTCCACGTCCGGAGAGATAGAAGGGAAAGCTGCCCTGGTCGCGGCGGTTCATAACGCCCACTACTATCAGGGCTATGAGCTTGCGTCCTATTGGTGTGCACACGCACTCCGATTCTGGCCGGAATCCGCTCAGATCATGGAGCGTTTCGTCGATTTTCAAACGCGCCGTAGTGACACCATGGCGTGCAAGTCGGCCATCGAATTGTTCGGGCGTCCGGAATTCGTCACCCTGATTGGGACCAGAAAGCGTCTCGACCTCCCTCTCATCGATGCGATGGTAGGATGTCTCGCTGCCGCCGGTATCGATATCCGGCGTCAAGTCTCCGAGCTTCGCGCCAGAGAGCATTCGCTTAGAACCGGTCCGAAGGAATTGACCGACTTCTATTACAGCTCGGCGATGCTGCGTCCATCGGAGCCCGCATGGACGAGCAAGTCCTTTTTCACCAATATCTCCTCGCACAGCATCTATACATCGGCGTTTTATGAAACGTCGAAGTTCATCTTCTTCGGTGAGAAACAACGGCCCGTGGGCCTCAGACTCACCTATCGCGTTCCAGGTCAGTGCGGTCCTGCGGGCACCGTAAACATCGAGGTGAATGGCCATCACCTGGCGCAAGCGCCCGCCGCGGCAACGTGGCAAACGTTCGAGGTCAGCGTTTTGAGCAACTGCGTGACCGACGGCCTGAACGAGATTGTTATTTCCTGGCCGGAGGAAGCGGAAGGCTCGCAGGTTCTACTGGATCGTGCAGCGGATGCGCTGCTCGCCAGACGCATGCCGCGTTTTTACCGCGTGTTTGGCGAAATCCATTCGCTACGGGCTTTCGATGCGGGCGCGGCCGCGGCTGCGGCTGCGGCTGGCGAGACGCCCGCGGCGGTCTCAGAGGAAACGATGATTGCTTCGAGCGAGGCCTCCGACCTCGTCGTTGCTGATTGATTGCCCATCGGCTGCGATTTGGATTTCACCGATGTGGTGGTTGCCAACTTCAGGTCGAAAATCGGCCGCTAGCGCCCAGAACCTGGGCGCCCGCCTCGGATACGCCGCGCATGAGCGGTTGCTGATCGTGCATGCGGATGACCTTGGAATTGCACGGCCGGTGAACGCCGCGTTCACCAGCGGTTTCGCTACCGGACTGATCAACTCCGGTAGCGTGATGGTGCCTGGGGGCTCACTGGCGGAAATCGCCGCGTTTGCGCACGCTCACCCCGAAGCCGATATCGGCCTGCACCTGACGCTCTCGAGCGATGGCCCCAATGAGCTGTTTGCACCGGTGGCTCCGGCCTCGCAGGTCCCCTCGCTGCTCGATGGCAATGGCTACTTCCTCGAGCGCTGGACGCCCGAGACGCGTATCAGTCCCCGCGAGGTTGAGATCGAGCTGCGAGCGCAAATTGAGAAGGCATATGGCTGCGGGATTCGCCCGACCCACCTCGACTCGCACCGTTTCCGATTGCACCTGAGCGGAGCAGAGCTGTTTGAGGTCTACCTGCGGCTGGGGCGCGAGTATGGCCTGCCGGCACTGGTGCCGCGGCAGTGGTTCGCTCGACTGCCTTACCTGCAACCCTCGGTGACGGAGCGCGATGTGGTGCTCGACCGCATGGTGATTATCAACGGCGCCGTGATGCCGGAGCAATGGCCGACCTTCTACCGCAGCGCCGTGGAGAAGCTGCAGCCCGGCGTGGCGGAATTTCTCGTTCACCCCGGATTCGACAACGAGGAACTTCAGCGCTTCTTCGAGTCGCGGGTGGCGTGGGGTGCGGCGTGGCGTCAGCGAGACTTCGATTTTTTTACCGGCATCGAGTTTCGAGAGCTACTTGCGCAACACAAAATCAAGCTGATCACTTGGCGTGATATAGCAGAGCGGTTGCACTGGCGGTCGCGCTCGCAAAAATGACACCGGGGTTTGGTTCCAGTCTTGGGCTGATCGCTCAGCCGGAGCTGCGTTTGCTGCTGGCGTGCGCGCGCCCGCCCGCCAGCATGATCGACGGCACGGCGATCCGAGCAATGCTGCAAGCCGGAGTCGACTGGGCAGGATTCGCGCGCAAAGCCATCCGCCACGGTGTCGTGAATCTGGTTGGTAACACGATTGAAAAGGTCGCGCCGGACATGGTTCCGGACGATCTGCTGGACGCATTTCGAATCAACCGAGAGTACATAGAATCCAGGAACGATTTGGCGGCCGAGGGATTGCGCCGCTCCGCTGCGGCGTTGGTGAATCAGGGGATCGATGCGATCTGGTTCAACGGGCCCGTGCTCGGCATCCACGCCTATGGTGATCCGGGAGTGCGCCTGTTCGGCGCTCCGCGGCTTCTGGTTCGAGAGCACGCCGCGGCCGCCACGATTGCGGCGCTGCGCGATGTGGGATATCAGCAACCGGCGCAGTTGACCGCGACACAGCTCGACTTCATGCGTTATCTGCAGGGGCACGAGATGCTGTCCAATCGAGCGCTGGGTATCAGCGCTGACGTCTGTACCCGCCTCGCGTCGATCGGTATGGCGCTCGATATCGACCATGAGGGTCTTTGGCGCCGATCGCAGACGGGCCTGATATCCGGGCAGACCGTACGGACATTAGCGCCGCAGGACGAGCTAGTGGTGTCGTCGATCCGGGAGGGTAGCCGCTGGGCCTGGCGGCTCGCCGAGGCATGTGACTTCGCCGCTCTCATCGCAGCACAGCCCAACCTGGATTGGGCGGAAGCCTGGCGGCGCGCGGGTGCGCAAGGGTGCCGGCGCATGTTGCTGTTGGGGGTGGCGCTCGCGCGCAGGTACTTCGGGGCGGGCGGCGATGAAATTCGATCGGAGGTGCATCGCGACCCAGTCGTTGAAGCGATGGTGGTCCGCACGGTCGCGCGTTGGCACACGGATGAACCGAGCGAAGCGCTCAGTGACCACAAATTCTCGCTGGCGGTGCTCCGACTGCATGATGGCAGCGTTCGAAGAGCCCGCTACCTACGGCGTAGTTTGATCCTGCCGAGCTCCCCACATGTCAGCCGGATCGCGCTGCCGCGACGTCTCACCAACCTGTTCGTCTATACGGTCCTCAAGGTTGTCCAGGAGGCCGCGCTGCTGCCGCCGCTGCGCATCGCGCGCGAGCTGCGAGCGCAAGGCCGCCGGCTGCGGGCCCTGCTGGTAAGCCATGGGCTCGGTCTCGCACTCATCCCGGCCTCCAAGCAGCAACGCGCTCTGTGGCGGCGGCACTATGCCGCGCGTGCCGCTGCGGAACGACTGCTGGCACAGAATCCGAACGATCCGACAGCCTGGCACGAGCTGGGCGATGCCTTGGCGCGCCTCGAGCGCCCGGCGGCGGCAATCGCCGCCTACGACAAGGCGCTGGCAGTTGTGCCCGAGAATGCGGTGCTATTGAGTAAGCGCGCCGCGGCGGTCAGAGCCGCTGGAGGCCGGGTAAGCCGCTTGGATACCGAGGAGCAGGCCCCGCGCAGTCCGGAAGACGCGGACGCCTGGGCCCGCCATGCCGCGTCGCTGGCGGCCGCGAAACGCTTCGCGGAAGCAACGATTGCGGCCGACCGGGCAATCGCGATCAATCCCACGCATCAGGTTGCGCTGCGCGTCGGCATTCGCAGCCGCATTGCATCGTGCGACTGGCGCAGGAGTACCGAGGACGAACGTCTCGTCGCGGACGCCTTCCTCGCCGGAGGCAGCTTACTCACACCGTTTGCGAATCGCGCTATCTGCGAGTCGGAGGCACAGGACCTGAGAGCGGCGCAGCTCTGGGCTCGGCCGTTCGTGCTTCCTCAAACAGCGCTGCCCCGCGCCAGGAAATACCGCCGCCACGACCGGATTCGGCTCGGGTACCTGTGCGCTGAATATCATGACCATCCGGCTGCGCGACACATTGTCGGGGTGTTCGAGCACCACGACCGTTCGCGCTTCGAGACCACGGCCATCTCTCTTGGCGGGCCCGATTCAAGCCAGCTCCGGCAGCGCATCGAAGCCGCCTGCGACCGCTTCATCAGCGTGCATGACATGAAAGACGAGCAGATCGCCGA
>JASHTF010000378.1 GCA_030040715.1 Gammaproteobacteria bacterium | reverse complement strand
GCAGGGCGCCCGGGTGTTGGACGGGTAAGCCTCGTAGTGCATGTTTCCCGGCAGCATCGACACGGCGAAGATCACGGCCGCTCCGTTGGCGTCGGCCCGTTTGACCGCGCGCTCCGCACCCTCATCCGGCAGACCCAGCATGCCGTAGACGAACACCGCCTTGCCGCGCACGTCCTTGCCCATGAAATCCGCTTCGGTTCCGAGACCCGCGTAGACGGCCTCGACATTCACGCCGCCCGCCGGCAAGGCGTTGGCGTAGTAGGCCGGTTGCGCCGAGGACAGCTGTACGGTCCGGCTGCCGCCGGTGATCGCCGCCGTCCACGACTGTGGCATCCACTGGGGCGGGAGCGCGAGCGGCTGAATGTGCACGTCGGAGAGCCCGAATGAGCGGAACTTGCCGGCCAGCCACTGATCCGTCTCCCTCTCGGAGGAGGTGCCGATGAGGCGGCCCCAGAATTGGGGATGGCCGGCGTCGCGATAGTGCAGCGAGATCTGCGCCAGATCGACTACATAGCGGAGCATCTTTTTGCCATCGATCGAGCCGTAGGCTTCCTCACCCTTGGGCAGTGGGAACTCAATCAAGGCGTCCTCAACGCGCGCCAGAGGAAAAGCCGGCGGGGTCAGCGATTGAGCAATAGTGGAGCGCGCCGACTGCGGCGGCTGCGCCGGTTGCGCGACGCTGCTGCGATTGATAGTCGTGATCACGAGCAGCGTTGCCATGAGCGCGGCGGCATGGGCGATGGTCTTTCTCATGGCAACCCCCGAATCAATTCTCGTGGTGAGATCGACGCGCGATCCCTGAATGACGCGATCCGTCCATCACGCGATCCCTGAATCACGCGATCCTGGTGAGCGCTTCAGGCCAGCCCGACGACGTAGCGCCCCCGAGCCTGCCCGTGGAGCAACGTCTCGAAGGCCGATGGCAACTCCTCGAGCGAGATCCGATGCGCCGTCTCGGAGAGCTTGGCGGGCTTCAGGTCGGTCGCGAGCCGCCGCCACACCTCGCGGCGCATCGGCATCGGACAGAACACCGAATCGATGCCGAGCAGCTTCACTCCTCGCAGGATGAAGGGCATCACGGTGGTCTGCAGCTCGGTGCCGCCCGTGAGCCCGGAGCTGGCGATGCAGCCCTGCGGCAGCATCGAGCGGGTGAGCCAGGCGAGCGTGGCGCCACCGACCGGATCGACGGCTCCCGCCCAGCTCGCCTTCTCGAGCGGACGGGTGCCCATCTGCAGCGTCTCGCGCGCGATGACTTGTCGGGCGCCGAGGGCGCGCAGATAGGGTTCCTCCTGCGGTTTGCCCGTGAGTGCCGTGACCTCGTAGCCGCGCGCGCTCAAGCATTGCACGGCGATGCTGCCGACGCCGCCGGTGGCGCCGGTCACGATCACCGGCCCGGCCCCGGGCGCGAGACCGTTGCGCTCCATCTCGACGATCGACAGCGCCGCGGTGAAGCCTGCGGTCCCGATCACCATGGCATCGAGTGCCGACAGTCCGCTCGGGAGCGGCACCACCCATTCGGCCGGCACGCGCACATAGCCTGCGTAACCCCCGTCGTGTGCGACACCGAGGTCGTAGCCGGTCACGACCACGGGATCGCCGGCCTTGAAGCGCGCATCCGCGCTCGACTCGACCACTCCCGCGACGTCGATACCACCGATCAGTGGGAAGCGGCGCACGATCTTGCCGCTGCCGGTTGCAGCGAGCGCATCCTTGTAGTTGACGCTCGAGAATGCGGACCTGATGACGACCGGACCGGCACTGAGCTCCTCGAGCCCGGCTCGGACGATACGCCCCGAGATCTTGCCGTTGTCATCGAAGATCCTGAATGCGCTAAACATGCCGTCGCTCCACCTCTGCCTTCATGCGGCTCCAGGCCTGACGAGCCTCGTCGACCGAGCCTTCGTCCTCGATGGTGGTGATGTCGCCGGGATCACGATCAAGGATGACGGCCTTGAGCACGCGGCGCATGAGCTTGCCGCTGCGCGTCTTCGGTAGCATGCCGACGAAGTTCAACTCGCCGATGACGGCGACCGGGCCGAGCTCGTGCCGCACCGTCTCGATCACGGCCTTGTGCAGAGCCGCCGACGGCGTCTGACCGTGCTTGAGCAGCACGAAAGCCGAGATGACCTCTCCGCGCACCTCGTCGGGGCGGCCGACGACTGCGCATTCGGCGACCGCGGGGTGGCGCAGACAGGCGCTCTCGACCTCGATGGTGCCGATGCGGTGACCGGCGATCTTGATGACCTCATCGGCGCGACCGCTGAACCAGAAATAGCCATCCTCGTCGAGCTGCGCGGCGTCGCCGCTGTAGTAGACGCCCGGGATGCGCTGCCAGTAGTCGCGCTCATAGCGCTCGGGCTCTCCCCAGAGGTTGGCGATCAGCCCGGGGAATGGGCGCTTCAGCACCATGATCCCCTTCTCACCGGGTGGGCACGGTTGCCCCTCGATCGACACCACGGTTGCGTCGATGCCCGGCAGTGCAATCCCCGCCGAGCCGGGCTTGATCGGCAGCATGCCGAGACCGTAGGGATTGCCGATGATGGGCCCGCTGGTCTCCGTCTGCCACATATGATCGATCACCGGCACCCGGCCGCCGAGAATCGTGTTCTGCAGCCAGTCCCACGCGGGTGCGTTCAGTGCCTCGCCGGCGGAGAAGATGCGCTCGAGGCGCGAGTGGTCGACCGAGAGCAGCGGCTCATTGCCATAGCGCATCAGCAACCGCACCGCGGTCGGCGAGGTAAAGATTCCGGTCACACCGCACTCTTCGATGGCGGCGCGCCAGTTGGCCTCAGGAGCGGGGTAGTCGAGGGCGCCCTCGAACGCGATCGTAGTGGCGCCGATCACCAGGGGCGCGTACACCATGTAGCTGTGCCCGACGATCCAGCCGATATCCGAGGTTGCCCACCACACGTCGGTCGGGCGCAGGCCAAAGCACCACTTGCCGGTCGCCACCACGTGAACCTGGAAGCCACCGTGGGTGTGAATCGCAAGCTTGGGTTTGGCCGTCGTGCCCGAGGTGGCGAGGATGAAGGCCGGCTCGTTCGCCTCCATGACCGCATGGCTCGAGTCCTGCCCGCCGCCGAGCCGCAGGAAATCGTCCCAGGACAGCTGTCCGCCGCTGCGCGCCGCGCCGGTACGTGACAGGACCACCAGTCGCTCCACCGCGCTGCCGCCGATCTGCAGCGCCTCCTCGACGATCGGCAGCAGCGGCACGCTCTGACCCTTGCGGTAGATCACATCGGTTGCGAACACGGCGCGCGACCCGCTCGCGGCGATGCGACTGCCGAGCGCCTGGGCGCCGAATCCGGCAAACACGATCGAGTGAATGGCTCCGATCCGCACCGTCGCCAGCATCAACGCGATCGACTCCGGGCAGGGCGGCATGTAGATCGTGACCCGATCGCCTCGACCGATCCCGAGACCTCGGAGCGCTGCGCAGATGCGCTTGACCTGGTGCTGCAGCTGCGCATAGGTCAGTACGCGGCGCTCGCCGCGCTCGTTCAGATAGATCAAGGCCGCCCGCCCGCCGTGCCCGGCGAGCACATGGCGGTCGACGGCGTTGTAGCCGAGATTGGTCTGCGCACCGATGAACCAGCGGAACGTCGGCGGCTGCCACTCGAATACCCGCTCCCACGGACGGAACCAGGGCAGCTCCTGCGCTGCCTGAGCCCATAGCGCTTCAGGATCACGCCGACCCTCCTCGATCCAGCGCTGAACGACGGGCGTGATGGGATTCATGGCTGGTGGGCGGATTGATTGCCAGGCATCGAGCGCTCCATCTTCTTCTCCTTTACGGCCCGCGGCCCTCGGACTTTGCGGCCCGCGGCCCTCGGAGGACTGCTCGAAGCTAATTTAGTCCACTTTCAGACGGTGCTCCAAGTGAGATCGCTGTACAGGCGTTTCCGAGCCGGTCATTCGGACGGGTGGCGCACCGCAGCAAGCGGGTCCGTACGCGATTCGGGTCACACTGAACCTCGCCCGCTCACACTGGAGCAGGTCACATGGGGCCGTCCTGGTTCGTCACTTCTGTGACGAACCAGGGGTACGGAGATCTGTCATGGCCGGGAAAGACGACGCGCACGACGGGGGCTGCAGGGACGAGAACGCGTTCATCGCGAGGCAGTTCGAGGCGCATCGGGCGCACCTGCAGGCGGTGGCGTACCGCATCCTCGGCTCGCGCAGCGAGGCGGAGGATGCCGTGCAGGAGTCGTTCCTGCGCCTGATGCGCGCCGAGGCCGATGAGGTCGCCAACCTGCGTGCCTGGCTGACGACCGTGGTCGGGCGCGTATGCCTGGATGCGCTCCGCAGCCGCAAGAGCCACCGCCATGAGCCGCTCGAGCTGGAAGCCGAGGCCGTCGCGACCGAGGAGGGTGTCGATCACGATGCGGTCATGGCTGACGCCGTCGGCGTCGGCATGTTGATCGTACTCGAGACCCTGACACCGCCCGAGCGGGTCGCGTTCGTGCTGCATGACCTGTTCAATTTGCCGTTTGAAGCGATCGCTCCCATCGTGCGCCGCTCGATAGCCGCCGCGCGCCAACTCGCGAGCCGTGCACGACGGCGCGTACAGGGTGCCGGCACCCGTGTCGAGGCCGACCGCGAGCGCCAGCGCGAGCTCGTGAGCGCGTTTCTCGCGGCATCGCGCCGCGGGGACTTCTCGGCGCTGCTGGCGCTGCTCGACCCCGAAGTGGTGTTGCACGCGGACGCGACCGCGGTGGCGATGAGTCAGGCACGCGCAGGTGCCGGCACGCCGATGCTGACCCGTGAGATTCGCGGGCGCGAGGCGGTGGCCGAGACCTTCAAGGGACGCGCTCAGGCGGCGCAGCCGGCCCTCATCGAAGGCGAAACCGGTCTGGTGTTTGCTCCCGGTGGCGTGCCGCGGGTGGTATTCGACTTCGTGGTCGAGCAGGATCGCATCATCGAGATCAATCTGATCGCAGACCCCGCGCACCTTGCGGTCTTGAGCGTGCGCATGGGAGCGTGACGCGCACGCAGGCGGCCCAGGCTGGGTCGCGTAGGGGCGTTTGACTTCGACCGTCGGCGCAGCACACTATCCCGGCGCGCGAGCTCGGGGGCACCCCTATGGACCGAACAACGACGACGGCGGTCGCGGCGGCCTGCGGATACCTGATCGGTGCCGCGCTCGGCTGCCGAGGC
Organism: Gammaproteobacteria bacterium; assembly: GCA_030040715.1. Classification (GTDB taxonomy): domain Bacteria; phylum Pseudomonadota; class Gammaproteobacteria; order Steroidobacterales; family Steroidobacteraceae; genus FEN-1191. The sequence goes on along the minus strand of JASHTF010000378.1, from coordinate 223 downwards.
GCCCTGGCCGCCGGCGTACCCGATTGTGCGCGTCTCGCGACGACGTTCAGGTCCGCGACGGCTACCGTCGTGTTGACTGCGCAGGCGATCGATGCCAGCGCCGAGACCCCGTGGGAGATTCCCGATATTCCGTTTGCGCCGACGCCCGCAGCGCTGAAACCGCGCATCACGGTGCCATTCTGCCGCGTGAGCGGATTCATTCGCCCCAATCGCTCGTCCAATA
>JASHTF010000377.1 GCA_030040715.1 Gammaproteobacteria bacterium | reverse complement strand
TATCGGGTGCGCCCTCGCGGATTCGCGCAGCATGTGCAGTTCGCTCGCTCGCCCTCTGTCGCGTTATTAGAATACACCACGACACCGGTCAGCCAGCGCGCTGAACTATCGGGCGGCGGCTCGGAGCACCAGGAACATACTCTTTGTCCCTTCGCGGCCACTGGTGCGCTCCAACCCCTGCAGCGGCGGGTAACGCCATCCGAAGAGAAGCCGATACCGGCGAGCAACTGAAAATCGCGCACGTCGATATCGGCACGCCGAGTCGCTGCCGTCACTATAATCCAGCAGACACCAGACCATGGAGGTACGGCCATGCGAGGGAAAATCGCCTTTGAAGAGCACATTGCCATCAAAGAGACGATGGAGCAGACGCGGTCGTTCGCCACCGACTCAGTCAGGATGAATCAGTTCGATCGGCAAATTCTGGACGTAGGCGACGGGCGGCTCGAAATCATGGACAAGACCGGCATCGAGTTCGCAATCCTGTCGTTGAACGCGCCGGGCATTCAGGCCATCCTCGACACGCGCCAGGCCATCGACCTCGCGAAAAAAGCCAACGATCACATAGCTGAGGCCACGGCCCGCCACCCTGACCGTTTGGGCGCATTCGCCGCGTTGCCGATGCAGGACCCGGATGCTGCGGCCGAGGAGTTACGCCGCTGTGTGGAGCAACTCGCCTTCAAGGGTGCGCTGGTCAACGGATTCACGCAGAGGGATCGCGCCGACTCCGCCATTTATTATGACTTGCCGGAGTACCGCGACTTCTGGGCGCAGGTCGCCGACCTCGATGTGCCGTTTTACTTGCACCCGCGCATGCAGATCCCCGCGCAAGCGAAAAACTACGAAGGCCACCCCTGGCTGATGAGTGCGCCGTGGGGCTTCGCCGTGGAGACGTCGATCCACGCGCTGCGGCTCTGCGGCTCCGGCTTATTCGACGACTATCCGACGCTGAAAATCTGCGTCGGCCATCTCGGCGAGAACATCCCCTTCGGACTTTGGCGGATTGACGCGCGGATGCGCTTCTCGCCGCGCGGCTACCGAGGCAAGCGGCCGCTCGGGGACTACTTCCGCAAGCACTTCCACATCACCACCAGCGGCAACTTCAACGACCCGGCCTTCAAGTGTACGCTCGAGGTGCTAGGCAAGGACAAGGTGTACTTCTCGGCGGATTACCCATTCGAGAACATGGAAGATGCGGCGGCCTGGTACGACTCAACCACGACGGTTTCGGAGCAAGACAGACTGCAAATCGGCCGTACCAACGCCATCAGGTTGTTCAGACTGGATCTCGAATAATGCCGGTACCCCAGGGCAGCGCAAACTGACACATCCAATGCCACTAGGCGAGACGAGGGAACCGCGCGGTCGCCATGCGGTTCTTTAGGCGCCAAGCGTCACGATGCGCGGTGTGATCGAGTTAGCGACCATGATGAGCTCACCGACGGCGATGGGCAGCTTGAAGCGCCGCGGACCGGCACTACCGGGATTGACGTATAGAATATCGTCGCGCTCCTGAATGAGTGGCTGATGAGAGTGACCAGACACGACTACCCTGATTCGCGCGGTGCTGGGCTCGATGTCCAGCTGCGCGAGATCATGTATTAGGTACACCAAAACCTCTCCGAACTGCACGACCTCTGTCTGCGCCAAGCGGTCGGCCCACGAACCCTGGTCATTGTTGCCTCGAACGGCAGTTATCGGTGCGATCTCTGACAACCGCTGCAGGACATCGTGGGTACCGATGTCGCCCGCGTGCAGGATGTGGTCGCAGCCTCGTAGGAACGCGCCAGCCTCGGGCCTGAGGATGCCGTGGGTGTCAGAGATGAGGCCGACTCGGAGCATGGGCGGTGCCTGCCAACTATGTGCGCGTGCGAAATCGGGTACGGACAGCAGGTATCCTCGGTTTTCCTAGCCGCATTCTGAATGCCGGCTCTCGCGGCGGGCAATTCTGCCAGCGGCCGGCCGGTTTTATCCCGAGGGGCGTGATCGGACCCGGAATGGCTGCGCGGAGCGTGCGCTGCGCAGCGGCGCCAGTCATCCAGGTCCGTCAGGTGATACGCTGGCGTCCCGGGTAAGCTCGCTGGCCTCCGAGCTTGGGCTTTAAGAGGCGCCCGATGCACCAGACCACTCTGGACCACGCACGTCTGCTATGGACTTACCTCTCCTCGGCTCGGAGCCGTGGGAACTCCGATGTGGTCGTCGTGTGCTGTTCCTACGACCTGCGCGTGTGTGATTATGCCTGCCGCCTCATCCAGGAAGGCCTCGCGCCTCTCCTGGTAGTGAGCGGAAAGAGAGGTAACTGGACGCGGCACCTATGGCAGGACTCTGAAGCTCACGTGTTTCGCGACCGGGCGCTGGCCAATGGCCTAGGCGCGGGCCAAATCCTCGTCGAGGATCAGGCGACAAATTTCGGCGAGAACATCGGATACGTCCGTCGGCTGATCCCGCAAATCCGCCGGGCGACCTTCATCACCAAACCAAATTCGGTCCTGCGCGTCGCACTGACCATTCCCGTGCAATGGCCTCGGGTCACGGCATTCGTCGATTGCCCGAACCTTGCGTTCCCCGAGGATGTATCCAATGTCATCGGGGTCTTCGGGGTCATCCACGAGATGGTGGGCGACATCGACCGAATCCTGGAGTATCCGTCTCAGGGGTTCCAGGTTAGGCACACGCTCCCGCCGGACGTTCGGCAGGCGTGGCGGGAGCTAATCGAACAGGGCTTCACTCTGCACCGCCTCACGAGTCCCCAAGCGCAGTCGCGTCAGAGTACGGGCCGGGGATAGAGAGGAGAGATCCGGTGCCGCGGATGTACATGATCGTCGAGCGGTTTAAGAACAGCGATGCCATCGCAGTGTACCGCCGCTTCCGGGATCACGCGCGCATGACACCCGAGGGTTTGAGTTACGTTTCTAGCTGGGTCGATGTGAGTCAGCGCCTTGGACCTGGACCGCGCACGGCCGCTCAAGCTGCCGGATTTATGTTGGCATTGAGGCGGAACAGGTTTGTCGGATCGTAACGCTTTTTGAGCGCCACCAGGCGTGGATAGTTGTCACCGTAGGCACCATGCACGGTCTCGGCGTGTTGCTCGGCACTGCTGATGTTGACGTAGTAGCCGCGTGTCAGCGGCGCGAGCTGCGCCCAAGCGCGCCGCACCCAGTCCCGATTACGCTCCGCGCCGTCGCCCGGCACTTTCCATGAAGCGAGCACGTGCATATCGTGGCTCGCGCTGCGGTTCCAGTAGGCACTCCCGGTGGGAGCGACCCGAGCGATCGCCCCGCCGGCCTGTTGGAAGCCGATCTCAAAGCTATCCGACGGCATGCTTTCGGCGACGCCGACCAAGGTGTCGATGAATGTCGGCGTCAGGCCGTCGATAAAGCCGCCCTTCAGATAGATGCCCTCCTCAGCGGTGCCCGGCGTTTGGGCGCTGCCCTGAATCTTCACATACGGCTGCATCGCCAGTTGCTCCTGCTGCGGCTTGCCGAGTCGACGCAGCGGTGCGGTAACACGCTCGGCGTCTTTGAGCGGCCCGCTGTAGCAGACGTCGAGCTCCACCACCTTCTCGCCGTGCTCGTCCACGTCAAGGTCGACATCGACGTACAGTTCGTCGGGAGCACGGGCGAGGAAATCGGCAAAGCTGCGCAACAGGCGACGTGCGTCTTTGAAGGAATAGGTCACCGTGCCGCCGTAGACCTGCGGGCCGACCTCGTGCAGTTGAAACGTGAAAGCGGTAACCACACCGAAATTGCCCCCGCCGCCGCGCAATCCCCAGAGCAGTTCCGGATTATCGGTCGCGCTCACCGGTAGCCAGCGGCCGTCGGCGGTGATGAGTTCGGCGGCGAGGAGATTGTCGCACGCAAGTCCGAACCGGCGGCCGAGGCGACCGAGGCCGCCGCCGAGCGTGAGGCCGGCGACGCCGGTGTCGGCGGCAACGCCCGCCGTGGTCGCCAGTGCGAACGCCTGTGCTTCGCGATCCAAGTGACCAAGCAACGCTCCGGCTTCCACACGGGCTTCGCGCTTCAGCGGATCGATCTCCACCGCGCGCATCGGCGACACGTCAATCACCAGCCCGCCGTCGCAGCCGGAATGACCGGCGAAGCTATGACCGCCGGCGTGCACCGCGGTGAGGAGTCCGTGAGATGCGCTGAAGCTCACCGCACGCCTGACGTCGGCGGCACCGAGACAGCGCACGATGAGCGCCGGATGGCGATCGAAGGCCGGATTCCACAGTCGGCGCGCCGCATCGTAACCGCCCTCCCCAGCGGTGATGAGCTCGCCGCGAACCGTAGCCCGCAAGTCGTCGATGTCGGTGCTCTTGAGAGTGAGCTGTCGTCCGTCCAGGGCCACGGCGGCCACATCGCTCGCAGCAGCGGCACGCAGGCGGAGAGGGAATGCAGCGGTGGCCAGTGCTGCGGCAGACGCTGCACAGAAAGTTCTTCTTTTCACGGCGGGTCCCTCCGCGCGAATGCGGGCCTGAGCCTGACCCCCGCAAGGTGCCCTGTCAAGGGTGTTCCGCCGCCCGTGATAGCCTATGAGGTGATGAAGCTCTTGAATCGGTTCATCGGATCTTTCGGCTGTCGGAGAGTGGTGCACGTAAGCGCGCTTGGTTTGCTCGCTGTTGTCGTCTCGGTGAGAGGGGCGGAGCTGGTCAACCCCATGCTCCACGTCGCGAACGGCGCTGCCCTTGTGGACGGGCAGGGAAGACAAGTGTTGCTTCGCTGCGTGAATTTGAGTCCGTGGCTCATCCCGGAGGGATACCTCGTTGGGCAGGCCGGTCTGGCAGCGCTAACCACTTCCCCTTCGGAGCTGAAGCAGCGCCTCGAAGAGGTCGTCGGCCCTGATGAAGCCCGTGTGTTCTGGCAGGACTGGACTAACAACTTCGTGGTTGAGTCCGACTTTCAACATCTGCAGAGTCACGGATTCAACTGTGTGCGGCTGCCGGTCAACTACAGGTATTTGGTCAGCAGCGATACGCAGGGAGTGATCGTTTTGCAACCGGAGAGAATCACGCCCGTGGATCACGCGGTTGCCTGGGCGAGTGCCCATGGACTCTACGTTATCCTCGATCTGCACGATGCGCCCGGTGGGCAAAATGCGTTGCCAAGCGTCGCCGACGTGTCGTCTCGCGATAAGGTCGCTCGTCTTTGGCGGGGGCCGACGGCGGCCGCGAACCAGGCGAGGACGATTGCTTTCTGGCGCGCGATTGCAGCACGGTTTTCCGGAGCCGTCGGACTCGGAGGCTACGATCTGCTCAACGAACCCGCGCTACCGTCTGGAATCGACAAGGAACTGTTGGCAAAGCTATATGCAAACGTCGTAGACGCTATCAGGCAGGTGGACCGCGAACATCTGATCGTCCTCGAGGGAGACTCGTATGCCCGCGACTTCTCCGCCATCAGGTCCCCTGCCGATGAGAATGTCATGTACGAGTTTCACGAGTACGGCTTCTTTAATTCACGATGGCGCACTCCAACGCGGCAGTCTCTCGAGCCTTTCTTGGCATTGCGCAGTGCAACGAACAGGCCGCTCTGGTTGGGCGAATTTGGGGAGAACTCGCTCGAGTGGCAGGTACGTATGGTGCAGCTCATGAAAGCCAACGGCATCGGTTGGTCCGTCTGGCCCTGGAAGCGGATCGACCTCATGAATGGCGATCCGGTGATCGAGACAATCCATGTTCCGGCATCCTGGAAAGCCATCGCCCCTTATCTGGTCGGTGCTTGGTTCTCACGCAGGCCTGCTCGTCCCGAGGCGGAGCTAGCGATGAGAGAGATGCTGCAGGCAATCAGGTCCAACAATTGCTCCGAGGACTTGATGTTGGAAGATGCCCTTTCGGGATATCCGTGAGCCTTCACTCACGAGTGGTCCACTCAGCGCTTGTGAGCGGCGCCGCGGTGATCCGAGAACAGTCATTGCTTTCCCGATTTGGAACGATCTGTCAATGATACAAAGGTCGCAGCGATGTCGTTACACAACGGTCGATGGAAACGGCCGCTGTATTTAAGTCAGCCAGCGCACTAGAATCGACTACTTCCAAAACGCTCGGGGGTCGCCATGAAGGCAAAGAGCGCCCTTGCAACCACTCTGCTAGCGCTGGTTAGCGTAACGGCCTGCCTAGTAATCGCGCGTGGACAAGCGGATGAGAATTCCGCCCCGATCTACGTAACCAAGGTCCCCTCGGGATACCGCGACTGGAGACTTGTTTCGGTGGCCAACGAGGAGGGCAACCTCCACAGTTTTGCCATCGTTTTGGGCAACGACGTGGCGATCAAGGCGTACCGCGAAGGGACGCTTCCATTTCCGGACGGCGCCATCATTGTGGCCTTGCACTACAAGCACGTCCCGTCGGAGGAGAACAACAAGGTCTTCGGCGACGCACAGTCCTTCGTCCCGGGCTCGCCGACCAATATTCAGCTGGAGGTCAAGGACTCCAACAAGTACTCAGCGACGGGCGGGTGGGGATTCGGGTTCTTCGGCACGGATGGCAAGCCGGTCGCCGAGGCACAAATGAAAAGCTGCGCTCCGTGCCACGCGAAGTCTTCTACCGACTTTGTCTTCACGCACTACGCGCCTTAGCTGGAAGCGAAAGCGCCCCGGTTTGCCGGGGCGCTTTGAGACGGCCACAGCGGCGTGACGCCGTCGTTCCCCGAATCAGCTCAGGACCAGAGCCAGCTTGCCGAGGTAGTGATCGCTAAGTGCGCGCTGGGCCTCGGCGGCGTCCTCCAATTTAAATGTTTTCGCAATATGAACTTCAAATGGTCCACCGGCGATCAACTCATTCAGTTTGGCAAACGTCGACGGGTTTGGCTCGCCGTCGTAGCTCACGATCTTTACGCCCTCTCGTGTCCGAGGAGCGTTCGGCACGCCATTCGGATAAGCAGCCCGGCCGCCTTTCCGCAGTGCCGTAATCGCCTGCTCCGCTGCTTTGCCGCCGGTCATCAACAAGGCGGCATCCAGGCCCTTCGGCGCAAACTCATGCGCCGCTTTGAGAATATCCTCTCGATGCCCGTCGATAACCTTGTCGGCTCCCAGCCGATTGACGAACTCCACGCCGTCTCGGCCGGAAGCCACGGCCAGAACCCGCGCCTTCATGCGCTTGGCGAGTTGGACCGCTAAATGGCCGATGCCGCCGCTGGCGCCGAGTATCAGAATGGACTCGCCCGCTTTGAGCTGTAGCGCCTTATCCAGACCATCCAGCGCGGTGACGCCATCAACCGCCAATACGCCGGCATCTCGTGTGGACAGTGCCGGCGGAATCATCGCCACGTTATTGGCTTTGATCGCCGTGTATTCTGCGTAAAAGCCGCCCTTGGGGCTCATGAGGCTAATACCATAAACCCGATCGCCAGGCTTAAGATCCCGCACCTCATCGCCCACTTCTGCCACGGTTCCGGCGCCATCTGACCCGAGCACATGAGGAAAGTGGGGTTGCATGCCGAATTCTTTAGCGAACCCGCCCTCGCGCTCAAACGGGTCCCACACGCCGACCCCGGCAGTATCTACCCGGATCAGGATCTCATCGGTTGCCAGCTCCGGTACCGGCAGCTCCCGCGGCTTCATCTTCTCAATTCCCCCAAATTCATCGATCGCTACTGCCCGCATCGTTTGATGTGATGTGCTCTTCATGAGAATCTCCTTCTGCATGTAGGGCCGAAAGAAAAAACCGCGCCGGTTCGGCAGGTGCCTCACGGGCCGCTCACGGCCTACTTATACAACCATTCGGTGGCTCGGGGTACGACCGCGACAGCGGCGGCGCAGCAAAGCGGCACTATTGAACTGCCACTGCGGCCGATCATCGAGTATCGGCGCGGGTAGAAGTGTCATCCTGGCGTGATGGTACCCCGCCTGACCGCCACACAGACTTACGAGTGAGCACTCGCCGAATATCGGCCGTTGGCCGGGCCCGCCGGTTCATCGCGGGCGATGATGCCCAGCCGGGCGAACGCGGGGGCATGATCTCGCGGACGGAGCCAATGCCGTCGTCATAGACGACCGAATGCCTATGGACGGCCTCGTATATCATCGGCAGCGGCGGTCTGTGCCATGTCCGGGACTGCGCGCTCACGGGGCGGAAGTCGCGTGCAATTGACTTTGGATAGAACAGTTAATGTCGCGCCGATGATGGGGCGTACGGATCGCCACTGCCGCTATTTCCTCCGCGGCTTCTCGACCCGCATGCTCCTCTATACGGAGATGATTCCTGCCGCCGATCTGGTACGAGGCAACTGTGCTCGATTGCTCGAGTTCGACCCCGAGGAACATCCGGTCGCATTGCAGCTCGCAGGCTGCGACCCGCAACAGCTGGCGGCCGCGGCTCGGACGGGCGAGGAGGCTGGGTATGACGAAATCAACCTCAACTGCGGGTGCCCGAGTGACCGGGCGACGGGCGGCGTGTTCGGCGCTTATTTAATGCAGCGGCCGGAGACCGTTGCATCCTGTGTGGCCGCCATGCGTGCCGCCGTTCGCGTGCCAGTGACGGTCAAGATGCGGATCGGGGTCATTGAGGGCCGGGGTAGGGCGGCAGTCGAGGCCAGCCGCCGCTTCGACGAAGCGGAGCGAGGGGCGCTTTACCGTTTTGTGCGGGCCGTGCGTGATGCGGGCTGCGACGCTGTGATCATCCACGCGCGTAAAGCGGTGCTCGGCGGACTGTCGGCGCAGGACAATCGGGAGGTCCCTCCGCTGCAATATGAGGTCGTGAGCCAAGTAAAGACAGCCTTTCCGGATTTGCCGGTAGTCCTCAATGGCGGTCTTCGCGAGCCGGACGCGATTCTCAGCCTGCTCGACGTCCTGGACGGTATCATGCTCGGGCGCGAGGCTTACCACCGTCCGGTATTGTTGGCCCGGCTCGACGCGCTCGTGTTCAGTAGAGAGCCGAACCCGAGCAGCCTCCATCCGAACCGAGAAACTCTTGACGCGGTTGCGCGTACGCACGCGATAGAGCGTATGCAGCGCTATATCGAGCGTCAGCTGGCGCAGGGAGAAAAGCTGTCCGCCGTCATCCGTCACGTTCAAGGTTTGTACGCCGGCGAGCCCGGCGCGCACGAGTTCCGGCGTACGTTGAGCGAAGGCGCGCGGCGTCCGGGCGCGGGTGCGGAGGTGTTGGCGGCAGCCGTTGCGAGTACCCAAGCTCGCTGAAGTGGCGCATCGAGTGTCACACCGCGCGTACGACCGCCTTGACGTGATGACCACAGCTCCCAAGGACTGATTTCCTTCAACGTTCGCCGCAAATCGCGCGGTACGGCGGCCCGAGCTCGTGAAACACCTGCAGTGTCGACGGGTGCACCGTGTCGGCGCGAAAGTCCCGCAAGAAATCGCGATGCTTCTTGAGCACAAGTGTTCTGACGCCGGCGCGCGCAAACAGCAGCCCCGCCATCATTCCCGCGGGGCCGCCGCCGATAATTGCGAGGTCATGGGGCACGGTGCAGCAGCACACCGCATGGAATGAAAATGAGAATGCCCTTGTTTGGCTGCCCGGAGCTCGTTATCGAACGGCCAGTGTAGCGGCACCAGCGATCGTGCCGGCAGGCATTTGCAGCAGAACGGCGATACGACTGGCCTCCGGGGGTAGCGAAGACAGCGGCACGAGGAACCGCGTGGCATCGCCGTGCCACACGCCGAGGACATCGTATGCGCGTACGATGTTGAACTCCGCGAGCTTACGCCCACCGTTTTCGCCCCTACCGACTGCTGTCACTGCCTGTGGCAGGTAGCCAACAAGGATGACGTTTACCGCAACCGGCAGCTCTTGCGCGGCCAATTCGACCAGCACTTGGTCATTCGCGATACCGAGTGCGACGGGAATAGTCGCGCGAGAGGCGCGTAGCGCCGTCAAGATATGCTGCCGATCCGGTCCGATAAGGCTAACGTGTCCATCGACGACTGCCTGCGGGGTATACAAGGTAGACAGGCGAAGTTGTCGGGCATAGTACTCTTGGCGCGCGTTCGCCTGCGGCAGCCCGAATCGGTCATGCCAGCCGAGCTGGTCCCAGTAAGTCACGTGGTAAGACAGCGCGATGACGCGATCAGATCGCGCTAGCTCTCCGAGAAGCGCATCGGCGGGCGGGCAGTCGCTGCAGCCCTGCGAGGTGAACAGCTCGACGACCCCCACTGGCGGTGCCGTCTCAGCCCCGGCGCCGAGCCGAGGCAGTAACGTCAGCACGGCCACCATCCAAATTACTCGGCCTAACATAAAGGAGTGTGTGAGGCGCAGCATAGAACCGCGGGGTGGAGGCTCGATCGGTTTGCCCACAGCGACCTAGCTATCGGTCTTCTCGAGCCGCCGTTTCAGGTCGCTTAGTGCCCTGAGGCGCGGCCGTTCGAACTTGGCTATCCAGCGCTCGTAGATCTCCTGCAGCGGCATTGGATTGAGAAAGTGCAGCTTCTCCCGGCCGCGCCGTAGGGTTGCGACAAGGTTCGCCGCTTCCAGCAGGTCCAAGTGCTGCGTCACGCCCTGCCGCGTCATGTCCAAGTGCTCGCATAGCTCGTTGAGAGTCCGACCATCGTGCGCATGCAGCAGGTCCAGCAGCTTGCGCCGGCTGGGATCAGCTAGAGCCTTAAACAGCAGGTCGGTATCGTGGCGCTCCGTCATCTAAGATAAGCAAGTATGTACTTGCCTGACTATATTCGAATCTCGGCATCCATGCAAAGCGTACGTGGCGCGCGAACCCGTATCCGCGCAATCTGCACCGCACTGCTGTCGAGTCATCGAACATCAATAACTTATCGGGCCGTACCGGCTACAATCCTCCGTAGGACGAGCCAGATCAATGCAAGCCATGGCAGCCGCTCCCGTTCGGCTTGGCATGCGCCTCGCCGATCTCATCGGCTAGCGAGCAAAACAGTGACAGAAGCACGGACATGAAAGTGTTGATTGTCGGCGCCGGGCTCATCGGCGTCACCACGGCTTATCTTCTACGACGGCGCGGATACGAAGTGACAGTGCTCGAGCGCCGGGAGGGACCGGCTCGGGAGACAAGCTTCGCCAACGGCGGTTTTCTGTGCCCGAGCGCCTCGGAACCATGGAACGCGCCGGGATGCTGGCGTCCGCTGCTGGCTTCCTTGGGCCGCTCCGACGCCGCGATGCAGTTGCGTGTCGCGACGCTGCCGAGACTGGTAGGTTGGGGAACGAGGTTCCTGTGGAATTCTCGCTCGAAGATATTCCAGCGCAATGCGCAGAGCAATCAGCGCCTGGCATCGTATTCTCTGGATGCGATGCGGTCGCTGCGCGAACAAACCGGGATTCGCTACGGCCGTGCAGCTCAAGGATTTCTCAGAATCTTCAGAGATGAGCGCGCTCTGCGTGACACCATCGCGAGCAACGAGCGCCTGAGCTCGGTTGGTATCAGCTCACGGGTGCTCACCAGCGCCGAGACCATAGAGCTTGAACCGGCTTTGATACACATCAAAGATCGGCTGGTCGGCGCCATCCACTACCCAGGTGATGAAACCGGGGATGCCTACCGGTTTTGCGTCGCGCTCGCCGAACACGCCCGACAGGCCGGAGTGGAGTTTAGGTTTCAAACAGAGGTCGATTCGTTTGAGGTGCATTCCGGCGGGGTCACGGCTCTGTTGGGCCGGTGTGATCGATTTGTCGCGGACAGGTATGTCATCGCCGCCGGCAGTTACAGCACCCCACTGCTACAGAGGGTTGGCGTTTCGATACCGGTACAACCGGTGAAAGGCTATTCGATAACCTACGACGTGCCGCCACAGGCACCATCGCTACGTATTGCGGTGTTGGACGATGACTGGCATGTGGTGCTGACCCCTCTCGAGGGCATTCTGCGCGTGGCAGGCACGGCCGAATTCGCCGGCTACGATCTTACGCTACCGGCGGCCCGCCTCCGCACTCTCTTCGCCCTGGCGCAGCAACTATCGCCGCAGCTGCGGATCGAGAGTGCGAACGCACGGAGCTGGTGTGGTCTGCGTCCAATGTCGGTCGATGGTGTCCCCATCATAGGATCCACGGCGGTCAGGAACCTGCTCGTGAACACGGGACACGGACCGCTGGGGTGGACCATGGCGGCAGGCTCGGCGCATCTTGTGGCTGATTTATTGGCGGGAGATTCTCCTGCTATTGATCCGACTCCGTTTGCCCTGGCGCGCTTTGCGAGGCACCCGACTCAGCCTGGCTGATGCAGATCGAATAGGCGCGACCTACCCTGTGCTTCATACAGTTAAATGCTCGCGCACGCAGTGCGTGAGACGACTCCGGTAATACGCTTTCGCTTTGCCGGCGTTGTCGTCGACCGTGACCGTCGTCACAGTTTGTTAGCTGCAGGGTGCAGGTCTGGTTTGAGACCGCGTTTGGACCGCTCGCTGCTTGGAATCCGTCACCGCACCGGACTAGACGCGCATGCAAACTCGCGGCATGCACGCCGCGTACCTCCGGGCTTGTTGCGGTCTTTTGATCGTCGGATTTGCCTGCGTGCAACCGGCCGCCGGAGGCGTCGCCGAGCAATCCCCGGCGGTTTTCGAGCATCTGACCACCGCCGATGGACTGCCGCAGGGCACGGTCACCGCTACGTTGGAGGACAGCCAGGGATTTGTCTGGTTCGGCACCGAGGACGGCCTCGTGCGCTACGACGGGCATCGGCTGGTTCGATATGGATATCAGCGCGGGGCCGCAGACGAGCTGCCGGGCAACTGGATACAGGCCATCGCCGAGGATTCTCACCACGATCTATGGATCGCCGTCGCTGACGGCGGGCTGGCGCGATGGAACCGTAACACCGACCGATTCACGGTGTTTCGGCGCGGAGCGGGGGTGTCAGGCTCGCTCGCAAGCGACTCGGTCGTGGCGCTGCTGATCGACGATGCGGACCGTGTCTGGGTCGGCACCCGGGACTCGGGACTCGATCTTCTCGATCCGCACACGGGGCACATCGAGCACCTGCCTCACGATCCGAAGCGTGCCGACTCGCTCATCGACAATCACATCAAATCGCTCGCGCGAGGGCCCGGTGGAGTCATCTGGGTGGGGACTGATGTCGGCGTCGATCGGCTGCTGCCAGGATCGCGCTCCTTCCTGCACTGCCCCGCAGCCCCGGGAGCACCGGCACCCTCCGAGCAAGTGCTTTCGCTGTACGTCGACGCGGACGGCACGGTTTGGGAAGGCGTCCTCGATGGCGGATTGCTACGTCGGGACAGCGGCGGGAGGATCACCGATCATTTCCGACACGTCGCAGGCTCCGCGAGCTCGCTCGCGAACGACAATGTTCGAGCCATTCTTAAGGATAGCGAGGGGCATCTGTGGGTAGGTACGGAGGCCGGTCTTGATCTGCTCGATGCGACGACCGGGGTATTCACACACTACCGCCACAAGGATGGCGACCCCGGCTCGCTCATCGACTCGTACATCATGTCCCTCTACCAAGATGCGCAGGGGCTGCTGTGGGTAGGCACGGGCGATGATGGGGTAGATCGCTGGAATCCTCGCAGCTGGAACTTCGGCAGCTACCGGCCGGAGTGGCTGGAGAATCGGTTGGTTACCGCATTCGCCGATGCCGACAAGGGCCGCATCTGGGTTGCATCACTGGGCGGTGGACTCGTGCGCTTTGATCCGCGCACCGGACAGCACGATGACATCGATCGGATCCTCGGTCGACCTGGCGCGCTGGGCGATTCACGCGTGACGTCGCTGGAGCTCGATGCAGGCGGGACGCTCTGGATTGGAACACTGACCGCGGGCATCCGCAGTCTTTCCGCAGACGGTCGGCTCAGCGCTTACGGGGTGGCCCCGGGGAGTGATCGCGGGCTGAGTGCTCCCGGCATCATGAGTCTTTACGCCGCCCGCGATGGCCGCATCTGGATAGGAACTCACGGCGGCGGAGCCAACGTACTCGATCCGAGCAGCGGTAAGGTCGTGCAGCTTCCGTTCGAGTCGGGCGACAGCGGTGCGGTGAGCTCCCGCAACGTCACGGCCTTCGCCGAAGAAGCATCCGGAAACATGTGGCTCGCGACGGACGGAGAAGGTCTGGACCTGGCCGACTCCAGCGGCCATGTGCTGAGAGTGTTCCGTCACGTGGACGAAGACGCGATGTCATTGCCGGGAAACAATGTCTACGGCGTGACGGTCGATCCGAGCGGTCAGGTGTGGGTAGCAACCAACCGGGGTCTCGCGCGCGTGCTCGGGCGCTCTGCACACCCCGATGCCATACGGTTCGAGACCTTTGGGCGGGCCGAGGGCCTCGCCGACGATGTCGTTTACGGCGTCGTACCCGACGCGTTGGGTCGTCTCTGGATAAGCGGTAACTCCGGGCTGACACGCTACGACCCCCCGACCCGCAGTTTCCGCACCTATCACGTTCAGCACGGACTTCAGGGCGAGGAATTCGTCACGGGGGCCTAACGGCGGCTGCGCGACGGACAGCTCGCGTTCGGCGGGCCGGGCGGGTTTAATATCTTTCTGCCCCAATCGATTCAAGATTCGAGCGCTCCGCCGCGCGTCGCTCTGGTGGGCGTCGACGTGGTCGGTGCACCACTGCCGAGTGCCGAACCCTATTGGCTGCTCCATCGAATCGATGTGGATGCCAGCGCGCGCATCATAACTCTTGAGTTCGCAGCGCTCGATTTCACTTCCCCTGCCCACAATCGTCTGTCGTATCGGCTGCCGGAGATTGGCGACCGCTGGATTGATCTCGGCACCGAGCACGCTGTTACGCTCGCAAATCTCGGGACGGGTGACCATGTCCTGGAAGTACGTGCCGCGAGCGCC
>JASHTF010000376.1 GCA_030040715.1 Gammaproteobacteria bacterium | reverse complement strand
ACAGGATCACGCGCGCGCCCGCCTCGACGGCGCGCGGCGCGTATTCGAGTCCATGATGCGTGTGGCCGCGGCAGGCGAGGAACGCGCCGCCGGCGATCACCTCGCGGCTATCCTGCGTGATGTCGGCGACGCGCAGATCTTGCGGCACGTCGGCCACGCCCGCGAGCACGGGTCCGAGAGCACGCCACTGCGCCGCGGCCCCAGAGCTCATCGCTGCGCCACCCTCTGGCCGTAAAACAGCGGGTCGGTCGGCGTCGCGGGCTCATCGGGTGGCACGCCGAGCAGTCGCAACGCTCCGCCGACCACCGCCGAGAACACCGGTCCAGACACGTCTCCGCCCAGATATTTGCCCGCGCTCGGCTCGTCAATGACCACAACGGCCGCCAGACGCGGCCGCGTCGCCGGTGCCAGACCGGCAAACACCGACGTATATCGATCCGTCGAGTAGCCTCCATTGATGAATTTCCACGCCGTGCCGGTCTTGCCGGCGACGCGGTAGCCCGGAATCCGGGCTGGCAAGCCGGTTGCGCCTTCCTGGATCGTGACGGCCTCGAGCAGCGCGATCAGTTGGCGGCACAGCTGAGGGGGAAACACCTGCTCCCCGACCGGTGGCGCGTCCAGTCGCAGGACCGACAGCGGCCGGCGCACGCCGAGAGACCCAATGGTGGCATACGCGGTCGCGAGCTGCAGCGGAGTTACCGAGATGCCGTAGCCGTGGGACAAGGTCGCGATGCTGATCGCGCGCCAGTGTGAATAGTTGGTGAACACACCGGCCGACTCGCCCGGTAGCCCGCTGCCGGTCACCTCACCGAAGCCAAAGTGACTGAGCACGTTCCAGATCCGCCGCGGCTCGAGCTGCAGCGCGAGCTTGGCCATACCGACGTTGGAAGACTTGGCCAGCACGGTCGCCAGACTGATCGCACCCAGATTGTGCTCATCGTTAAAGATAGTCGCGCCAACCTGAATGAAGCCTGGATTGGTGTCGATAATGCTGCGCGGCGTGAATTTTCCCGAGGCGAGACCGGCGGCGACGATGAAGGGCTTGATGCTCGAGCCGGGTTCGAACAGATCGGTGACCGCGCGGTTGCGGTAGACCGCCGGCGTCAGCTGCTCGCGATCGTTGGGGTTGTACGCCGGCTGACTGACCATGGCCAGCAGCTCACCGGTGTCCACATCGATCACGACGACCGAACCCGAGCGCGCTCGGTTCTGCTGGATCGCCGCCTTCAGCTCCCGGTACGCCAGATACTGCACGCGCAGATCGATGCTCAGCGCCAGATCATGCCCCGGCCGCACCGGGCGAATGCTGTCGACGTCCTCGACCTCCCGGCCCTTGCTGTCCTGGATGACGCGCTTGGCGCCGTCCTGCCCCATCAGCCAACTGTCGAAGGCGCGCTCCACGCCTTCCTGCCCGATGTCGTCAATGCTGGTGAAGCCGAGCAGATGTCCGGTCACCTCGCCCGCCGGATAATAGCGTCGGTATTCGCGCGTCAGATTGATGCCGGGCAGACCGAGCGCCTCGACGCGCTGCGCCTCATCGGGCGGCACGCCGCGCACCAGATAGAGGAAATCGCGGTCAAGGCTCGCGTTCACACGATGCGCGAGCGCGACGTGGTCGATGCCCAGCACGCGCGCGAGGTGAGGCAGCTGCTGCATGTCGTTCGCCAGCACCGGCGGGTCGGCCCACACGGAGTCGACCGGCGTGCTGATCGCGAGCGGTTCGCCGTTGCGATCGGTGATGCTGCCGCGATGCGCGACGATGCGCGCGATGCGCGAGAAGCGCATGTCGCCCTGCTGCGCGAGGAAGCTGTGGTCGACCAGCTGCAACTCCACCGCGCGCCCGAACAGGCCGAACGCGCCGAGCAGCAGCAATCCGAATAACAGCCGCAGGCGCCAGCGATACGAGAATGGAGCCGGCCGGTCAGCGCCCGGGCCACCGGCGCGGCCGCCGCCGTAGCTGCCGCCCTGGCGCGCGCGGCGACTCATGGCGCTGCGCTCGCCGTCACGATCGCGATGTTGTGCGGATCGGGCGCCGCCATGTGCAACCGCTCGCTCGCGACCCGCTCGACGAACGCATAGCTCGACCACGCGCTCTGCTCGAGCTGCAGCCGCCCCCACTCGGCATCGAGCTGATCACGCACCTCGTTGAGGCGCTCGAGTTGTACGAACAGCGAGCGCGCGCGGTATTTGCTGTAGATCGCGCCGGCCGCGGACAACAGCAGCGCGCACCACAGCAGCGCCAGCAGCCATGGAATCTTGACGCCGCGCGTACTCATGCGACCCAGGGACTCATGCGACGCAGGGACTCATGCGATGCAGGGACTCATGCAATACAGCTACTCATGCGGTGCGCTCTGCGACGCGGAGCAGCGCGCTGCGACTGCGCGGGTTCGCGGCGATCTCCTGTGCCGAGGCTCTGAGCTTGCGTCCTACGCGCCGCAGCCGCGGCTGCGGCGACGGCACCGGCAGGCGCGCGAGCGCTGGGTCCAGCTGAGAGTGGCTGCGAATGAATTGCTTGACGATCCGGTCCTCGAGCGAATGAAAGCTGATCACCGCGAGTCGTCCTCCCGGTACCAGCAAATCGAGTGTCTGGGGCAGAGCGCGCTCGATCTGCCCGAGCTCGTCGTTGATATAGACGCGCAGCGCCTGGAAGGTGCGCGTCGCGGGGTGCTTGCCGCGTTCACGCGTACGCACGCAGCGCGCGATCAGCGCGGCGAGCTCGGCGGTGCGGGTCAGCGGTTGCGCGCTGCGGGCGCGCACGATCTCGGCCGCGATCCGGTCGGCAAAGCGCTCTTCGCCGTAGCGTGCGATCACGTCGCGGATCTCCTCGCGTGGCGCGCGCGCGAGCCACGCGGATACCGGCCGCCCGCTCGTCGGATCGAGACGCATATCGAGCGGGCCGTCGAGCTGGAAGCTGAAGCCGCGCTGCGGGTCCTCGAGCTGCGGGGAGGCGACGCCAAGGTCGAACAGAATTGCGTCGCACTGCACCTGCTCGCAATGCGACCGCACGACCGACGTGAGCTGATCAAAGGCAGCGTGTACCAGGCGCAGGCGGCTGTCGTGCGCAAAGCGCGCGCGACCTGCGGCGATCGCAGCCGGATCGCGATCGAGCGCAATGACGCGACCATCCGCGCCGAGCGCCTCCAGGATCCGTGCGGTATGCCCGCCACGCCCGAATGTGGCATCGACGTACAAACCCGCCGCGCGCGGTGCGAGCGCGGCGAGCACCTCGGACGCAAGCACTGGCGTGTGCTCATCCAATTTCCCGCGCCCCCCTTGATCACTTCAGGATCTCAGAGCGAGAGTGAACCGAGCTCGGGCGGCAGCTCGCTCATCGCCGCCTCACTCTTGAGCCACAGGTCGCGCCGCTCGTTCCAGCGTGGCTCGTCCCACAACTCGCAGCGTGCGCCTTGCCCGATCAGCACCGCGCGGCGTTCCAGATGGGCGAACTCGCGCAGCTCCGGCGGCAGCAGCATGCGGCCATGACCGTCCAGGCTGAGCTCGGTCGCGTAACCGACCATGAGGCGTTGCAGGCGGCGCGCCTGCGGGTGCAAGCTCGGCAACTCCATGAGCTTGCGCTCGACGGGCTCCCAATCGGTCAGTGGATAGAGCAACAGGCAATCGCCATCACGGTCGACCGTGACGATGAGCTGCCCCTTGGAGCGCTCGAGCAGCCGCTCGCGATAGCGAGCGGGAAGGACCAGACGCCCTTTGTCGTCGAGAGTGATTTTTGCTGCGCCGCGGAACATTTTATTTTGGTCGTACGGGTCGCGTTTAGGGATCGGGCGCCCATTTATTCCCACTTTCTCCCACTTGTTGCCACTATAGGAACAGCTGCGCCGCGGTGTCAACGTTTTGCGTCAATTTTTTTGAAGCAGCGCGGGCACTTACGCATCTGAAGCTCATTGCGGTGCGAGCATCCAGAGGACGACTCATTTCAGATCATGAACTTGAGCTGGAAAGCTCGAGGCAGCGCTAAGGATGAGCGGACCGGGCGGAGTCCCGGATGGGGTTCTGGAGACGGGCGAGGGTGGGCGAAGAGTCGGCCTGTAAGCCGGGTTCTGTCGTGAGCTGTCATTCCTCTGGGGCAGGCGTCACCGCATGCCTCTAGCGGCCTACCCGGAAGCACGCGCGGGCGCGCGCTGCGGCTCGAAGTTGAGCCGCCGCTTCCCTATTTGGCCTTGCTCGGGGTGGGGTTTGCCGTGCCGTCCGTGTTACCACGGACGCGGTGCGCTCTTACCGCACCCTTTCACCCTTGCCAGCGCCGTTGCCGACGCTTCGGCGGTTTGCTTTCTGTTGCACTTTCCGTGGGCTCGCGCCCCCCAGGCGTTACCTGGCACCCTGCCCGCCGAGCCCGGACTTTCCTCTGCGCTGAGTCGTCGTCATTGCGACGAGGAACAGCGCAGCGACCGCTCGGCCGACTCTTCGCGGCGAGCACGATAGCGTCTCAAC
>JASHTF010000375.1 GCA_030040715.1 Gammaproteobacteria bacterium | reverse complement strand
GGCCAGGCGGTGTTTCCGGCCGGCATCGATATTCTCGAGCGACCTCACATCCACGAGGCTCTGGCGAGCAGTCCGTTCGACGGCGACGGCGTCGCTACGCGCGATCGCGAGCTGGTGACCGGCGGCGTACTCCAGGGCTATGTGCTCAGCTGTTATTCGGCGCGCAGGCTCAAGCTCAAGACCACCGGCAACGCCGGTGGGGTTCACAACCTGATCGTCAGCTGCAGCGAGAGCGGCGATTTCGAGCAAATGCTCGCGCGGCTGGATACCGGGCTGTATGTGACCGAGCTCATGGGTCCCGGCGTCAACGGTGTCACGGGCGATTACTCGCGCGGCGCGAGCGGCTTCTGGGTGGAGCACGGCGCGGTCGCATTTCCCGTGAGCGAGGTGACCATCGCCGGAAATCTGCGCGACATGCTGCACGACATCGTCGCCGTCGGCAGCGACGTGGATGTGCAGGGCGCCATCCGTACGGGCTCACTGCTGTTGCGTCGAATGACGATCGCAGGCCACTAGAAGTGGCCGACCATGTATCGGGCTTTCATTAACGAAAGCCCGACGCATGCTCGATCACTCCTTATGTGCGAGCAGTCATTCGGTGCAACAGCTCCTGATACTTGTCGGAGGTGCGCTGGATCACCTCGGGCGGCAGGTGCGGGGCCGGGGGGCGCTTGTTCCAGTGCAGCGCCTCCAGATAATCGCGCACGTATTGCTTGTCGTACGAGGGCGGGCTGATGCCGAGTCTCCAGGTGTCGGCGGGCCAGAAGCGCGAGGAGTCCGGCGTCAGCGCCTCATCGATCAGCAGCAGGCGGCCGCGGTCATCGAGACCAAACTCGAATTTGGTATCGGCGATGATGATGCCGCGTGCGCGCGCGAGCTCGCAGGCGAAGCGATAGAGCTCGAGCGCGACGGCTCGCACCTGTGCGGCCACGCTCGCGCCGAGCAGCTGCCCGACCGTCTCGAAGCTGATGTTCTGATCGTGCTCGCCGGCGGCTGCCTTGGTGGCGGGCGTGAAGATCGGCTCGGGTAAGGCCTGGGCCTGCTTTAGGCCCGCGGGCAGGCGAATGCCGCAGATGCTGCCCTCGGCCTGGTAGTCCTTCCAGCCCGAGCCCGCCAGATAGCCCCGCACCACCGCCTCGATCGGCAACGGCCGCAACCGCTGCACGATGACCGCTCGGCCCTCGAGCGCACGGCGCTCGCCGGGATCGGACACGGCGACCGCGAGCGGCAGCGCGGTGATGTGGTTCGGAATGATGTGGCGCGTGCGCTCAAACCAGAACAGCGACACGGTATTGAGCACGTGGCCCTTGCCCGGTATTGGATCGGGCAGCACCACATCGAACGCCGACATACGGTCGGTGGTGACGATCAGCATGTGATCGTCATCGACGGCGTAGAGATCGCGCACCTTGCCGCGGTGCGGTGCCCTCAGGCCGCACAGTCTGGTCTCGTAAAGGGTCGCTGAAGCGCTTTGAGCCGTGCTCTCGGGGTTGGATGTATGGTCAATCATGGGCCGCCAGATGTATGGTGAACCGTGTCCGCTGGATGTATGGTCAATCGTGGCAGTGGCGCCAGGCGACGCTGCTACCATAAGCGAAGATGAACTGGAGCGGAAAGATCATCGGCGGCACGGTCGGGATGATCGTGTTGGGGCCCCTCGGATTGGGGCCCGTCGGAGCGGCGCTCGGCGCCTTCATCGGCCATCAGTTTGATTCTGGAGCCGCATCGCCTGATCTGCTCGGGCGCGCCTTCTGGGGCGGCGCTCCCAATCCCACGCTGGTGAATCAGCTGTTCTTCCCGACCACCTTTCGCGTCATGGGTCACGTCGCGAAGGCGGACGGGCGTGTGTCCGAACAGGAGATCGCTTCGGCGCGCGCCGTCATGCACGCGCTGCGGCTGAACGAGACTCAGATCCACGCCGCGATCGGCTATTTCACCGAGGGCAAGCAGCCGGACTTCGAGCTGGACGGTGCGCTGCGGCGGCTGCGCTCGGCGATCGCGTTCTACCCGGATCTGGCGCAGTTCTTCATGGAGATTCAGCTGCAGGCGGCGCTCGCGGGCAACGGCCTGCCGCCGCTGGTGCGCGCGCGCCTCAAGCGCGTCGGCGCGACTCTCGGGCTGAGAGCCACCGATTTTGCCCGGCTGGAGAGCACGCTGCGCTTTCGCATGGGCCTGGGCCCGGGCGCCGGCGAGGGCTACGGGGCTCATGATCCCTTTGGCCGCGCCGCGCAAGCGGGGCAGGCGCACGCGGTGCGCCTGGCGCAGGCGTACAGTGTGCTTGGAGCCGAGCCGTCGATGTCCGATGAGGAGGTCACCAAGGCCTACCGCCGGCAGATGAGCCGCCATCACCCCGACAAGCTCATGGCCAACGGCCTGCCCGAATCGATGCTCGAGCGCGCCAAGGAGCGCGCGCAGCAGATCCAGGCGGCCTACGAGCTGATCCGGGAGCAGCGCGGGATACGCTAGACTGGGTGCCTACCGGCATCCTTCCGCATCCGCCTCCGCCACCGAATCGACTCGTAGCAGACCCGCAGCAGGTGCGTATGCAGCAGGCTCGTGTCCATCAGGGCAGCCCTTCCCACCCCGTGGTCCCGCACTGGATCGCGCCGTCGATCCTCTCGGCCGACTTTGCGCGCCTCGGCGCCGAGGTCACCGCGGTGCTGGCCGCCGGTGCCGACGTGATTCATTTCGACGTGATGGATAACCATTACGTTCCCAATCTCACCTTCGGGCCGATGGTGTGCGAGGCGCTGCGCCGCTATGGCATTGACGCGCCGATCGACGTGCACCTGATGGTGCGCCCGGTCGATGCTATCGTGCCGGAGTTCGCCGCCGCCGGTGCGAGCTACATCAGCTTCCATCCCGAGGCGAGCGAGCACGTCGACCGCACCATTCATCTGATCCGCGAGCACGGCTGCCGACCCGGCCTGGTGCTCAATCCGACCAGCTCGGTCGAGTGGCTCGACTACACGCTCGACAATCTCGATATGGTGCTGCTGATGTCGGTGAACCCTGGCTTCGCCGGCCAGCAGTTCATCCCGAGCGTGCTCGCCAAGGCCCGCGAGGTGCGCCGGCGTGTCACCGCCAGCGGGCGGCCGGTGCGCGTCGAGATCGACGGGGGCATCAAGATCGACAACATCGGCGAGGCGGCGCTGGCGGGAGTGGATACCTTCGTCGCGGGCTCGGCGATCTTCGGCAGCAAGGACTACGCGGCGACCATCCGCGCCATGCGGGCCCAGATCGAGCGCGCGATGGCGGCGGCCTCAGCCGACTGACCACGTGGGGTGCCCGACGCGGAGCCCGCGCGGTGCAGGCAGCTGCCGGCGCTGGAATCGCGACCGCGCAAAGAGCGGACGCGCCGCTCGAGGGCTACTTGTCGTCTTCGGCGTAGGCGGGCCGCAGACTCGGCTTCGCCACCATCGCGGCTGCCGCGGGCTTGGCGGGCACGATCACCGGCCGGGTCTTCATCTTCGGCCGCGCGTTGAAGACCACGATGGTCTTGCCGGTGGCGCGCAGCAACCCCTGCTCCTCGAGCACCTTGAGCACGCGACCGGCCATCTCGCGCGAGCAGCCCACCAGGCGCGAGAGCTCCTGGCGCGACACCTTGATCTGCATCCCCTCGGGATGAGTCATGGCGTCGGGCTCCTCACACAGGTTGTTGATCGCGTGGGCGACGCGGCCGGTCACATCGACGAACGCGAGATCGCCGAGCTTGCGATTGGTGCGGTCCAGGCGCGTCGCCAACTGCGTCGCCAGCTCGAAGATCAGTCCTGGGCTCTCGGTCGCGACCTGGCGGAAGCGCGGATAAGTCATCTCGGCGAGCTCGCAGGCGTTGCGGGTGCGCACCCAGGCGCTGCGCGTGGGCTGCTCGTAGAACAACCCCATCTCGCCAAAAAACTGCCCCTTGTTGAGGTAGGCGAGCACCATCTCGTTGCCTTCCTCGTCCTCGATCATTACCTCGACCGAGCCGTTTATGACGTAATAGAGCACGTCAGGTAGGTCGCCGGCATGAATCAGCACGGTCTTCGACGGCACCGTGCGGATGCGGCAATAGCTCAGGAATCGATTGATCGCAGGAATGTCGCTCAATGGTCTGACATTCTCTTCCATGCTGTATGGGCCTTCATTAGGTTATCTGTCGAGCCGTACCGCTATTTATTACATAAATCATGTCCGCTGCAAGAGACAGCAGTACGGGATTGAGGTGCTGGTCACGTTGCCGGCTGGAGAACTGAGACTCAGATCCAGTAGGCCGTGCCGGTCATCAGGCGAGCGACCGAGCGCATCAGCAGCCGCATCGGGGAAGGGAGAGAGGTTGCCCCCTGGGCCCGCGCGGCCTGCCCGTGGCCGACCTCATCGGCCTTCATCTGCTCGAGGATCTGGCGGCTGCGAACATCGGCGACCGGCAGGCGCTCGAGGTGGCTGGCGAGGTGACCCTCGACCTGCGCCTCGGTCTCGCTGACGAACCCGAGACTGAGTTCATCACCCAAGGCCCCGGTCGCGGCGCCGATCAGGAGCGATCCGAGATACCACACCGGGTTCAGGCGGCTCGGATGCGAGCCGAGTTCCGCCAGACGCTGCTCGCACCAGGCCAGATGCTCACCCTCTTCGCGAGCCGTCCGTTGCAGGAACTCGCGCGTCGCCTGGGAGCGTGCGCACAGCGCATGCCCGCGATAAAGGGCTTGAGCGGCGATCTCGCCGGCGTGATTGACGCGCATCAGGCCGGCGATGTGGCGCTTCTCAGGTTCGCTCATGGGAACGTCCGGGGGCAGCGCCAGTGGCCGATTGCCGCGCGCCGGAGCAAACAGCGTGCGCAAGGCATCATCAGCAACCTGCAGCATCGAATCGAGCAGATCGGCGGCCGGCATGAAGGCATTATAGGACGCGATAGTGCGCCCGCAGATCAAGCTGAATCGTGCGCCTTTACAAAGAGATACTACGGGCGTAAGGTCCGCGCCCCGTTTGGAAAGCTGAGAGGTCGCCTCGTGGGCAGTACGAGTAGGTTCAGGCGCAGCGCAGTGCGCTGCGGCCAGCGCTCGGCCCGATAGCGAGGACCTCGCTCCCGCTTCCCGCCGCGCGCGGGAAGCCCGATCGAATACGGACGCGGCCACCGTCCACGACGGAGCCCCGGTCTGCATCCAGGCCTTCTCATCCTGATCCTCGCGTGCGCGCCGGCGAGCGTCACGGAGGTCAACATGAAGGCAAAAATTCTGTGGCTGGTGCCGGACAGCCTGCGCGCGCCGCGCGACCACGAGGCACCGGGAACCGCAAGGGCGCGAACGACCTGCGCCGGCATCGTGCGGCAACCGCGGCGCGGGCTGCGCATGCGCTGGCAGCGCTCGGCGCTCACCGGGCGCCCTGAGATGCGCTGGGTCGCGGAGGATGCGGGCAGCCAGGCGTCCCCGGGCTCGAGTGAGTCGGCGTCCGCGGGCGAACCGGGCTCGGGTCGCACGGCGGCGGCGTGAGGGAGCCGGAGGGAGCGTGAGGGAGCGGCGCGGCTTGAGCACAGCGCACCCCTTGAGTACACTTGCCGGCCCTTTACAGGAGGCCCGCCGCGCGGGCCTACGGCCTCGTATGAAGACGCAATTTGCTCGGCCCGCGGATGCGCGCGGTGATTGGTATGTCGTTGATGCCAGTGGCAAAACTCTGGGGCGGCTGGCGTCCCAGATCGCGCTGCGGCTGAAGGGCAAGCACAAGGCCAATTACAGTCCGCACGTCGATATGGGCGACCACATCATCGTGCTGCACGCCGAGAAGATCGCGGTGACCGGCAGCAAGCTCGACGATAAGTTCTATTACCACCACACCGGCTACCTCGGTAACCTGAAGTCGATCGCCCTCGGCAAGCTGCTGCAGGAGCATCCCGAGCGGGCGCTCGAGTACGCGGTCAAGGGCATGCTGCCGAAGACCACCCTCGGCCGCGGCATGCTGCGCAAGCTGCACGTCTTCAAGGGCGACCAGCACCCGCATTCGGCGCAGCAACCGCAGCCGCTGCAGATCTAGGAACCCACCAGCGCAGGAACTCACGGCATGGCAGATCAACCCCACTACGGCACCGGGCGACGCAAGACCTCGACCGCGCGCGTGTATCTGGCGCCCGGCACCGGACAGATCACGATCAATGAGCGCCCGCTGGAGGAGTTTTTCGGCCGCGAGACCGGGCGCATGATCGTGCGCCAGCCGCTCGAGACCGTACAGCTCGCGGGCAAGTTTGATATCCGCGTGCAGGTCGACGGCGGCGGCATCACCGGCCAGGCCGGAGCCATCCGTCACGGGATCGCCCGCGCTCTGATCCGCTACGATGAGACGCTGCGCAAGCCCCTGCGGCAGGCCGGGTTCATGACGCGCGACGCGCGTGAGGTCGAGCGCAAGAAGGTCGGACGGCGCAAGGCCCGACGGGGCCCACAGTACTCGAAGCGCTAAGCGGGCCGCCGTTCAAGGAGCCGTATTGCATTGGGGGTATCCAACCCATCTGACGATGTTCATCTGACGAACATCGTCAGATGGGTTGGATACCCTCAAAGTTGTCCGTATCCTTGAAATGGCCGGCCGTCGTGGCGCTCGTGCTGCGCTACTGGGGGATCGTCTAGTGGTAGGACAGCGGACTCTGACTCCGTTAACCTAGGTTCG
>JASHTF010000374.1 GCA_030040715.1 Gammaproteobacteria bacterium | reverse complement strand
CTGGAACGCGCCGCGAACAGCTGTAGTGGCTGCGCCAGACGCACCCGCCGGTCTGCCGCCAGACGCTGCAGCAAGGCGGCGCGAGCAGCGTGCGGCGGCAAAGCAAACACCAGGCAGTGCACGCGCAGCGACGCGATCGGCCATTCGCGCACGCGCCGCAGGCCATAATCCCGCTCCAGCGCCGCGGCGACGGCGCGGGCCTGATCGCCGACCGCGTAGTCGCCGCCGCGGTCGTACCCATGCGGCGTCGAGCCGGGCTGACCCAACATCGGTCCGCGCGGATTGGCGATAGTCACCAGGATCAGCCGATCGGCGCGCGCGGTGAGCGCGCCGCCGTCGATGCCGGAGCCGGCCACGTGCGCCGTGGCACAGGCCGCGAGCGTCAGGCACAGGACCGCAACGACACCCCGCTGGATGGCGTGGTCGATGGCCGCGCGGTAGCGCATCTTATGGCTTCAAGGCGCGCCGCCGATCGGCTCGGCGAAGCGCACGTTCGAGCTCGTTCGCAGCGCACGCAGCGCCGCTTCGGTGGCGGCGCGCGTCGAATCCCCGGCAGGGCCGAGCGACCATACGTCCGCATCGCTCGGTCCGAACACGATCTGCAGATGTGCACCCGCGAGCGCCGCGTGCAGTTCCGCAAGGGTCATGGTCGGCGCAAACACAGCCCGCACGGTTGCTGGCGGGAGCGGCGGCTGCGGCGCCGATAGCGTGCGATAGGCGCCGACCGCAGCCGTTGCCATCGTCGGATTCGCCGAGGTGCGCGACCACAACGCCGTACCGAGCACGCCGAGCCCCACGCCCTGCAGCAACATCACCGCAACCACCCACGGCATCCACGTTCGCTCGGCGCGACGCAAGCGACGCGGCGCGAGCTGCGCGAGCACGCTCGGAACCTCGTCGGCGTCGAGCCGCTCGCGCAGCCGCGCCCAGCCCGCCGTCGCATCCGCCTCCGGGGCGCTGTCACGCGCCATGGCGCGCTGGAGGCGGCGCTGAAATTCGAGCTCCTCGCGACAATCCGCACAGTCGTGCAGGTGCTCGTCGACGCTGCGCTGCTCGGACTCCGAGGCGGTACCGTTCGCGATCCATGGAATTAGATCCCAGGCCTGGCGGTGTTGTGAGCTGCTTGCTTCCGTCACGGTTGATGTCCTCGCAATGCGGTGGCGTTCTCGATGCCCTCGAGCTTGGGGAGCAGATTTCGAAGCTTGAGGCGCGCCTGGAACATGCGCGCCTTCACGGTATTGATCGGGCAGCCCATGATGTCCGCGATCTCCTGACATGAATGCCCGACGAAATACGCCAGCTCGAGCGTCGCGCGCTGCTCCAATGGCAACGTCGCCATGCCCTGTGCGAGCCACTGATCGCGCTCATCGTTCAACAGCGTGTCCGCCGTCTGGCACTCGCTCGCCCCGGTATCGGCGAGGCGCTCCACGGCGATGTCGCCGTTGCGCCGCAGAGCCTTGAGGGCGTGGCGCCAGGCGATGCCGAGAATCCAGGTCGAGACTCGAGAGGCGCCTCGGAACTCCTCGGCCTTGCGCCACACGGTCCAGAAGGTGTCGTTGATCGCCTCGTCGAGCGCGTCGCGCTGCGAGCACAAGCGTGACAGGAACTGCAGCAGCCGCGGCTGGTACGCCCGGTACAAGCGCTCGAGGGCGTGGCGATCACGCGCGACGATCCGCCGCAGCAGATCGCGATCGTGCAGGTCATCACGTGGCGTCATCGATGGCTCCGAGCCGAGCATTATGCTCGCGCTGCTGGGGGCCAGCCGCACGGCTTCCCAAGTCTGAGTGCCACCAGGCGCATCGAAGGTTTTAGCCGACTCAAAAAAACCAGGCGACGCTCGCCACCACGCGATCACCGGCCAGGGGCTGGAACAGCCGACGCGCCTGTGCGTCGGTGCCGATATACCGTAGCGAGGCCTCGAATGCACGCCATTGCTTACCGACGCCGGCGCTCCAGTAGGCGTAACCCGCACCGATCTCCTGGTACAGATCGTAATAGCCGACACCGCCCTCCAGCGACATTCCATAAGGCAGCGGCTCACGGCCGGTCAGTTCGGTCGCGTACGCGGCGCCGCGGCCGTAGCGCTCGTAGGAAGCGGCCGCGTAGGTGTCCGGGGACGCTATTAGGGCCAGCACCAGCTGCTGGCGCCAATTGACCGAAGCACTGATCTCGTCATAGTTATACAAGGGGCGATAGGGATTCCCGGGGTAGTCGTAGTGTCGCACGCTGACAGCGCCGCTCCAGTTCTCGCTGAGCAGCTGCTGATAGCCCAGATATGCGACCAGCTCGGCACCGGTCGCCTCACTGGACTCGCGCTTGACGGTCTCTGCGGTCAACCCACCGAACCAATGCGTGGCGCTGACATAACCGTCAACCTGCACCGAGGGGTCTCCCTGGCTTTGGGTGAGTCCGCGAAAGACGTTATCGGTGGCGGCGGCGAGCGAGCCGTCGAGGTTGGCCGCCCAGCCGGCCGCGACCGGCAGCAGTGCCATCAGCATTAGCGCGCAGCCGCGCGTTAGGGGTCGCATCGTTACTGATTATCGCGTGCGCGCTCGTGCAGACTCGTCCCTGAGATCTCGGTCACCCGGATCAGTCCGTCACAGAATAAGCGGGCCCGTAGCGCGGCTGCAAAGGTGTACCCGCGGGCCGCGCTAAACCAAGTGACGCACCGGTGGCACATACCAGCGTGACCCGTGCCGCCGATCACCGTGTCCTCGAGCTCGCCCGCGAGCACACAGGCCGATTGCCCGGCACAGCGTGTGCGCGCGACTCGGCTCATCGCCGTCGCTGGCTCGCGCGACTGGGTTCGCTGCTGTGCGCTGGGCTGTGCGCCTGCTCCGGCAGCGGCGTGGGCCTGAACGCCGATGGCCAGCCCATTTCCGGTCAGGGCAGCGGTGCGCCCGTACCGCTGTCGGCAGATTTCGATTCCATCCAGGCCAACGTCTTCACGCCGATATGTAGTGTCTGCCATATCGGCGCGACCGCGCCTGAAGGGCTGATGCTCGATGCAGCCCACAGCTACAGCCTGCTCGTGAACGTGCCGAGTACCGAAGTTCCCACTCTGCTGCGCGTCAAACCTGGCGATCCGACCGACAGCTATCTGATCCAGAAGCTCCAGGGCCACGCGGCGGTCGGAGCGCAGATGCCGCTCGGACAACCGCCGCTGCCGTCGACCACGATCGCATTCATCGTCCAGTGGATCACCGATGGGGCTCAACCCGGCTCCGCCGCGGGCGCCGCGAGTGCCTTTGCGCTCGAGGCGCTCGCGCCCGAAAACGGCGCGGCTTTGACCGCAGCGCCCGCGTACATCGCGCTCTCGTTCACGCGTGCACTCGACGCCACGCGCGCCGACGCCGCGGCGGTGCGCCTCGAGCTGCTCACCGACTCGAGCGGCACGGGCGGCAGCGCCGCCGCGGACCGCGCAACCTCGGCCGTGATGGAGGGTGCCGGCGATGTCGTCGGGGCGCGGGTGATCGAGACCCGTATCAGCGTGCCGGCCGGCAATGAGCGCACCTTGCTACTGCTGCCCCTGCAGCCGCTCGCGTCGGGGCAGTATCGCGTGGTCCTCAGCGCCGATGTGGCCTCCGAGTTGCGTGCTCTCGACGGCGCCTCTCTGATAGACCCTCCAATCGATGCCGCGGGCGAGCGTATCGCCGGCAGCTTCACAGTCGGAGACGCTCGATGAGGCCATTCTCGCGCGGCGGCGCGGTGCGTGCCCGCCGCTGGCTGCGCATCGCGCTCGCCGCGGCGGCACTCGGCCCGGGGGTCGCGTTGGCCGAGCCCTACCTCGCGCTACAGCAGGGCTATCAGTGCATCATGTGCCACGTCAATCCGACCGGCGGCGGAGCGCGCAATGCCTTCGGCGACATCTTTGCCGAGAACGTCATGGCAGCGACGACGCTACCGGCGAGTGTGCCGAGCTGGACCGGTCAGATCGTGCAGGATTTCGTGCGCATCGGCGGCGATCTGCGCACCGAGTGGTCGCGCACGACCATGCCGCAGACGCCGATTCAGCAGCAGGTCGGACTCGAGCAGGTGCGACTCTACGCCGACGTCAGCGTCATTCCCAATGAGCTCGGTGTGTACGTCGACCAACTGATCGCGCCTGGTGCCGCGCAGACCATGGAGGCGTACGTACGCTACGGCGACACCTCCGACTGGTATCTGAAGGCGGGGCATTTCTACCTGCCGTTTGGTTGGCGGTTGCAGGATCAGACCGCCTTCGTGCGTGAGGCCACAGGCATCAACATGAACTCGCCCGACGACGGCGTTGAGCTCGGTTGGCAACGGCCGAACTGGTCGGGGCAGCTCGACCTCACCCGAGGCGCCGCGAATGCCGGCAGCACGTCGGGCTACATGGTCACGGGCAACCTGGTGCGCGTGCAGACGCTATGGCGAGTCGGCGCATCGGCCGCCTTCACGCATGCGCTCAGCGGCGATCGACAGACCTACGGGGTGTTCGCCGGACTGCGCACCGGGCCGCTCGTGTGGCTCGGAGAAGCCGACTTGGTGCGTCAGGCGAGCACGACGAGCAGCACCGTCTCCATGGTCCCGCTGCTCGGGGAGCTCGACTGGGCGCTGCACAAAGGTCACAACCTCAAGCTCACCTATGAGTTCTATGATCCGGATCTCAGCGTACACAACAACCAGCAGACACGCTGGAGCGCGCTCTATGAGTT
>JASHTF010000373.1 GCA_030040715.1 Gammaproteobacteria bacterium | reverse complement strand
ACGTCCATGGCGGTAATGCCCAGATCCTGCGCCTGCCGCCGCAGCGTGAGGATGAATTCGTGGCTCGCGCGCCGCGCCGGATAGGCCGCGTCGAATCCGACTCGCTGTAGCCGCGCGAGCAGATAGTTGGCATTCAGAGTGGAGAATTCCCCGACGCGCCGCATGCCCTCGCGCCCGAGCAATCTCATATAGACATAAGCACGCAGCAACACTCCGGCGTTGCCGGCAAATCCGGCGACCCGCCCGATCGACTGCGGCAAGTCGCGCTCCTTGAGCCAGCGGTAGAACACGCCCTGGCCCCGGTCGGCGTCGTAGCGGCTGTCGTCGCCCGAGCGCTCGCGCGGCGCCGCGCCGTGCATCTCCCGCGTCTCGCGCGCGACGATTGGTAGCGGCAAAAACGGTAGCAGCCGCTGCGACACGCCCACGGGGCCGGCGCCCGGTCCGCCGCCGCCATGCGGAGTGGAGAAGGTCTTGTGCAGGTTTACGTGAATGACGTCGAACCCCATGTCGCCCGGACGCACCTTGCCGAGCAATGCATTCAGATTGGCGCCGTCGTAGTAGAGCAGGCCGCCGGCATCGTGCACGATGCGCGCCACCTCTTCGATGCGCCGCTCGAACACCCCGAGCGTCGAGGGATTGGTGAGCATGATGCCCGCGGTCTTCGGGCCGACCGCCGCACGCAGCGCATTCAGATCAACGTCGCCGTCGGCACCGACCGCGATTTCGCGCGGGCTGCAGCCGCACATGGTAGCCGTGGCCGGATTGGTCCCGTGTGCCGCCTCCGGGACGATGATCTCATTGCGTGCCAGATCGCCGCGCGCGCGATGGTAGGCGCGGATCATGGACACGCCGGTGAACTCCCCGTGAGCGCCGGCCAGCGGGCTGAGTGCCACTCCGCGCATGCCGGTAACCGCCTTGAGCATCTCCTGCAGCTCATACAGACACGCCAGCAGGCCCTGTGCATGCTCCTCGGGCGCGAGCGGATGGCGCCCGAGGAATTCCGGCAGCAGCGCGGCAGCGTTGCAGGCCTTGGGGTTGTACTTCATCGTGCAGGAGCCGAGCGGATAGAAGTGGGTGTCGATGGAGAAATTCAACTGCGACAGCCGCGTGTAGTGACGCACGACGTCGAGCTCGCTCACCTGCGGCAGCAGCGGCGGTCGCTGGCGGCGCAGTGCCGGCGGAATGGCGCTGCTGGCCGCCTCCAGTGTCGTGCCGCCAGACGCTGGGCGCGGCCAGTGCGAGCGAGTAGCCCGACCCGGCTGTGAGTACTCGAAGATCAGGCGCTCGCGCAACGGCAGGTTCATGGCCACGTTACGCCGCCTGCGCGGCGCGCAGCGTCTCGGACAGTGCCGCCGCGTAACGCTCGATGTCGGCGCTGCTCTTGGTCTCGGTCGCGCACACCAGCAGCGCGGGACCGAGCTCGGGGTAGTCGTCGGACAGATCGAGCCCGGCTTCGATACCGCGCGCCGCCAAGCTACGCAGCACCGGAGCGACCGGGCGATCCAGACGCACCACCGCTTCGTGGAAGTGCGGCCGTGACAGCGCCGAGCGCACCCCGTCGATGGCGGTCAGCGCCTCGATCAGCTCGGCGGTGCGTGCGCTGCACGCGGCCGCGACGCGCTCGAGACCCTGCACGCCCATGAGCGCCAGATACAGCGTCCCTGCCATCATCAACAACCCCTGGTTGGTACAGATGTTCGAGGTCGCCTTGCCGCGGCGGATATGCTGCTCGCGCGCCTGTAACGTGAGCGTGAAACCGGGGCGGCCCTCGAGATCCACGGTGCGGCCGATGATCCGGCCCGGCATCTGGCGCACGTGTTCCATGCGCGTGGTCATGAAGCCGAAATACGGTCCGCCCGCCGACAGCGGACAGCCGAGCGGCTGGCCCTCGCCCACGACGATGTCGGCGCCGCGCTCGCCCCAGGCACCGGGCGGCTTCAGCAGTGCGAGCGTGATCGGGTTCACGACCGCGATCACCAGGATGCCGCGCGCGTGTGCCCAGTCGGTGAGTGCGTCCACGTCTTCCAGCACGCCGAAGAAATTCGGCTGCTGGATCACCAATGCAGTAATGTCCCGGCCATCGTGAGCGCTGAGCGCGCCGCCGCCGATGTGGCCCGCGTCCGCCTCATAGGGCAGCTCCGCGAATTTGACCCCCTGATTGACCCCGGTCGTTGCCGCCACCCGGCGGTAATGCGGATGCAGGCTGCGCGGCAGCAGGATGTGCGCGCTCCGGGAACGCCGGTTGGCGCGGATCGCCATCAGGCAGGCTTCCGCGACCGCCGTGGCGCCGTCGTAGAGCGAGGCGTTCGACACCTGCATGCCGGTCAGGCTCGCCATCATGCTCTGGTACTCGTAGCACAGCTGCAGCGTCCCCTGACTCGCCTCGGCCTGATAGGGAGTGTAGGCGCTGTAGAGCTCGCCGCGCGTGACGGTCGACCACACCGCGGCCGGAATGTAGTGCTCGTAGGCCCCAGCGCCGATGAAGCACAGCGGTCGCCCGTCGGCGCGCGCACGCTCGCTCATGAGTTGGAGAACGTCGAACTCGCTCAGGCCCTCGGGAATCTCATCGAGTGCGCCGATCCTCAGACGCGCTGGAATTTCGTCGAACAGCGCGTCGATGCTGGGCGCGTGCAGCTCCGCGAGCATCGCGCGCACGTCCTCGTCGGTATGCGGAATGAATGGCACCGCGCTCAGCCCTCGTCGGCGACCGCCTGATAGTCGGCGGCCGACAGCAACGCGGCCGCTGTGGCGGGTGTCGCTGGCTTCAGTCGCATCATCCAGCCGCCCCCATAGGGATCACGGTTGACGAGCTCGGGCGTGCGCGTGAGCTGCTCGTTGACTGCAGTCACGGTGCCGGCGACCGGAGCGTAGATGTCCGAGGCGGCCTTGACCGACTCGACCACGGCGCAGGCCTCGCCCGCCGCCAGCTGCCGTCCGATCTCCGGCAGCTCGACGAACACCAGGTCCCCGAGCGCCTCCTGGGCGTGATCGCTGATGCCGACCTCGACGTTGCCGTCGGGCAGCTCCTTCAGCCATTCGTGACTGCTGGTGTATTTGAGTTCCGGAGGAATCTTGCTCATTACCTACTCCCTGCTGTCCGCATGCTCACCCTCAGGTCGCGATCAACACGCGGCCGTGGCGCACGAATGGTGGCTGCACCACGCGCGCCGGCAGCAACCGACCCCGCACTTCGACCTGTACCGCATCCGCGGTCGCCGCCGGCACACGCGCGAGACCGATCGAGCGCCCCAACATCGGCGAGAAGGTGCCACTGGTGACCTCTCCTTCGCCGCCGCCCTCGACCAGCACCCGTTGATGACTGCGCAGCACGGCGCGTTCATCGAGCACCAGGCCGACCTGCTTGCGCTCGCTGCCATGTGCGCGGATCTGCTCCAGCGCTGCGCGGCCGATAAAGTCGCGGCCGGGCGGCTCGAACGCCACGGTCCATCCGAGTCCGGACTCGAACGGCTGGGTCTGCTCGTCCATGTCGTTACCGTACAGATTCAACCCAGCCTCCAGCCGTAGCGTATCGCGCGCGCCGAGGCCGCATGAACGCACCCCCGCGGCGTTCAGCCGCTGCCACACGCTGCCGGCCTCTCCGGCCGGCAGCATGATCTCGAAACCGTCTTCGCCGGTATAGCCGGTGCGCGCGATGAACCACTCGCCCAGCTGCGCACCGAAGAATGGCTTCAGGGCCATCGCGCCACAGGCGGCCTCGGAGTTGAGCAGCGTCGCGCAACGCTCGCGCGCCTGCGGACCCTGAACCGCCAGCATCGCCAGATCCCGACGCTCGAGCAGCTTCACGTCGAGCCGCTCGGCGTGCGCGCCGATCCATGCCATGTCCTTGTCGCGCGTGCCGGCGTTGACCACCAGGCGGAAATAATCCTCGGCCAGATAGTACGCGATCAGGTCATCGATCACGCCCGCGTGATCATTCAGCATGCAGCTGTAGAGCGCGCGACCGGCGATGCTCAGGCGCCCGACATCGTTCGCGAGCAGCCCCGCGAGCAACTCCCGGGTGCGCGCGCCGCTCAGATCCACCACGCACATGTGCGAGATATCAAAAACGCCGGCCGCACGCCGCACCGCATGATGCTCGTCGATCTGCGAGCCATAGGCGACCGGCATGTCCCAGCCGTTGAAATCCACCATGCGCGCGCCCAGCGCCAGGTGCAGGTCGTATAAACAAGTGTGCCGACCCAACTCAGCTCTCCTGCGCCGCCGGCCGTTGCAGCGGCGCCGCTGCATTCCAAACCCGTACAGCGCCCGCGCCACGACGCTGCGGGCGGGCGGCCAAACCCGCGGCCGGAGCGCAAACGGGCATCTATGGACGGGTGGCCGGCATCATAGCAGCGGCCGGCGTTGCGCCACTATGTTTTGCCGGCGGCGCGTCTACCCGATGCCGCGCTACAATGGCTCTATGTCCGCGCCGCTGGCACTCGAGTCCGCGTCCTCGCCTTCGGTTGCGGGGGTCTTGGCACCCCGGCGTCGCCGCGCGCTGGCGGTTGACATCGCCGGCGTCATCGTCGGCGGCGATGCGCCCATCGTCGTGCAGTCGATGACCAACACCGACACCGCGGAGGTCGAAGCCACCGCGCAGCAGGTGCGCGCGCTGGCGCTGGCGGGCTCGGAGCTGGTGCGCATCACGGTGAACACCGCGGCGGCGGCGGCCGCGGTGGCGCCGATCCGCGACCGCCTCGAGCAACTGCGCTGCTCGGTACCGCTGATCGGTGATTTTCACTTCAACGGTCACAAGCTGCTGCAGGAACACCCCGAGTGCGCGCACGCGCTCGCCAAGTACCGCATCAATCCCGGCAATGTCGGCCGCGGCAGCAAGCGCGACCCGCAGTTCGCGGAAATGATCGAGATCGCCTGCCGCAACGATAAGCCGGTGCGCATCGGCGTCAACTGGGGCAGCCTCGACCAGGATCTGCTGGTCCGGATGATGGATGAAAACAGTCGCCGCGCCGAGCCGCTGTCGGCGCAGCAGGTCATGCGCGCCGCCATCGTGCGCTCCGCGGTCGATAGCGCCGAGCGCGCGGTGGAGCTCGGACTGCCGCGCGATCGCATCGTATTGTCGGCCAAGGTCAGCGGAGTGCAGGATCTGGTGGCGGTCTACAGCGAGCTTGCGGCGCGCTGCGAT
>JASHTF010000372.1 GCA_030040715.1 Gammaproteobacteria bacterium | reverse complement strand
GTTCACGAGCTCCAGCAATAGTGCATCGGACTGTGCCAGGAACTTGCGCGGGCAGCGCTCGCCCTGCTCGATCCAACGCACGATCGCGCCGCGGCTGGCCGGCTCGAAGATCGCGCACAGCGCCTCGGGCAGCCCGTCGAAATGGCTGCGGTAACCGGTCGCGAGTCGCGCCGGCGCTCGCGCCGCGATCAGGTGCTCGAGGGTAGCGCGGTCGAGGAACGGCAGATCACACGCCAGCACCAGCCACGCCTTGTCCGGATGCGCGTGCAACGCCGCGTGGATGCCGCCGATCGGGCCGAGATCGGGCACCAGATCGACGATGCTCTCATAGGCGCTGCGCAGCGGGTCGTACAGCTGCTCCTGACGGATCGAGATGAAGCTGCGAGCGACCAGCGGTGCGAGCAGCTCCACGGCGCGCACCAGCTGGGGTTTGCCGTCGTAAGCGAGAGCGGCCTTGTCGCGCTGCATGCGCCGGCTGCGGCCGCCCGACAGCACCAGACCGTACAGCTGCGCGCTGGCGCGAGCGCTCTCGCTCATGGGTGCAGCTCCCAGACCGAACGGGCGACCTCGGTGATTTGAGCCAGCTTAATCACGGTCAACGATCTATCGGTGGCCATACAACGGATGATACGCCCCGCCTCAGGAGCTCTTGGAGATCAACCGCACCTGCTCGATGCGAATATCATGCGACAGGGCCTTGCACATGTCATAAATCGTCAGCGCCGCGACGGTTGCTGCGGTGAGCGCTTCCATCTCGACCCCGGTCTTGTGACGGATTTCAACGCGGCAGCGTATCACGGCGGTGGCGCTCGCAGCCGGCCCCGGCCTGAAGTCGATATTGAGCTCACAATGCTCGATCGCGAGCGGGTGGCAGAAGGGAATCAGTTCCGCCGTGCGCTTGGCGGCCATGGCGCCGGCGATGATCGCGGTATCAAACACCGGGCCTTTGCGAGTGCGGTGACCGGTCTGCTCGAGCGCGCGCGCCACCGGCGGCGGCAGCCAAACCTGGGCCTCAGCCTCGGCGATCCGGTGCGTGACCGGCTTGCCGCCCACATCCACCATGCGCGGGCGCGAGCTGGGGTCCAGGTGCGTCAAGCCTGCGCCACGCTCGGGCTTCGAGCGCGCGCTACGCTTGGCGCCGGCGCGAGCTCGGCCGCGCTGGGTACTGCTCGCCACGGGGTCAACCGCCGACGTAGTTCATTTCAACGTGCTGCGCACCGCGGGCGCGCAGTTGATCGCGTAGCTCGCTGTAGCGATCGATGCGGCGCTCCCACACCGCACGGACCAATGTGGCCAGCTCCTCATCATTGGCACCGCCACGCAGCGGCGAGCGCAGATCGGCGCCCTCGGCGGCGAACAGACAGGTGTACAGCTTGCCGTCGGCCGACAGCCGCGCCCGCGAGCAGTCGCCGCAGAATGGCTGCGTGACCGAGGAGATGAAGCCGACCTCGCCGCCGCCGTCGCGGAAGGCGTAGCGACGGGCGACCTCGCCGGCGTACGCGGGCTCGAGCGGCTCGAGCGGCCAGCGCACCGCCACGCGCTCGAGCAGCTCCTGCGACGATACCACCTGGGCGCGATTCCAGTCGTTGCGATTACCGACGTCCATGTACTCAATGAAGCGCACGATCACACCGCTACCCCGAAAATGCTCGAGCAGCTGGAGCACATGCTGATCATTGATACCGCGCTGCACGACCGTGTTGAGCTTGACTGGCTGCAAACCGGCGTGTTGCGCCGCTTCGATTCCCTGCAGCACTTCCTCGACGCTGCCGAAGCCCCCGCTCATGGCGGCGAATACCTGTGGGTCGAGACTGTCGAGACTCACGGTCACGCGCTTCAGCCCTGCGGCGCGCAGCGGTGCCGCCTGTTGCGCCAGCAGCACGCCGTTGGTGGTGAGCGCCACATCCTCGACACCGGGCGAGGTGGTGAGGTCACCGATCAGATCCGCCAGTCCCGGTCGCACCAGCGGCTCCCCGCCTGTGATCCGCAGCTTGACGACCCCGAGTGAGACGAACACGCGCGTGAGACGGGCGAGCTCCTCGAAGCTCAGGCGTTCGTTGGATTTCAGGAAGCGGTACTGCTCATGGTAGCGCTCCCGGGGCATGCAGTAGGGGCAGCGGAAATTGCACCGGTCCGTCACCGACAGGCGCAGGTCGCGCAGCGGCCGGTGCAGCCGGTCTTCCAGTCGCGCCTTGCGCAGCAGCAGCCGCTCTACCTTGGCGTCCATCTTCGCATTCTGCGTTGCCATCAACTCATTACCCCGCTTCACCAGCGATACAGGCGCGCGACGTAGCCCCGGGCAAAATCGGCCGGTCCGGGCGGCAACTCGACGAAGCCATCGGTCAGAGCGAGCGCGGCCAGATCACCCGAGCCGTTGGTCGGACAGGGGACGGCCCACGGCCTACCCCACTCATCGCGCGTGACGCGCACCGGCATGTAGCCCGTGAGCGATTCATTCCATTGGATCGGAGCGGCGAGCGCCAAGCGCTCGCGCTCGCCGGCCGCCATACCCATGGAAGCATAGAGCGCCGGAACGACGTACCGGATCAGACACACCAGCGTAGATACCGGGTTGCCAGGCAGCGCGAATACCGCCCGCCCCTCGACCGAGGTGCCGAACCACATCGGCTTGCCTGGCCGCTGTGCGACCCCATGCAGTACGCGGCGTACCCCGAGCTGCTCGAGCACTTTCGGGACTAGGTCGAACCGCCCCTTTGACACCCCGCCCGAGAGCACCAGCACCTCGTGAGTATCGAGGTGCAGGCGTAACCGCTCGCGCAGCAACGATTCCTCGTCGATCAGATGGTCGTCGGCGATGCGTTGCAGCCCGTGCTGGCGCAACGCCGCCGCCAGGGCATAGGTATTGGAGCGACGTATCTGATAAGGCTCGATCGGCTCGCCTGGCTCGATGAGCTCGTTACCCGTCGAGATCACCATGATGGCGGGTTGACTGCTCACGCGCACGCG
>JASHTF010000371.1 GCA_030040715.1 Gammaproteobacteria bacterium | reverse complement strand
CAAAAGCCGCTGATGCATACCGAAGCGAACGTCAGCAGCGCCAAGGCGGTGAGCACGCTCGGGCCGGGCAGGTTGAAGGCTTGGCGCGCCACCACCGCGAGCACGTACATCAGCTGCAACAGCGTGTTGATCTTGCTGCTGATCATGGGCTTGCCGCGTAGTTGACCCCAACCGATCCTATACGCAATCGCTCCGAGGCCGATCAGCACGTCGCGCGCGACCACGAAGCGCGTGAGCCACAGCGGAATCAAGCCGTACCACGTCAGCAGCAGGAACAGCGACAGCAACAGCAGCTTGTCGGCGATCGGGTCGAGAAATTTTCCGAGCTCCGAGGTCCAATGGAAGCGCTTGGCGAGAAGGCCGTCGAGCGCATCGCTGGCCGCCGCGATGAAGAACAGCAGCAGCGTCAGCGGGTAATGACCGGCCCTGATGGAGGCGATGATCGGCCAGATCAGCAGGACGCGTAGCGCGCAGATCAGATTTGGCAGGTGACGCACGGGTGCCGGCTCACGGGCCGGTGACATAGCGGTATTCCAGCACACCCCCCGCCCCGGTGCCGCTGGCCTGCAGTCGATCGCCCACCAGCATGCGCTGCAGCTGCTCGAGGTTCGCGCGCGCCTTGAGGTGCAGCGTCAACTGCGTGCCCTCGATATCCTGGATCGTGAAATCGCTGATACCCGGAGCCGCCCGCATCGCAGCCAGCACGTTGACCAGGCCTGCCAGATCGCTCACCCCGGTGACCTGACAGTCATAGTCGGCCACCGGCACCAGATCGGTTGCGCGCGCCGCATTCGCGAGGGTCTCGGTGGCGTTCTCGATGGCGAGCTCCGGGCCCCCCGCCCACTCACCGTTGGCGGTCGGCGCAGCCAGCGTCCATTGCAGGACGCCGGGAGTAGAAGGCACCTGTCGAGCCAGCAGCGCTGCATTGGCACCCGCGCGGTGCGCGGCCTCCAGCAGCTCGGTCGCACTCGGAATCCGATCGGACGCTGCCTGCCCTGCCTGCCCTGCCTGCCCCGCCGGCCCTGCCGGCCCTGCCGGGCCACTCGCAGGCGACGGAGGGCTGGCCGGCGGGGTCGATGGCGCACTCGCGGCAGAGATCAGGATCGGCAGCCCCCGCTCCTCGGCGCTGGCGTCGAGCCGTGCTCGCAGCATCTGGTCGGTCGCCGGATCCTCGGGCGGCAGCGAGATCCACAGCAGCGGGCGGTTCAGGTCCCAGACGCTACGCCCCGCCGCCTCGATCGCCGCACGCAGCGGCACCGCATCGAACAGCACCTGGATCTGGCCCGAGGTCGTGGTGCGCTCGAGCTGCACATACTGACGCGCACCGTCGACAATCGGCGCCAGCGCCTCATCGGTCGCGGCATCGCGGGTACCGGTCAAGCGCACCAGCTCGACCCGCATCGCTTCCTGCACCGCCTGCGCGGGGTCGGCCTCCGACAGCGTCACGATGTAGGGGGAGAAGACCGCGGCCGCGCGCGCCGCCGCCGTCAAGCCACCCGCCGCCCATACGCCGCACAGTAGGGCAACTAGCAGCGTCAATGCGCCAAACCCGCCGCGGGGAAGCCGACGCCGCCCGGCCCCGAGCGGCCGGCCGCCGGCGAGTAACAACGCTCCGAGCTGCGGCGGCCGTCGGGAGCGGTCGCCGACGATGAAATACGGTGCGGGCTGCATGCTTCGGAGAACTCCTCGGCTACTATAGCGTGGTCAATCAGCAGTCGCGCTTGTCTCCGTCACACAGCGCTCACCCCATGAACGGACCAGTGCAGTACACCTATCGCGACGCGGGCGTGGATATCGATGCGGGTGAGGCGCTGGTCGAGCGCATCAAGCCGCTCGTGCAGCGCACCATGCGGCCCGAAGTACTTGCCGGCATCGGCGGCTTCGGCGCGATGACCGAGCTGCCGCAGCGCTACCGGCGCCCGGTACTGGTTGCGGGGACCGACGGGGTCGGGACCAAGCTGCGCCTCGCGATCGATGCCGGGCAGCATGACAGCATCGGCATCGACCTGGTGGCGATGTGCGCCAATGACGTGGTGGTTCAGGGGGCCGAGCCGCTATTTTTCCTCGACTATTACGCGACTGGCCATCTCGACGTCGACGTCGCCGCCGCCGTGGTGCGCGGGATCGCCGAGGGTTGCGCACAGGCGGGCGCGGCGCTGGTGGGCGGCGAGACCGCCGAGATGCCGGGTATCTATCACGGACAGGATTACGATCTCGCCGGCTTCTGCGTCGGCGTGGTGGAGAAGGAGGCCATCATCGACGGCCGACAGGTCCGCCCCGGCGATGCGGTGATCGGCCTCGCCTCCTCCGGCGCGCACGCCAACGGCTATTCCCTGATCCGCAAGCTGCTGCAGGTAGCAGGGGTGACGCGAGAAACGCAGCTCGAGGGCCGGCCGCTGCTCGAGCTGCTGTTGGTCCCGACGCGGATTTATGTACGCTCGTTGCTCGCGCTGATGAAGGCATCGCCGGTGCATGCCTGCGCGCATATCACCGGCGGCGGGCTCACCGACAACATTCCACGCATGCTCGCCGAGGGGTTGGAGGTCGTCCTGCAGCGCGGCCGCTGGCCGCGTCCGCCGCTGTTCGAGTGGCTCAAGCGCACCGCCGCGATCGATGATCGGGAGATGCAGCGCACCTTCAACTGCGGCATCGGCATGGTCGTGATCGTCCCTGCACCACGCGCGCAGGACACTCTCAGGCAGCTGACCGAGCACGGCGAGCAGGCCTGGGTGATCGGTGAGGTGCAGCGCGGCCAGCGGGGGATCGTCATCGAGCCATGACCCGCGCGCATCAGCTCAAGGTCGCGATCCTGATCTCGGGACGGGGCAGCAACATGGCGGCAATCGCGCGCGCCTGCGCGGCGGGGCGCGTTCAGGCGACCATCGCGCGGGTCATCGCCGACCGTGCGACCGCCGCGGGCGTTGTGCTCGCGCGGCAGCTCGGCCTCGAAGCCGAGGTGATCGAGGCCAGGGAGGGTGCCGGACGCGCTGCCTTCGAGGCCGCGCTCATGCGCTCGCTGCAGGACTGCGGCGCCGAGCTGGTCATCCTGGCCGGCTTCATGCGCATCCTCTCGGCCGACTTCGTCCAGCACTTCGCGGGTCGCATGCTGAATATCCATCCGTCCCTGCTGCCGCAGTACAAGGGACTGAACACCCACCGGCGGGTGCTGGAGGCGGGCGAGCGCGAGCACGGCACCAGCGTGCATTTTGTCACCGACGAACTGGATGGCGGTCCGGTGATCTGCCAGGCGCGCGTTGCGGTACTCGCTGGCGACAGTGAGCAGACCCTCGAGGCGCGGGTGCTCGCGCTCGAGCATCGCATCTATCCATACGTCGTTGGTCTGATCGCCACGGATCGACTCGAGTTGCGCGGCCACACGGTCGTGCTCGATGGGCGTGCGCTCACGGCGCCGTTGTTCTACCCGCACGACGATGAGCTCAAGCAAGCCACCGCCTAAGCGCGATAGCACGGTAGTGCTGCTGCTGGTGCTCACAGCGGCTGCGGCCCTCAGCAGTCACAACGCCGCGGCCGATGAGCTGCGGCCGTTTCAGGCCGCGTACCTGTGGCGCTGGAAGGGCGCGGCGCTGGCGCTGTCGCGGCTCAACTTCCAGCGCCAGCACGACGACATCTGGGTGTACACCTCATCGACCCAGCCACGCGGCATCGGCGTGCTGTACCCCATGCGGCCGAAGCTCGAGAGCACGATGCGCATTACACCGCAAGCCGTGGAGCCGTTGAGTTTTCACGCCAGCGGCAGCGGCACGCGCCATGACGCCGACGTCACATTCGACTGGGACACCGGCAAGGCGAGCGGTGTCTACGAGGGCGCCCCGATCGACGTCACGATCGCCCCGGGCGTGCAGGACGATCTGTCGGTGCAGATCGCGATGATCCGGCAGCTGCTGAGCGGAGTCACGCCGCAGATCCTGCGCGAGATCGACGCTCACGGCACCCACGACTATCTGTTCAAGCGCGTCGGCCAGGAGACACTCACCACGGCCATCGGCAAGGTCGATACCATCATCTACGCAACCCAGCGTCCGGGCTCCAAGCGCATCACGCGCTACTGGTGTGCGCCGACCGACGGCTATATTCCTCTGCAGGTGCAGCAGACCGTCGACGCTAACGTCGAATGGACCATGACGGTCCAGTCGCTCAACCGCGAGTGACGGCGCGGCGCGGGGCTAGGCCTTCGGCAGAGTCACGCCCTTCTGTCCCTGATACTTGCCGCCCCGGTCCTTGTAGGAGGTCGCGCAGACCTCATCCGACTCGAAGAACAGCATCTGAGCGACGCCTTCATTAGCGTAGATCTTGGCGGGGAGCGGCGTCGTATTGGAGAACTCGAGCGTCACGTGGCCTTCCCACTCGGGCTCCAAGGGCGTTACGTTACAAATTATGCCGCAACGTGCGTAGGTCGAATTGTGAACGATCAAACCGTTCGCGACGAAATTGTGCAGCCCCGGAACGGTGATATCAAACACCTCCTCTGTGCCAACCGGCTCAATAGATTCAACGACGTCCCACACAGGTCCATCAGTCAACGGCGTGACATGTGGATCTCCGGTAGCCAAAGCGACGCGACTGACGGCTATCATTGGCACCGACTGAGACAAAGCGGGCGCTATTCTCAGCGTAGCGAAATTGCTGTTGCAGCGTGACTGTTGCCGAATCGATCCAAGCATCTCTCGAGTGAGCCGCTCATGCTTGATCGAGCCTGGAACAAATCCTATGTGCTGCGCAAATCGTTCAATCTGCTCCTTGTCGGTGATCTGGATCTTCCAAGCGGGTGTACCGCTGACGGTCACCTTGCCACGAATCAATGAGAACACCCCAAAGCGCAGTAGCAAATGATGCAGGTCCTCGATGAGACGCTGCGACTTGGAGCAGTACTCAAGAAAATGATCGTCACCTGTGGAATAGACGCCACCGTCGCCGCTGAAAAGCGCCCGCAAAAACAACCGCACGGACGCTCGCGGTGCCGTAAAGATGCACTGTGGCACGAACTTATCGCCCGCCGAGACATTTAATCCGCGGCGCTGGAGCCAACGATGGGCGCGGTTTTGCTCGGGTACCCCGCCACGGCCGCGATGGTTCACGAGGCGGTAACCATGGCGGCCGTTGAACGTCACTTCTCCCAGACCCGAAGCCGCCATCGTGGTCTCGAGCAGCTTCACGAGCGCCGGATCAGCGCTGGTGAAAGCCGGACTGTGACCCGGAGTGTCGCATTGTCCTTGCGAGAGCATCAGACCAGCCAGCGTCGCCTCCCAGTCGGGCAGCGGGGTGTTGCCGAATATCGGGATCTCACGCGCGACCGCGACGCGATCGCCGATCTTCAGCTCGCTCAGCGGCATCCAGCCCTCGAGCTTTCGGAACGGATGGTTGGCGGTCGCGCGAATGCGCAAGCCCGCGCGCGTGCGCAGCTCAAATACCTCGCGCACGCCCTGCGGTATGAAATCCGACACCTTGGCGGCGCGCAGACGCCAGTTATCCATCCCCAGCGTGCTCTTGCCAAAGCGCATCTGCGTGATCGGGATGTACGCTCCGGTCTCGGCATCGACCACCCGGGTGTCGCCGGTGAGGCATTTGCCCAGGCAAATCGTGAGCACATTGCGCGGGATACGGAAGTACTCCACCGTGCGGGCGAGCGCGAATGAATTCGGCGGGATGATGCAGACCTCACCGGTCATATCAACGAAGCTCTTCTCATCGAAGCGCTTCGGGTCGACGATGGTCGAATTGATGTTGGTGAAGATCTTGAACTCCGGAGCGCAACGCACGTCGTAGCCGTAGCTCGAGGTGCCATATGAGATGATGCGACCGCTCTCGCCGGTGCGTACCTGCTGCGGCTCGAACGGCTCGATCAGCCGATGCTCGCGTACCATGCGCCGGATCCAGTTGTCGGACTTGATGCTCATATGCGGATGCTCACGGGCTCCCTATGGCCGCGCTCACGTATCCTCGATGACGATCTTGGGAAACAGAGCGCTGCGATCGCGCGCGCGACGCGCCAACGCCGCGGCTGCATGGCGCGCAGTCTCGATGTAGCTGCGCGCGCGCGCGCTGCCGGGCTCGGCGATGACGGTCGGACGTCCGCCGTCGGTCTCCTCGCGGATGTGCGCGTCGAGCGGCAGCTGTCCGAGCAGCGTGACGCCGTGCTGTGCCGCCAGC
Organism: Gammaproteobacteria bacterium; assembly: GCA_030040715.1. Lineage (GTDB taxonomy): Bacteria > Pseudomonadota > Gammaproteobacteria > Steroidobacterales > Steroidobacteraceae > FEN-1191. Next base: position 3,553 of record JASHTF010000371.1, on the reverse strand, counting down.
CGTGCCCCTCCGCCTTCGCCGAAGATGTGCTCCACATGCCCGCAGCTCGGACAGACGTGGACGCTCATGTTCTCGACGATCCCCAGTACCGGCACCGACACCTTCTCGAACATCGCCAGCCCCTTGCGGGCGTCCGCCAGGGCGATGTCCTGGGGCGTCGTTACGATGATGGCACCCGACACCGGCACCCGCTGCGCGAGCGTGAGCTGAATGTCTCCGGTTCCCGGCGGCATGTCGACGACCAGGTAATCGACATCGCCCCACTCGGTATCGGTCAGCAGCTGCGTGAGCGCCTGCGTCACCATCGGTCCGCGCCATACCACGGCCTGCGCCGCATCCACCAGGAAGCCGATCGACATCGCCTTCAGCCCGTGCGCCTCGAGCGGCTGCAGGTGCTTGCCGTCGCGCGAGGTGGGCCGCTCGCCACTCAATCCGAGCATCAGCGGCTGGCTCGGCCCATAGATGTCGGCATCGAGGATCCCTACCCGCGCCCCACTCTCGTGCCATGCCAGCGCGAGGTTGACCGCCACGGTGGACTTGCCGACCCCGCCCTTGCCGCTCGCGATCGCGATGATGTTCTTGACGCCCGCGAGTGGCTTGAGGTGGCGTTGCACCACATGCCCCACGATCTGGCTGGTCAGCTCGAGCGTGAGCTCGAGCGTCAGGCCGTGCGCCTGCAGGTGGCGCTGAAGGGCCGCCTCGAGCTCGGGCGCATAGCCGCCGGTCGGAAAACCGAGCTCGAGGCGAGCGCTGGCGCGCTCGCCCTGCAGCTGCAGGGCCCGCAGCGCGCGCGCCTCCCCGAGCGTCTGCTGCAGATACGGATCGACATAGCTCTCAAGCGCGGCGCGCAGGCGCTCTTCCGAGATCGGCATGGTGACTTATGTGACGCCGTCAGCAGTGGTCAGCTTATGCAAAATGGCATAATGCCACGTTTGCAAAATTTAGAGCGGCCGGACTTGGCATGGAAGCGGAACACGGTTTTAGCAACCGGATCACAACTTAATGCGGCAGATCAAGGTAGAACAGCGACCGGTTGATCATGATCGCACCATAAGCTGGCCGTAGACCGGGCACCGCGCTTGGTGGATCGCTGGGCTTCAGGGATACGGCCACCACACTAGCACGTCGGAATGAGCTTTTTTAGCAACCTGCGCGCGGACCGGTTGATCCAGCAGATCAAATCGGCGACCAATCTGATGGCTCCGGAGACGCAGAAAGCCATCACCAAGCTTAAGGAAAGCGGTCCCAGCGCGATCGAGTACCTGGTTGCGGCGCTGCCCAAAGCCGACAAGAACGCCACGGTCGCCTTCGTCGACGTGCTCGCCTCGCTGGTGACGGCCAAGACCTTTCCGCAGTACATCCAGGCGCTGGTGCAGGGCAGCCCGCGCGCGATCGCCGGCGTGGCCTGGGCGCTGACCAGCAGTCGCAGCTACCCTCCGCAGCTGCTGCTCGATGCCCTGGCGGTGCCCGGGGTCGCCAAGTCGGCCCTGCTCGATATCATCAACGGCCAACGCCAGCGCTTCACGGTCCGCGAGCTTTTGGCCGCAGCCTATGCCCAGGAGCCCAATGAGAAGGCCGCTCTGTTTCGCATCCTGGGTGAGATCGCCGATGAGGCGGCGCTGCCGGAGCTGATCGGCCGCCTGCAGGGCAAGGATCAGATGGCACGCCTGCACATCGTCAACATCCTGTCGCGCTTCAACAAGCCCGACGTAAATCGCGCCCTGCAGCAACACCTCGGCGACACCAACAAGATGGTGCGCAGTGCGGTGCTCGCCGCGCTCGTGAAGATGGACGGCCCGATCGAGGTGGAGCGCGTCTGCCAGTTGCTGCGGGACCCGGAGCTCGAGGTGCAGAACCGCGCCATCGAGCTGCTGCAGAAGCTGCACGACCCGGAGACGATCCGCCACCTCGTGCCGGTGATGAAAGATGAGAGCGAGCAGGCACGGCGCGGCGCGGTCGAAGTGCTCAATGAGGTCGGTGACGCGCGCTCGGTGAAGTTCCTGCTCGAGGCGATCAAGGACGACGACTGGTGGGTGCGCAGCCGCGCGGGCGATGCGCTCGGTAAGATCGGGGGCCCGAAGGTGATCGATGCGGTTCTCGAGCTGGTACGCGACAAGGACGACGACATCCGCCGCGCGGCCATCGAAATCCTGAACCAGACCAAGGACGAACGCGCGATCAACCACCTGATCGAAGCCACGCGCGACGCGGACTGGTGGGTGAGCGAGCGCGCGGTGGATGCGCTCGCGGAGATCGGCAGCCGACGCGCCGTGCCGCGGCTCTACGAGATGCTCCGCGCCGGCAACACCCGCGCCCTGCCGATCGTCGTGCGCGCGATCGGCAAGCTCGGTGACGCCAAGTCGGTGGAGCTGATCGCCCCACTGCTGGCGCGCGGCGAAAAGCAAGTCCGGGTAGAGGCGATTCAGGCGCTCGCGCGCCTGGCCGACGAGCAACGCGCCGAGCATATACGCGTGCAGCTGCAGGCGCAGACCGATCATCAGGACCCGACCGTCGCGCGCGCCGCGGTGCGTGCGCTCACCGAGCTCGAGGTGCGCTTCTCCTCGGGGGCCGGCATCCCCGGCGCGGCGCCCGGGGCGAGCGCCCAGGTCACGCGCGCTGCGCACGCCGGAGCGATGACGAGCTCCTCGAGCACCGGCGGGGCTGGCGCCGGCGCGCCCCGTACGCTGCTGATCCCGGAGCGCGAGGTGGCGCAGGTCATAAACCAGGCCTCCAATGCGGCAGCACGGCTCGACATCTCGCAGCTCAACGCCGGAGACATCATCGAAGGGCGCTACAAATACATCGAGAAGATCGGCCGCGGCGCCTTCGGCACGGTACTGCTGATGGAGGACACCGTCGTCGACGAGCGCCTGATCCTGAAGTTCCTCAATCCGAGCGTGGCGCAGGATGAGGAGATCATGAAGCGCTTCGTGCACGAGCTGCGCTACTCGCGCAAGATCACCCATCGCAACGTCATCCGCATCTACGACTTTCTCTACATTCAGGGCAACTACGCCATCTCGATGGAGTACTTTCCCTCGCACACGCTCGGCTCGGAGGTATCGGAGGAGAAGCCGCTGACGCTCAAGCGGGCGGTGCAATTCGCCATCGACATCGCCACCGGCATGGCGGTCGCCCATCAGGTCGGCATCGTGCATCGCGACCTGAAACCGGCCAACGTGCTGATCAACGACGATGGCTTGCTCAAGATCGTCGACTTCGGCGTCGCGGCCGCGCAGCGTGAGGGCGACACCCAGCTCACCCGCACCGGCTACGTGATCGGCTCACCCAAATACATGGCCCCGGAACAGATTCTCGGGCGCAAGGTCGACGAGCGCGCCGACATCTACGCGCTCGGCGTGATCATGTACGAGATGCTGACCGGTATACCGCCCTACTCCCGCGGCGATCACATGGCGGTCATGTATCAGCACGTACAGGGCAAGGCGCGCTCACCCCAGGAGATCAACACCACGCTGCCGCCCGGACTCTCGGACGCGGTCATGAAAGCCATGTCGGTCGACAAAACCAAGCGCTTTCAGACCATGGACGA
>JASHTF010000370.1 GCA_030040715.1 Gammaproteobacteria bacterium | reverse complement strand
GTCCGCTGCAGCGCCAGCTGGAACTCCTGCTGGGACGCGAAACTGAACACCGCTTTCTTGATCGCGTCCTCATCGGAGCCTGCCACGGCATACAGCACCATGGTCGCGAACTTTACGTTCGCCTGATCCTGAGTGATCGCCTGGAACTCCATCTGCAGAGCGCGGTTCTGCAGCGACAACCGGTGCGACACGACTTCCCATGGCAGCTTGAAGTTCAATCCCTCGCGCATCACGCGGTGGTACTTTCCGAACACCGTGACCACGGCGACCGTGGCCTGCGCTACGGTGCGCGCCAGTGAGCGCACGACCACGATCAGCACGACAATGACGATCCCAAATGCGATCAGGGACATGCGTGATCACCTCGGCTGGATTTAGGGTTAAGGCTTGTCAAGCACCGGGAGCACCGTCCGCCCTCAGCGGGCGCGGCGCGGCGTCAGGGAGGCGCCCGCGAGTCGGGCGATCGCACCGAGACTGGTCTGCGCGGCGTTCAGCCCAAGACGGAAATCCGCGTCCCCGTAGACCGCATAGACGTCTATGGGTTGATGCCAATGGGGATCCCATCCGCCCCCGATCTGAGTACCGCGCTCGAGCTCGCGCACACTGATCGCGGGGATCAGGTCCATGAACGGGGTGCTATCGGTATTGGTCATGTGTGGTCCGACACTGGCGGGATAATCCGTAGCGTACGCCTCGTTGGCCGCGTAGAAGGCCCACGCCAGCTTCTGCGCTCCCTCCGCTTGCTTCGCCTGTGATTGAAACTCGATGTTGACGTCGGCCTCGGGTCGCTGCGTGGGGCTCAGCGTGCCATCCGGGCGCGGCATGCCGTGATCGAACAGCTCCATGTCATGCTGCACCATCCCGAGCCAGCGCGGCTCGGGATAGCGACCCGATCCCGGGGATGACTCGATCCCCTGCAAGCGCGCCCGTTGCTCGACGTACGCGTACGAGCCGTCAAGACCGGTCTCTTCGTTGTTCCACAGTATGAAACGGATCGAGCGCTCGGTCCGCACGTCCGGGCTGGAGAAGATGCGGGCCAGCTCCATGACCAGCGCGGCGCCCGAGCCGTCGTCGTTGGCTGCCTCGCCCCAGCCGATGCCATCCATGTGTCCGCCGACGATGTACATCTCGTCGGGATGGGTGCTGCCGACCTTGGTGCAGTACACCTCTTCCCGCTCACCGGGTGTGCTCGGCTGCGAATCCAGCGCCCGCAGCTTGAGATCGGGCTGTCGCAGAGGATCCTCATTCACTCCGGTCGGGGCTCGCTGCCCGCGGAAACGGCCGCCTCCGGATGCCGCGCCCCGTGCCACCGGCGGCCCGCTAGGTCGTGGCTTGTGCTCCGGCGAGTAGGTGTAGCGCAGTCTGGCTATGTCTGCACAGCCGTAGGCGCGCAGTTGCGACTCGATCCAATCGATGGCGGCTCGATTGCGGTCGGTACCCTGACGCCGGTCACCGAAGCGCGTGAGTCCCTTGATGGTCGCCTTGTAACGCTCGAGGTCCAGGCGCGCGACCAGCTGCGCGACCGGGTCGGCCGCCACCGGTTCGGCCGCGGGCTGGGCCGCGGCTACACCTACGGGGACAGTACTCAGCACCGCGAGCGCGCCGAGTGCACACAGTGTCGCCATTCCCGGCAGAGCCTGTGCCCTCACGAAATGCTCGCCACGGACCGCACGCCTCTTGCTGCGCTACGCCGCGCGTCCGACATCGCTCTGCGGCCGATACTCGTCATGGCGACGCGGCCACTGCGGGTAGCCGCCCGGATTGCGACCCTCTGGTGTCAGGTCGAGGTAATGATGGGTGCCGAGCAATGCATCGAGGCCGCGTGCATAAGTCGCGTAGGTGAGAAAAACCTGGCCCGACTCGTCCTTGAAGAACACGCTCACCCCGGGGAGCTCGGTGCTCAAATACCGTTTGTCAATCGTGATCGTGCCGAAGTTGTAATCGATCCGCCCTCGGTCGATCTGCTCCTGAGGGAATGACACGTGGAAGTCATAGTTGAAGTCACTCTCGAAGGAAGACACCCAGTCGAAGCGCCACCCCATGCGCTTCCTGTAAGCGAGAATCTTCCCGAGCGGTGCGCGCGAGACCGCCAGGAGGGTCACGTTGTGATGAATAAGATGCCGACCCGGGCCGTCGATGTGCTCCGCTTGGAAGGAGCAGCTCGGGCAAGCCGCGCTCCATTCCGGCGCGTACATCAGATGATGAACGATCAGCTGGCTGCGAGCGCCGAACAGTTCCGCCAGCGTTCGGCGACCCTGCTCGGTGTCGAACACATAATTCTTATCGATCTTGACCCATGGAAGCGAACGTCGCTCCCGCGCGAGCATGTCCCCCTGACGCATATGCGCCTTCTCCTTTTCGAGGAGAGCGCGGCGGGCAGCCAGCCATTCGTCTTGTGAAACGATCTCGTTCGGTTGCATGGCGTTCCCCCAGTGGCGAGTCGCCGGCCCAGCGGCGCTTGCCTATTGCAGGCTCCGGACCATATCCCACACCGATGCGTAAAGGCAATCAAACCTCATCGCCCGGTGGCGCCGACGGCTGCGGACGACGGCATCCAGTGCCTGCTCGTCAGCCGACAGCGGCTGGATCTAGTCGCGCAGCGCCTGGTCGAGCGCACGGATGAGACCCGCAATCTCGGCCGGGCTGGTGTAATGCAGGAACGATAGCCGGGCGGCTCCGCGATCCGGGTCGACGCCCATTGCCTCCAAGAGTCGAACCGCATAGAAATCGCCATAGCCAATCATGAAACCACGCTGTGCGAGGCGCTTGCCGAGCTCGGCAGGTGTGACGTTCTTCGGGACGAAGGCTACCGTGGCCGCGCGTTCCGACGCCTCCGCCGGCCCGAGCAGGCGGATATCTCTGCGCGCTCGCAGGTGATCGAGCAGCTGCTCGAGGAGCGGCGTCTCTTGAGCGCGCAGCCCCTCTCGGACCCGACGTGGCCTTTCCGCGGCGGTGGCCGAGGGGTGTTGATGTACATCGAGCGCATCGAAGTACTCGGCGATTCCCTGTGCACAGGCGACCTGCGCGTGGTCCGGACCCGCAGGATTCAGCCGTTTGTGCACGGCGGCGGCGTTGAAATAGTGGCCCTCGTTGCCGAGCTTCTCGAGCAGCTCGTGCCGCACGACCATGAGGCCCTGGTGCGGGCCGTAGGTCTTGTAGAGCGAGAACAGGTAAACGTCGGCCCCGAGTGCGCGTACATCGGGAAGCCCGTGTGGAGCCCAGGCGACCCCGTCCACGACGGTCAGCACACCGGCCGAGCGTGCCTTCGCCGCGATCTGGGCGACTGCGTTGATGTGTGCCACGACGTTGGAGGCGTGCGGAAAGGTGAGCAGGCGCGTGCGCTCCGAGATGAGCGCATCGAGCTTTTCCGGGTCCAGTTTCCCGCTGTCGCGGTCGATGCTCCACTCCTTCACCACGATGCCGTGGTTGACGAGTCGCCGCCAAGCGCCGCTGTTAGCTTCGTGGTCCTGATTGGTGACGATGATCTCGTCACCCGGCTTGAGGAGCGGGCGAAACGATTGCGCAAGCACATAGGTGTTCTGCGAGGTCGATGGCCCGAAGTGAACCTCCGCAGACGTGACGCCGAGATACTCGGCAAGCCGTGCGTACGAGGCATCCATCCACTCGCCCGCCTCCGTCGAGGCAGCGAACACGTAATACGGTTGCACCTTGAGCCGGCGATAGTAACCGTACAGACGATGGACGACCTGGCTGCAGGGATACGATCCGCCTGCGTTTTCGAAAAACGCTTGTCCATCCAACGTCGGCTCGCTGAATGCTGGAAACTGTCGACGAACGAATTCGAGATCGAGATCCATCGCCGCACTCCTCTGGCTAATTGCCGATCAAGCCTGCCGTGACGTTGATAGCGAACCCGAGTATGGAGGCGTTGAACACGAAGGAAATGATCTCCTGGGCGATGATCACTTTGCGGATAGAGACGCGCGTGGTGATCACATCCGCCGTCTGGTTCGCCGCCGCGATGGTGAAGGAAAAGTAAGCAAAGTCCCAGAACACCGGCATCTCCGTCTGCGGAAAGGCCAGCGGCCGATCCGCCGGCGCCGGGCTATAGAACATGTCCGCGTAGTGCGTAGTGAACATGGTCGGAACCAGCAGCCACGAGTCGATCAGGGTCGCCGCTGCCAGCCCAAAATGCCAGATCCGCTCACCGTGCTCGACGTGCCGGAGCGTCGCCAGAAGCTCGACCGTAGCGATCAAGCTCAACAGCGCCGCAGCGATGACCGCAACCAGAATTACCGGACCGGACGAATCTTCCTCGACATACCGCAAGCAAATCTGGTTGGCGGTCAAGCTCCTCATCCATAGGTAGATTGCGACCAGAAACAACGTGACCCCGAGGTCCCAGCTAACCAGCACCCGAGTGACGAACGACCAGCTCGTCGGTAGCAAGTAGAAGCACAGGGCACCCACCGCCAGCGCAAGCCAGATTCGCGGATGTCTGCGCAAAGCCTTCATCGGGAGACGAACGCGACGATTCATCTTGCGGCCCTCACGGCAAGCCCTGCCCGCCGACTGAGGAGTATCAGCGCGTCTTCAGCTCCGAGGCGCTGTAGATCGCCTCCGGCACGGCCTCCAGTCGCTCGCGCGAGATAGGCTCACCACTCGCGTCGGAGAGGCCATAGGTGCCATCATCAATTTTCTGCAGCGCGCGCTCGATGTCCCGCAAACGCCGTCTATTGCGATTGATCGTATTGCCCTCAGTTTCCAGCATCGCAAGCTTCTGCGCGTCGTCTTCGAGTTCGTGCGCTTCATCGGCCGATTGCGAGTAAAGGCCTGCTTCTTCGCGCTGCTCGTCCTGGATGCTGCGCAACAGCTCCGCGCGCAGCTTTACCAGCCGACTGCGCTGTTTGTGGAGAAACGTCTGATCAAATCCAGCCGACTTGTTGCTCACGGGATGCTCCCGATTTGAACTAACGCGCTCACTGCAACGTATCCGTGTCGCACCTAACCGGACCAGATAATGGACTCTACCCGGCCCGCTGCGGATCTGCGACCGGACTCGACGCCCGGGTGGCGCCGCCTCGCCGCAGCCACAGCCGAAGGATCAGCACGCAGCCGACAAGGCTGAGCAAAAACAGAAACCAGATCATCGGCGCATAGCCTGCGGCGTGATGCGGACCTGCGCCTGCCGCGTCATTGAGCCAGCCTACCGCAACGTTGCAGACCGAGATTCCGACGTTCTGCAGCACGGTCATGAGACCGAAGGCGGCGCCGAGCCTGCCCAACTCGATGATTTTCGCCACCGCCGGCCATAGCACGGTCGGCACGACCGAGAAGCTCACTCCCATGAGCGCAGTACTCACCCACAGCGGACAGGCCGCGGCCTGCAGCAGGACGAAGCTGAGGGCCAGCGCAAGCATTCCGCCCGCAAGCATTTTGATCGGTTGGCCGACCTTGTCGGCGATCCAACCCACGAGCGGCGTAGCAAAGATCGACGCAAAAAACACCCAGCTGTTGGTCACTCCCGCGGCCTGCAGTGACAGCCCGCGCGCGTTCTGAAAATACTCGATCGAAAAGGTGCTGCGAAACGCCCACACCACGCCGTAGAAGATCGCGCCCATCCACAGCAGATACCAGAATGCCGGATCAATGCCCCGTAGTGCCGGCCACGTGAAGGCTTGGGCAGCGCCCGCCGTTGTCGGTAGCCCAGTGCGCGTCTCGAGCCAACGATAGAGTATCGCTGCTGCCAGACCGAGGCCTGACACGCCCGCGGCCAGGAGAAGCGGCGGCTGCCACCCGAGCTCGTAGAACGGCCTCGCGAGCGTGGGCGACATATCGGAGAGATATGAGCCCACGCGCGCGAGACTGTAGAACAGCGCGAGCGCAAAACTCACCTGAGCACCGCTGAACCAGCGCCCCAGAGCGACCAGCATGGCGACAAACATGGCATCGCCACCGATGCCGAATAACAGTCGCCCCGCCGTCATGAGCGCGAAATGGCCGCTCGCGGCCGTGAGCAGAGCACCAAGGAAGCAGATTGCAGCCGTCCACAGCCCGACCACTGCGGCACCGTAGCGATCGGCGAGTATGCCGCCGAGTAGCGCAATTACGATATTCGGTAGACTGTAGATCGCATTGAGCGTGCCGATCTGGGTGTAACTGAACCCGAGCTGCCGGTGCAGCAAATCCGCCACCGGTGCGATCGAATCGTAGACGTAGTAGCCACTCAGATTGGCCAAGCTCACGAGGCCGAGCACCCACCAGCGCGTGCGCATCAGTGTCGGACCGGACGGGCTACTCATGCCGCTACGGATCCTACGGCGACTCGGCCGCACCAGCAAGAGATATGGCCGAAGCTCGCATCGACTATACTGCACGCCATGCCAGAGGCTGCTGAACCAGTTGCGGAGTGGAACGGGCTGCGGCGGCTCGAATCGACGCTGCCGAGCGAGCAGTACTACTCGCCTCAGCACTTCGAGCACGAGCTGCAGAAGATTTGGTATCGAAACTGGGTCTATCTCTGCCGCGCGCAGACGCTACCCGAGCCGCTCGACTACCGGACGTTCCAAATAGGGACGCAACCGATCCTGGTATTGCGCGACGAAGGCGGACAGCTGCGTGGGTTTTTCAATACCTGCCGGCATCGCGGCTCGCTATTGTGCCCTCAGGCCGAGGGGCACCTAAGAGCCAAAGCGCTGACCTGTCCGTATCACAGCTGGACCTATGATCTGCGGGGGAAGCTGGCGCGCATTCCCAAGCATAGCCGACCGCAGCTCATGGAGTTCGGCCACATGTCTCTCTATCCGATCGCGCTCACGGAATGGAACGGTTTTCTATTCGCGAACCTGCACGCGCTGGCGCCAACTCCGTTCGAGGCCGTGCTCGACGACGGCATCGAGTCGCTGGCCCACTGGCCGCTCACCGAGCTGGCCACGGGCCACACCAGAACCTGGGCCTTGCACTGTAACTGGAAGATATTCTGG
>JASHTF010000369.1 GCA_030040715.1 Gammaproteobacteria bacterium | reverse complement strand
TTCGACTTTGCCGAGCTGCTGGTGCGCGTCAAGGCGCTGCTGCGTCGTAGCCCCTCCGCGCGCACCGATGTGATCCGCATCGGCGACCTGGAGGTCAATCGCCTCACGCAGCAGGTGCGCCGCGCAGGTCAGCGCATCGAGCTGACCTCCAAGGAATACGGGGTGCTCGAATACCTGCTGTCCTCGCCGGGACGGGTTTTCTCGCGCACCATGATCCTCGAGCACGTGTGGGACCAGAGCTTCGAGGGCGTCACCAACATCGTCGACGTATACGTGCGTTACCTGCGACGCAAGCTCGATGATCCGTTTCCGATCAAGCTGATCCACACCGTCCGCGGCGTCGGCTACTGCATCCGCGAGCCCGAGCAGGCTCTGCGGCAGGCGGAGCAGCCGTGAATCATCGCTCGCTCGCGTTCCGTCTCGCTTTCTGGTACGCGCTGCTGCTGAGCGCCACCTTCGCATTGGTCGCGATCGGCATGTACTTCGGTCTGGCGCAGTACTTGCGCTCGAGTCTGAGCGACTCGCTGCACCGCCGCTCCGAACAGGTCGAGCAGATCCTCACCGAGGCTTCCGCAGGCATCACGGCGCAACAGATCGCCGATCAGATCGACACCCGCGTCGCGCCCGAGTTCAACAATCGCTTCGTACGTGTCACGCGCGCCCCGGAGCTCCTGCTGTATCGCTCGGGCCACCCCGCCGACCGCAGCTTCGATCCGGCGAGTATCGCGCCACTGGCTGGCCCGTGGCCGCCGCGGCCGGCGGCACGGCGCGTCAGCACGACCGACGGACCGGTGCTCGTCGGCGCCACCGTGATCAGCGCGACCTCCGGACGGTATCTGGTCGAGATCGGCAGCTCGCTCGAGCCGGTCGAGCTGGTGCAGGACCGCCTGCTGAGCTTGCTCGGGATTCTGGTGCCGGTGCTGCTGGCCTGCGCCGCGGGCGGAGCGTACCTGCTGGTTCAGCGGGCGCTGCGTCCGGTCGAGCAGATGTCCCAGACGGCTGCCCAGATCAGCGTACAGAATCTCGATGCACGCCTACCGGTGGTGGCGACCGGCGATGCTCTGGAGGAGCTGTCGCTGTCGCTCAATCACATGCTCAGCCGGCTGCGCGAGTCGGTGCAGAGCTCACGCCGCTTCCTGGCCGACGCCTCGCACGAGCTGCGCACCCCACTCACGATCATCAAGGGCGAGCTACAGGAGATCGTGCGCGAGAGCGACTGCCCGCCGGAACTGCGCGAGCGGATCGGCAGCACCCTCGAGGAGGTCGCACGCCTCGAGCGCCTGGTCTCCGGCCTGCTGGTGGTATCGCGGCTCGAGGCGGGTGAGGCGCAGCGCGAGTGGCTCGACTTCGACCTCGGTGGACTCGCCGCCAGCACCGTCGAGCAGATGCGTCTGGTGGCCGAGGACCGCGGTGTGCAGCTCGACGCCTCGGGCCTCAAGCCCCTGACCGTGCGCGGAGATCGCGGCCGACTCAAGCAGGTGATCGTCAACCTGCTCGATAATGCCATCAAGTTCACCCCGCGCGGCGGGCGCGTCAGCCTGCACACCGAGCAGCGGCCCCGCATCGGCGTGCTGGAGGTGCGTGATACCGGTATCGGCATCCCGGCAGAGGCGCTGCCGCACTTGTTCGAGCGCTTCTTCAGAGTGGATCAGGCCCGGGCGCGTGGCGGCGATGCTGCCGAGGGAGGTGCGGGGCTCGGGCTTTCGATCGTGCAATCCATTTGCACCGCGCACGGCGCTGAGATCGAGGTCGAGAGCACCCCGCAGGTCGGCAGTGTCTTCAGGCTAAAGTTTCCCCGTCCGCCCTCCCCCGTCAGCGCCCTGGTACCGAGCACCAGCCTGAGCGGCCCGGTGCACCCAGCGACCCGCACGGAGGCGGCGCCCGCGAGCTCGGCCGCTCCCACCGCGCTCACCCGCGCGGGCGCGACCCGGGCGGCCGCAACCCCGGCGTAGCTAGGGGATCACGCGCGTGTGGAGAATCGTCCAACTCGCACTCCGCCGGCCCTATACCTTTGTGGTGCTGGCGATCCTCATAGCTATCTTCGGTGTACGTGCGGCGCTGCTCACCCCGACCGATATTTTTCCCAACATCAACATCCCCGTCATCAGCGTCGTGTGGCAGTACACCGGGCTGCCGCCGAACGACATGTCGGGTCGAATCATCTATTTCTATGAGCGCACGCTGACCTCCCAGGTCGGTGACATTCAGCACATGGAGTCGCAATCGCTCGACGGTTACGGCGTCGTCAAGATCTTCTTTCAGAAGGACGTCAACATCTCGACCGCGATGGCGCAGGTCACGGCCGCCTCGCAGACGGTGCTGAAGTATTTGCCCGCCGGCATCACTCCGCCCTATGTGCTGAGCTACAACGCCTCGAGCGTGCCGATTCTGCAACTGGCGCTCTCAAGCCGGTCGCTGCCACAGATGACCCTGTTCGACGACGGGCAGAACTTCATCCGCCCGCAGCTCGCCACCGTCGCCGGCGCCGCCATCCCCTCGCCCTACGGCGGGCAGGTGCGCGACGTGCAAATCGATCTCGATCAGCACGCGATGCAGGCGCACGATGTGTCGGCCGACGATGTCGTGAACGCGGTCTCGGTACAGAACCTCATCCTGCCGGCAGGTGATGAGAAGATCGGCAAGTTCGACTGGAACGTCGCGCTGAACGCCAGTCCCGTGTTGCTCGATCGCATCAACGATCTCCCGGTCAAGGCGATCAACGGTACGGTCATCTCTCTGCGTGACGTCGCCTACGTGCACGACGGAGCGCCGCCACAGACCAACCTGGTGCGCGTCAACGGGGCGCATGCGGTGCTGCTGACGATCCTCAAGGCCGGATCGGCCTCGACGCTCGACATCATCTCGGGCATCAAGTCACTGCTGCCGCGCGTGCAAGCGGGCCTGCCCTCGAGCCTCAACCTGCACAGCGTCAGCGACCAGTCGCTGTTCGTCAAAGCCGCCGTGTTCGGAGTGGTGCGCGAGGCGGCACTGGCGGCGGCACTGGTCGGATTGATGATCCTGCTGTTCCTCGGCAACTGGCGCTCGACGGTCATCATCTTGATCGAGATTCCGCTCGCGATCCTGTTCTCGCTCACCGCGCTGTCGATGCTCGGCGAGAGCATCAACGTGATGACGCTCGGTGGTCTCGCGCTCGCGGTCGGGATTCTGGTCGACGATGGCACCGTAACGATCGAGAACATCAACTATCACCTCGAGCTCGGCAAGAGAGTCGAGCCTGCGATCCTCGACGGCGCGGTGCAGATCGTGGTGCCCGCGGTCGTGACGCTGCTGTGTCTGTGCATCGTGTTCGTGCCGATGTTTCAGCTCGGCGGCGTCGCGGGCTACCTGTTTCGGCCCATGGCCGAGGCCGTCGTGTTCGCGCTGCTGGGGTCATTCATTCTGTCGCGCACACTGGTGCCGACGATGGCCAATTACCTGCTGCGCGAGCACGGACATGCGGCCAGCCAGGCTCCCCACGGCTCGCGGCTGCATCATCGGCTGCTGCATGCGCTCGGACGACTGCAGCGCGCGTTCGAAGCGCGCTTCGCGCGCATCCGCGACTCCTATCGGGTACTGCTGTCGCTGGCGCTGCGCCATCCCCAGGGCTTCATCATCGGCTTCAGCGTCTGCGTCCTGCTGTCCTTCGGCCTGACGCCGTTCCTCGGGCGCAACTTCTTCCCCGCGGTCGACTCCGGCCAGATCCTGATGCACGTGCGCGCCCAGCCGGGAACCCGCATCGAGGAGACCGCGCGGCTGTTCGATCTGGTCGAGCGCACGGTGCGGCAGGTGATTCCGCCGAAGCAGATCGACAACATCACCGACAACATCGGCCTGCCGTTCAGCGGCATCAACATGGCCTATCCGAATAGCGGCACGATCGGTCCTGAGGACGGCGATGCGTTGATCTCGCTCAGCAGCGATCACCGACCGACGGCCGCGTATGTGAAGCAGCTGCGCACGATTCTGCCGCAGAAGTTTCCCGGCGTGACCTTCTCGTTCCTGCCGGCCGACATCGTGTCGCAGATTCTGAACTTCGGCCTGCCCGCCCCGATCGACCTGCAGGTCATCGGTAACGACCAGCGGGCCGATTACGCCTACGCGAGCGATCTGCTGCGGCGGATGCGCACCATTCCCGGCATCGCAGACCTTCGCATGCAGCAGGTCGTGAACTATCCGCAATTGAACGTCGACGTCGATCGCACGCTCGCGGGCGAGGTCGGACTTACCCAGCGCGATGTCGCCAACAGTCTCCTGGTCACCCTCTCGGGCAGCGGCCAGGTCAAGCCCAACTTCTGGCTCAACAACAAGAACGGTGTCTCCTATCCGATCGTGGCCCAGATGCCGCAATATCGGATCGACAGCGTGTCGGATCTGGACAACGTCCCGGTAACCTCGGCGAGCACCGACGCGCCGCAGTACCTCGGAGGACTGGCGCGCATCACGCCGGGCCCGAGCGCGGGCGTGGTATCACACTACAACGTGCAACCGGTGTTCGATATCTACGCCGCGACGCAGGGGCGTGACCTCGGCTCGGTCGCGAGCGCTGTCGAGCAGTTGATTTATCGGACCCGACAGCAGGTGCCGCACGGCTCGTACCTGGCGCTGCGCGGCCAGGTAGACACCATGACCAGTGCCTATCAGCAGCTCTACCTCGGGCTGATCGGGGCGATCGTGCTGGTGTATCTGGTGATCGTGGTGAACTTCCAGTCGTGGACGGATCCTTTCATCATCATCACGGCGCTGCCGGGCGCCCTGGCGGGGATCGTGTGGATGCTGTTTGCGAGCGGCACGACCCTGTCGGTGCCCGCGCTCACCGGGGCGGTGATGTGCATGGGCATCGGTACTGCCAACAGCATCCTGCTCGTGAGCTTTGCGCGCGAAGGCCTGGCGCGCGGCCTGGATTCGGCCGCTGCTGCGCTCGAGGCGGGGTTCACGCGCTTCCGTCCCGTGATCATGACCGCGCTCGCGATGGTCATCGGCATGGTGCCGATGGCTCTCGCACTGGGCGAGGGCGGCGAGCAGAACGCCCCGCTCGGTCGGGCAGTGATCGGCGGCCTGGCGATTGCGACCCTGGCTACCTTGTTCTTCGTACCCACGGTGTTCAGCGTGCTGCATCGGAAGCACGCCGTGCCGGCCGGCGGCGCTACCGACGCGCCCGCATCGCCGGCTGAGCCGAGCGCGTAACGCCGCACCGGCAGATCTGGAGAGAGAGCTTTGAATCAAACCGAATCGCGGCCCGAGCACGACGCGCACGCGCCCGACCACCCGCCGCACGCTGGGTCCGTGGATCCCCAGCCGGCGTATTCGCAGTCCGTGCATCCGCTGCCCCAGGATGCGGCGCAGCTGACCCGCAAACTGCGCCGGGCAGGCACGATCGCGATTGCGATCGCCGTGCTGATCGCCGTCACGGGCATCGGCATCCGACTGTTGCAGGCGCGGCAGATCGCGCAGTGGACCAATGCGCAGGCGGTGCCCACCGTGGCCGTGATCACGCCGCAACGCGGCGTCACGGATCAGCAGACGGTGCTGCCGGGAGACGTCCAGGCTTGGTACGAGGCCCCGATCTACGCGCGCGTCAACGGCTACCTGAAAGACTGGTACTTCGACTACGGCGCGCACGTCAAGAAAGGACAGGTGCTCGCCACCATCGATGCACCGGATCTCGACGCGGAGCTGGCCGCGGCCGTCGCCAACCTCAAGGCCGCAGGTGCGCAGGTCGGTGTGCGCGACGCTGAGATGCAATTCGCCCGCACGACCTACATTCGCTGGCGTGATTCGCCCAAAGGCGTGGTCTCGGAGCAGGAGCAGGAGTCGAAGAAGGCCGATTTCAACAGCGCCCAGGCCAGCTACAACGCGGCCGAAGCGACCGTGACGGCGGATCAGGGCGTGGTGGATCGTCTGCGGGCGCTGGAGCGATACAAACGGCTGGTCGCGCCGTTCGATGGAGTCGTAACCGCACGCAATACCGACATCGGTGCGCTCATCAACGCCGGCAGCGGCGCGGGCGGTGGCAGTGCGCCGCAGCTGTTTCGCGTCGCCGATCTGCATGAGATGCGGGTGTTCGTGCAGGTCCCCCAGCAAATATCGGCCGGGATCCACGTGGGTCTGAGCGCCGACATGTATGTACCACAGTATCCGCAGCGGATCTTCAAGGCCACGGTCGCGACCACCTCGGAGTCGATCAATCGCGCCGCGCGCACGCTGCTGGTAGAGCTGCACGCCGACAATGGCGACGCCGTGCTCGACCCCGGGATGTATGCCGAGGTGCATTTCCAGCTGCCGGGCAACCCGAACATCGTGCGCATCCCGACGAGCGCGTTGCTGTTTCGCGAGGACGGCATCCAGGTGGCCGTGCTCGGCGCCGGTGACCGCGTCCAGCTGCGCTCGGTTACCCTCGGTCGCAATCTCGGCACCGAGACCGAAGTGCTCAACGGGCTGAGCGTCACCGACCCTGTGATCGACAGTCCGCCGGACTCGCTCGCGACGGGCGATCTGGTGCGCGTCGCGGGCGGCACCGGCGCTGTGGTCGGCACCGGCGCTGTGGGCGGCACGCTCGCATCGGGCTTGGGCTCGAGCTCGCCGGCAGAGCGCGCTGCCGGCGATAGCATCGCGCGCATCAATTGACGGGCTATCCCTGCTGACGCTGCGCACGTGATGAATTTTCCCCGCTCCCGTCTCGCTCGCTCGGCCTCGCTGGCCCTCCTTAGCGGCGGACTCGCCAGTTGCGCGGTCGGTCCGAACTATCACACGCCACAGATCCCCGTTCCGAGCCAGTACCACGCGGTCGTGGCCGCGATGGCGGATGCCGCCTCGGCGCGCGGCCAGACCCAGGGCAGCACCGCGGCGCCCGGTCCGATTGCGCTCGCCGAATGGTGGCATGCGCTCGACGATCCCGAGCTCGACGCGCTCATCGACCGCGCCGTCAAGGCGAATCCCGACGTGCTGATTGCGCTCGACCGCCTGCAGCAGGCGCGCGAGTTCGAGGCCGGACTGATCGGCACCGCGCTGCCGGCGGGGGGCGCGACCGCCGCATACGCGCGTGGCACCGGCAATAATCTTCCCAGCGGCCGCGCCGCCGAGGGGCTGGTCTCGGCCGACAACACCCACGGAGTCAACCAGGTCAACGCGCTCGGCGGCTTCGATGCCGTCTGGGAGATCGACGTCTTCGGCAAGATACGCCGCGAGATAGAAGCGGCACGCTACAACACGCAGGCGGCCGCCGATGCGCGCGATGCGGTGCTGGTGACCGTGATCGCCGACGTGGCGCGCTCTTACGTGGATCTGCGCGGGCTACAGGTGCGCGACTCGGTACTGCGCGCCGCGGTGGAAGTACTGCAGCAGTCCCAGCGCATCGTCACCATCCGCTATCAGCGCGGTATCACCAACGAGCTCGACGTGACGCTGGCGAATCGCGAGCTCGCGACCTTCGAGGCGCAACTGGCGCCCGTGGAGGCGCAGATCGCCGCTGCGCAATACGCGATCGCAACCCTGCTCGGCCAATATCCGGAACAGCTGGTGCAGGAGCTGAGCCAGAAGAGTTTGATTCCGACGGTTCCCGCCGCGGTGCAGACCGGGCTGCCGCTCGACCTGCTGCGCCGTCGCCCCGACCTCATGGAGGCCGAGCGTGAGCTAGCGAGCGCCCATGCGCAGATCGGTGTCGCCACGGCGAACCTGTTTCCGCAGTTCATCGTCGGCGGTGCGATCGGCTTTCAGCGCGCGGACCTTGGCACGGCCAGTGCCGCCGGGTCGCATATCTGGTCGGCAGGACCGGGCGCCGTCTGGCCACTGCTCGACTTTGGCACACTCGATGCCGAGGTACAGGCCGCCCATCTGCAGACACGCGCGGCGCTGGTGAGCTACAAGAGCCTCATCCAGCAGGCGGTGCAGCAGGTCGATACGACCGTGCAGGCCTTCACGGCGGCGCAGGCGAGTCTCAAGGATCTCGGCGACGCGCTGGTCGCCGCCCAGCGTGCGGTCACACTCGCCAATCAGCGCTACGATCGCGGTCTCACGGACTTTCTCAACGTCGTCGACGCCGAGCGCGAGCAGTACTCGATCGAGGAACAATACGTCGATACGCAGATGACGGTCGCCGAGCAATTCGTGGCGCTGTATCGCTATCTCGGCGGCGGCTGGCAGAACTACCAGCAAGTGCCCGGCATCGTGCGCCCGCTCCCGGCGGTGCTCGCGATCTTCCGGGACACGCTGGCGCGTGACGATCCGCTCAAGGATCCGTGAGCGGCGGCGGTTCGCCGGGCACGTCAGTGCCGTTATGCTGTGCGCGCAAAGGGATATTGGAGAGTGGGTCTTTGTCTGGACTCAGGCGCCGGCTGCTGTGCAGCGCGCTCGCGCTCGCGGCGGGCGCGAGCGCCGCGCAGTCCGTTTCTATACCCTCCGGTGACTCGAGGTCGAGGGTCGTGATGGCCGCGGCGAGCGATGCGGATCAGTCGATCGCCCGCGGCGCTATCGCCTATGTGTTCTATTGCGCCGAATGCCACGGCGCCAATGGTCAGGCCAATCCGGCCAAGGGCATCCCGCAGCTTGCGGGCCTACGCGTGGCCGACCTGATGCGGCAACTGTCGGCGCTGAGCGCCAAGGCGCCAGACCGCCACGCCCAGCTGCTAGCGCGCATGGATCAGCGCGATCTCGCCGGCATCGCCGACTACTTGGCGAGTCTCGCGCCGCCGCCGGCCAGCGCTATCCAACGAGAGCAGCGCGGCGATCAGAAGATGAGAGCGAACTGAGACGTCAGCACCCGCTCGGCCGGGCGGTTGATGATCACCGCTCCGCGCGAGTCGCCGGCGTCGAAGTGCGTGACCTCATAGTCCAGCTGCACCTTGAAGTTGGGATTGAGATACCAGTTCACGCCGCTGCCGATCGCGTGGGCCGCCTGCGCCGAGGAGCTCAGACTGGCGAAGGAATCGGACTTGTCGGCGAACGCCTGCGGGTCGAAATGGATCTCGTGATAGCGCGCCACGAGTTCCCAGCCGCCGGGACCGCCCTGAAAGAAGTCACGCCGTGGCGTACCGCTGTCGTAGCCCTCGTCCTCACCGGTAATGAACCAATATCCCTGCACCTGCCAGGCGGTGTTCTCCAGCGTCGCAGCCCGGGAGCTGAGGCTGGTAAGCTGGCGCGTGACCTGCTGGTCCTCGCGCACATATTCGCTCAGCAAACCGACCGACCGATAGTAGTAATAGAGCTGCGGCACCACACGGCGCTCGATGCCGTCCGCGATCGTGGCGTTGTTGTAGGCACCGGTGCTCGTCAGCGAGTCGCTGCGATAGCTGAACATCGACTGCTGTCCCGGCGTCTTGTAGGACGCGAGCAGACTTGTCGTCGTTGATGGGGTCGCGGTCCCCTTGTCATTGACGTAGGTCGCGGCGAGACCGGCTCCGAATTTCTTCAGTGCCTCGATCCCGCTGTGAAGCAGCGGCGCGAAGAACAGTCGCCCTTCATCGGTGAATTTGCCGGTGGAATCCGTGTCCGGCACGCTGTTGCCGTCGGTGCTGCCACCGTCCAGGGTACCGTCGAACAGGCCGATGTCGTAGTTGACGATCCCGTCCGCGATGTTGCCGCCGACCTTGAATCCGAGATCGCGATACGGCAGCAGATCCGACGGCAGCGACACCTCGATGAAGCGTCCAAATTGCTCGAGCTGCAGCCGCTCGAGTCCCACCGGCGCCTTGAACTTGCCGAACTGGAATACCAGCCACGGCTCGACGCGGACGTCCCCCCAGGCGTCATCCAGGACGGTCTTGCCCTGGCCGAAATCCGGCATGAAACGGAAATCAAAGTCACTCCACAGCGTCCCCTCGAGCGTGGGGCGGAGCTTACGCACCAACCAGGTGTCCGCCGTTTCGGGCGTATAGGCATCGCTGAAATAACGCCCGTCGACCGACAGATTGCCTCTGAAGCGGATGACGTTGGCCCCATCCGCGCTCTGGAGCGCGAAGCCGCTGCTGCCGAAGTTGGCCGCGAGCGAGCTCGCGCCCGCCGGCGTCACGTACTGGGGGCTGGGGGGCTGCGCGCCCGGCGCCGGTGGAGCGGCTGCCGCCGGCGCGGCCGCCCCGGGGGGCGAGGAGGCGGCTGTCGACGCCGCAGCGGCCTTCTCATCGGCGGCGAGTCGCTGCTCGAGAGCGCGCAGGCGTGCCTCCGCTTGCTCGAGCAAGCGCCGTAGCGTCGCTACATCGGCGCTCGATCCAGCCGCGCCACTGTCGGCGTCACTGTTCTGTGACGGCGCGGGAGCGGCGCTTTGAGGAGCATCGGCCGCGCGACCATCCCGCGGTAGTGCCGCAGCAACTAATATCAACAGCACCCCGGCGATTGCGTACCGGAGTTGCACCTGAGTAGCTCGAGACCGGCGTTGTATTTTCATGACGGTGCATGGTGCCGTCACGCCATCGTGGCGTCGGTAGCGCCGCGGTCACAGTGCGGTCACACGCGGTCACAACAAGGTCGATGCGCGGTGACAATCGAGTCATCACCGCGCATCGACGCGCCGGATGCGGTATTGATCGGCGCTGATGGGTCACACGAAACTCAGTGCCTGTCAGCCCAACTCCACCGGAACATAGATGCGGTTTTGGCCCCGCTGGACCAGCAGCGCGACCTGCTGATCGTGCTGAGGAATCAGCGCGCGCAGCTGCTCGACGCTCTGCACCGGGGTGCCATCGACCGCGAGCACCACATCGCCTTGCTGGATGCCCGCCTCAGCCGCACGTCCCTGGACATCCTCGACCACGAGACCATGCGTGAGGCCCGCCTGCTCGCGCTCCGCTGACGTCAGCGGGCGCAGCGTCAGACCGAGATGTGTGTGATCGGAAGCCGACGCGCTCGCCACCGGCGTCGAGCCGGCGCTGGCCGAGCCGACGGTCACCTCGACGCTCATGGGCTTACCAGCGCGCCACACCTCGAGGGTGGCACGTTCGCCGGGAGCGGTCATATTGACGCGCGCGGAGAGCTGCCCGGCATCACTGATCGGGGTGCCGTTGTATGCGAGGATGACATCGCCGGATTTGAGACCGGCATGTGCCGCGGCGCTGTCGGGCTCGACCTCCGACACCAGCGCACCTTCGGGAGAGCGCAACTTGAACGATTGCGCCAGCGGCTGGCTGACGTTCTGCACTTCGACGCCGAGCCGACCATGCGTGACCTTTCCGGTCGTGACGATCTGATGCTCGACCTGTTCCACGAGGTTTATGGGGATCGCGAAGGCGACGCCCTGGTAGCCGCCGGAGTTACTGTAGATCTGCGAATTGATGCCGACCACGGCGCCGCTCGAGTTGAACAGCGGTCCACCGGAGTTGCCGGGATTCACCGCGGCATCGGTCTGGATGAACGGCACGTAGCCGTCGTCCGGCAGCGAGCGCCCCTTGGCGCTGACGATGCCGGCGGTGGCCGATTCGGACAGACCGAACGGCGCACCGATCGCCATGACGTAGTCACCGACCTGCAGCTGATCGGAGTTACCCAGACGTACGGTGGGGAGGGAGTGCGCATCGATCTTGAGTACCGCGATATCGCTGGTGCGATCGGCGCCGAGCACCTTGGCCTTGTACTCGCGGTGATCCGACAGCGTCACGGTCACCTGGTGCGCACCGGCGACGACGTGGGCGTTGGTGAGGATCAGACCGTCGGGGCTGATGATGAAGCCCGAGCCGAGTGCACGCGTCGGCACCTGGCCGCGTGGCGTCGGCGAACGGTGGAAGAACTGCGAGAACGGATCGTCAGCGCCGTCGCGAGAACCGTCGCGAGAGCCGTCGCGAGAGCCATCCTGGTCGAAGGGGTCGAAACCGAACAGGTTGCCGAAGTCGAACGAGCGCGAGTCGGCGACTTGGGTCTCGCCTGCGCTCGTGATGCCGACGACGGCGGCCTCGTTCTGCTGAAAAATCGCGCGGTAATTGGGCGCGCTGCCCGGACTGATCGTATCAAGGGATGCGACCGCGGGCAGGATTGCGGCCGCAGCGCTCGCAGGAGCGTCGCTGCTCGTGCGTACCAGCGCCGGCAGTGACCAGCCGGTGAGCGCACCGAGCGCAACCAGTGCGCCCCCGGTTGCGAGACGTTTTGCAGGGTGTTGCATGGCGAAGTCTCCTAGACAGCCGTGAAATAGGCCATGGCGGGTAGCTTCGCCTCGAAGGCTTAAGCCAACCTTAAGACGGCGCGGGAAAGATCACGGTCACCTGCAAACCCCCGCTCGGCGCGTCTCCAAGGGTCACCCGAGCGCCGTGGCGCTCGGCGATCGCCCCGACGATCGCGAGTCCGAGACCGCATCCGCCCGCTGGTGCATTGGCGCGTCGATAGAAGCGGTCGAATGCTC
>JASHTF010000044.1 GCA_030040715.1 Gammaproteobacteria bacterium | reverse complement strand
ACGGTGGCCGGGCGCGCGCGCGTAGCCGGCTTGGCGCTGCGGCGCCGTGGGGCGCCCTGCTCGTCGAGCTCGATGAACTCGTCCTCCCCGACGGCGACCTGGGGAACCGAGGACTTACCCTCGAGCACCGCGTCGGCGATCGCCCCGGCATATAACTGGATCGCGCGCATGGCGTCATCGTTCCCCGGAATGACGTGATCAATACCGTCGGGGGAGCAGTTGGTGTCCACCACCGCCACCACGGGAATGCCGAGCTTCTGGGCCTCGTGCACCGCGATACGCTCGTGGCCGACGTCGATGACGAACAGGGCGTCGGGCAGCGCCTCCATCGCGGCGATGCCGCCGAGACTACGCTCGAGCTTGACCATCTCGCGCCGCAGCTGCGTCGCCTCCTTCTTGCCGCGCTTGTCGAGCGCCCCGGCGGTGGCCATCTCCTTCAACTCCACGAGCCGCTTGATCGAGGCGCGAATGGTCTTGAAGTTGGTCAGCATACCGCCGAGCCAGCGCTGATTGACGCACGGCATACCGGAGCGCAGCGCCTCCTTTTGAATGGCGTCGCGCGCCGAGCGCTTGGTGCCGACGAACAGCACCGTGCCGCCGTCGGTCACGACCTGCTTGATGAAGGCGGTGGCCTCGGCGAACAGCGGCTGGGTGCGCTCGAGGTTGATGATGTGGATCTTGTTACGCTCGCCGAAGATGTATGGCTCCATCTTCGGGTTCCAGAAGCGGGTCTGATGTCCGAAATGAACGCCCGCCTCCAGCATCTGGCGCATCGACACCGTGGGCATGCCAGCAGTCTCCTATGTCGGGTTGGGCCTCCGCGCATCCCCGTGGACGATCTCGAGGCGCAGACTCGGCTGTGCGAGACGAGCCGCGCTCGAGACACCCGGTCACGAGTTAACGATGCGCGTGTGGATTACGTTGCCAAAAAAGGTCGCGCTTTATACCATGAACTTCCAAGCTGAACAACGCGTTGGGCGCCTCAGTAGCCGATGTTGCATACCACCCAGATTCCGCTGAAGAGCCCGGATGAGCAGCACAAGCTGCGGATCTCGGGCGCGCTCGCGGCCGACGTGCTCGACATGATCGGCGAGCACGTCGTGCCCGGCATCAGTACCGATGAGCTCGACCGGATCTGCCACGATTACATCACGCGCGTGCAGGGAACCATCCCCGCCAACGTCGGTTATCGCGGCTACCCCAAAACCGTGTGCACGTCGGTCAATCACGTCGTCTGTCACGGTATTCCCAACGAGCGCAAGCTCAAGGCCGGCGACATCCTCAACATCGACGTGGCGGTGATCAAGGATGGTTACCACGGCGACACCAGCCGCATGTATTTCGTCGGCAAGCCCCCGATCCTCGCGCAGCGGCTGGTCGAGGTCTGCAAGCAGGGGATGTGGCGCGCCATCGAGCTGGTGCGCCCGGGTGCGCACCTCGGTGACATCGGTCATGCGATCCAGAGCCTGGCCGAGAGCGAGGGATTCTCGGTGGTGCGCGAGTACTGCGGCCACGGCATCGGTCGCGTCTATCACGAGGACCCGCAGGTGCTGCATTACGGGGAGCCCGGCACCGGGCTCGAGCTGCGGGCCGGCATGGTGTTCACGATCGAGCCGATGATCAATGCCGGCAAGCGCCAGGTACGCGTGCTGCCCGATGGCTGGACCGTAGTCACCAAGGACCATTCGCTGTCCGCGCAGTGGGAGCACATGGTGCTGGTCACGCCGACCGGACACGAAGTACTGACGCTGAGTCATCGCGCAGCAGCCTGACGCTGCTCCCAGGGAAGCATGGCGGGACTCGACCCCACCGTCATCGACGACACCGACCAGGCCGACGACCCGATCCCCGCTGCGGCGCTCGACTGGCCGCTGCTCGCAGGCCTGCCGGGCCTGCTGGAGCAGTCGCAGTGCGATGCGGCCTGTTGCCAGCGCCAGCTCGCCCAGGCGCAGGAGGAGCTCAAGGCCCGCTTTCTCGAGCAGGACCCGGTCGAGGAGCTGGTGTGCGCCCGGGCCGCGTTCATCGACGTGCTGCTGCGCGCGCTGTGGCGCCAGCACCTCGAGCGCCCGCTGGCCGAGCGCCTGGCGCTGGTGGCGGTGGGCGGCTACGGCCGCGGCGAGCTGCATCCCTACTCGGACGTCGATCTGCTGGTGCTGGTCCCCGCGCCGCTTGAGGAGACGGAGCGCGCCGCGGTCGAGCGTCTGGTCTCCTTCCTGTGGGACATCGGACTGGAAGTCGGGCACAGCGTGCGCACGGTCGGCGAATGCGCCGAAGAGAGCGCGGCCAACGTCGGCGTGATGACGACGCTGCTCGAGGCACGCCGCCTGGCCGGCTCCGCCGAGCTCGTGGCCGCGATGCGCACCGCGCTCGCCCCCGATCGCATGTGGTCGGCGCGCGCGTACTTCGAGGCCAAGGTCAAGGAGCAGCAGGAGCGGCGTCTCAAGGCCAACGATACCGCCTACAACCTGGAGCCGAACGTCAAGACCGGCCCCGGCGGGCTGCGCGACATCCAGACCATCGGCTGGGTAGCCAAACGCCAATTCGGCAGCGAGTCGCTCGATGAGCTGGTGAAGAACGGCTTCCTGACGCCGTCGGAGCTGCGGCGGTTGCAGCAGGCACAGGCGTTCCTGTGGAAGGTGCGCTTCGGGCTGCACGTGCTCACCGGACGGCACGAGGATCGGCTGCTGTTCGACTATCAGCTCAAGCTGGCCGAGACCTTCGGCTACGAGGACGCGAGCTACACCCTCGCGGTCGAGCAGCTCATGCAGCGCTACTACCGCACGATCATCGACGTGACGGTACTGAATGAGCTGCTGCTGCAGCTGTTCCGCGAGGCGATCCTGACCAGCGATCAGCCGCCCCAGCCGCTGAATGCGCGCTTCCAGATCCGCAACGACTATCTCGAGGCGGTGCGCGAGGATGTGTTTGCGCGTCAGCCATCGGCACTGCTCGAGGTGTTCGTGCTGCTGCAGCAGAATCCGCAGATTCGCGGCGTGCGCGCCAACACCATTCGCGCGGTGGTGCGCAACCTCGGGCAGATCGACGAGGAGTTTCGCCAGAATCCGCGCAATCACCGCCTGTTTCTCGAGATCCTGCGCGCGCCGCACGGCGTCACGCACGAGCTGCGGCGCATGAACGATTATGGCGTGCTCGGACGCTATATACCGGCCTTCGGACGCATCGTCGGCCGCATGCAGTACGACCTGTTCCACGCCTACACCGTCGATGCCCACATCCTGTTTGTCGTGAGCAATCTGCGCCGCCTGACCCTGCGCGAGTTTGATCACGAATTACCTCTGGTCTCGGCGACCATGCAGCAGCTGCCGAAGCCGGAGATCGCCTATCTGGCGGCGCTGTTTCACGACATCGCCAAGGGCCGCGGCGGCGATCACTCCGAGCTCGGTGGCGTCGATGCGGAGGCGTTCTGCCTCGAGCAGGGCATGTCGCGCTACGACGCGCGGCTGGTCGCGTGGCTGGTCTCCAATCACCTGCTGCTGTCGATGACCTCGCAGAAGCAGGACATCGGCGATCCGCAGGTCATCAGCGATTTCGCACGCCGCGTGGGCGACGAGACCCACCTCGACTATCTGTACGTGCTGACCTGCGCGGACGTGCGCGGCACCAACCCGAAGCTGTGGAACTCCTGGAAGGCATCGCTATTCCACGAGTTCTACGAGCGGGTCAAGCGCGCGCTGCGACGCGGGCTCGAAACTCCGATCGATCAGGACGAGCTGGTGCGCGAGAACCAGCAGGCGGCGCGCACGCTGCTCGCGGCGCAGGGGCTGGCGGGCGCTGCTATCGAGCGCGCCTGGGCGCGGTTGCCGAGCGCCTATTTCCTGCGCCACTCGTCCGAGGAGATCGCCCGCCACACGCGCGTGCTCGCCGAGGGCGAGCTCAACGTCGATGAGGCGCTGGTGTCGGTCGAGCCGCAGAGCGAGCGCGGCACGACCGCGGTCATGATCTATGCGCCGCACCGCCGCCACGGCTTTGCGCGGGCGACGGCGGTACTCGATCAGCTCGGCTTCAACATTCTCGACGCGCGCATCACACCGGTCGGCAATGGCTTCTCGCTCGACTCCTACCATGTGCTCGAAGATGACGGGCGACCGATCGCCGATTCCGAGCGTCGCGCCGAGATGGAGCAGGCGCTGTGGGCCTCGCTGCAGCGTCCCGAGGATGCCTCACTCGCGGTATCGCGCCGCGCACCGCGGCAGATGCGGGTGTTCAAGACGCCGACCCAGATCAGCATCACGCTCGATGTGCGCAACGCCCGCTCGGTGCTGGAACTCACCGCGGGCGATCGTCCCGGGCTGCTGTGCGACGTCGGCAAGGTGCTGTGGGAGGAGCGCGTCGACCTGCATGCGGCCAAGATCGCCACGCTGGGTGAGCGCGCCGAGGACGTGTTCTATCTGACCGATCGCGCGCAGCGACCCCTGGACGAGGCGGCGACCGAACGCCTGCGCGCGCGCCTGATGCAGGCGCTCGATCAGCGCGCGCACTGAGGTCGATCGCAATTTACCTCAGCCGTTCGCGATCTCGTGCAGCCAGGCGCGCAGGCGCTCGGGATCGGGCAAACGAAAGGCCGCGGCGCTCGGGGCGTGATCCGATCCGACGCGCACGCTGATGCCGCCGAGTCGATTGGCGAGCTCGAAGGCGTCCTCATCGGTGCTGTCATCGCCCGCGTAGATCGGTATGCGACCGCGGAAGGGCGCACGTTCCATCAGCTGCAGCAGCGCCGAGCCCTTGGTGAGGTGGCGCGGGCAGATCTCGACCACGCACTTGCCGAGTCGGATCGCGTACGCCGATCCCATGCCGGCCGCCACCAGCTCGGCGATCTTGAGCACGTCGCGACCGCGATCAGGCACACTGCGGTAATGCATTGCGATGGCGCTGCCCTTGTCCTCGAGCAGGACCCCCGGCAGCTGCGCGGCCGCCCGGCGCAGCAGCGGCAGTGCCGCGTGCAACTCATCGGCGAGCCGCAGGTCGCGCACCAGCTCGCCGTCGGGAGCGCGCAGCTCGCCGCCGTGCACTCCGATGCAGGGGAAGCGCAGCGGTGCAAACAGCGCATCGATCGCGCCGATGGTGCGGCCGCTGACGAAGGCCACAGCGCCCTCGAGCGTGTCGGCGAGCCGGCGCAGCAGCGGCACCACGTCGGGCGGCACCTCGACGGCATCCGGACTCGACGCCAGACTCAGCACCGTGCCATCCACATCGAGGTAGAGCGCGTGGCCTTTGAGGCCGCTCGCCGACTTGAGCTGATCGATCATCGCGCCCTGCACGCTAACAGCGACGGGCAACCGTAGCCAACCGCGGTCGATGGTGGCTGTCGGACGGAACCGCATGCGCTAAGATGAAATCGTCAATGGAGCCAACGCAGATGCGCTCGCTGCAAACGTTGATCGAGAGCGCCTTCGAGCGCCGGCAGCAGCTGTCCAGCTCCTCGGTCGACGCGGCCACACGGGCGGCGATCGACGAGGCGATCGCCGCGCTCGACAG